>NZ_CP126170.1:4734564-5041847 GCF_033170385.1 Xanthomonas rydalmerensis | reverse complement strand
CAGATCTAAATTCGTCGATAGACCGGGCATGAAGGGCGCGCTCGGGCGCGGCGCATTCGGCCGGTGGGAGAGGAAAGCGGATGGATCAGACTACCACCGGCGCGCAGGGTCGGGAATGGTTTTCCCACGGCTATTCACAGATTCATCCACAGGCCGGGTGCTGCCGTCCTCTCCCGCGGTCAATACAGGGAGTTGACCGCGGCGTGAGTGCTCCTATAGAATTTCCGGTTCTTTCCGCCCCATTCAGATCAGAGCGCCCCGATGGCCACCAAGCGCACCTTCCAGCCCAGCAACCTCAAGCGCAAGCGCGACCACGGCTTCCGTGCCCGTATGGCTACCGCCGACGGCCGCAAGATCCTGGCCCGTCGCCGCGCCAAGGGCCGCAAGCGCCTGAGCGCTTGATTGCTTCGCCGCCCCAGGCGGCGCCTGCAATCCGGACCGTGAATCATCCCGACCCGCGTAGGCGATTTCCTCGCTCTGCGCGGGTTCGCACGTCTGCGGAATACCGTGTCGTGTTCGATGCCGCGCGCCGCTGTTCCGAGCCGCTGATGAGCCTGCACTGCCGCAGTGCGCCGCACCCGGCGCGGCTGGGCCTGGCGGTGTCGCGCAAGGTCGACAAGCGCGCAGTCGTGCGCAATCGCATCAAGCGCGTGCTGCGCGAGGCCACGCGGCAGCTGTTGCCGTGGCTGGCGCCCGGCGATTACGTGGTGGTGGCGCGCAGCGCCGCCGCCCAGGCCAGCGGCGATCAACTGCGCCAGGCCTATCTGCGCCTGCTGCGTCGCGCCGGCGCATTGCCGGCCCCGGCCGCGGACGGCACAATGCCGCCGCCCGATCGTCCTTCTTCCCCCACATCCACGTCAGAACCTGCTTCTGGCTGAGCCGAGCTTGCCTGTCCGATGAACCAGACCCGCCTTTTCCTGATTTTCGCCTGGCTGATGGTCGCGGCGCTGTTGTGGATGGAATGGAACAAGGAACACGCGCCGAACGCCAACGCGGCGACGGTCGCGGCGGCGACCACGGTGCCGCCGGCGCAGGACGCCGATGCCGGCGCCACGCATGCGCCGGCCGTTCCGCAGGCCACGGTGCCCGGCACCGCGCCGGCCAGCACCACGCCCGAGACCGCCGCCGCCAGCGCCGCGCCGCGGGTCACCGTCACCACCGACGTGCTGCGCCTGACCCTGGACGGCCGCAGCGTGTTCGACGCCGACCTGCTGCTGTTCCCGCAGACCAAGCAGCCCGGCAGCCCGCCGGTGCAGCTGCTGACCGAGGATGCGGCGCATCCGTACACCGCCACCAGCGGCTGGGTCGGCGAGCGCAATTCGCCGTCGCCGGGCCCGGGCGGTTTCCGCCCCGAGCAGCCGGGCAAGGACTACGTGCTGGCCAAGGGCCAGGACAGCCTGCAGGTGCCGTTCGTGTGGAACGGCCCGGACGGCGTCACGATCCGTCGCATCTACACTCTGCAGCGCGGCCACTACGCCGTGCAGGTGCGCGACGAGGTCGTCAACCACGGCAGCAAGCCGTGGCAGGGTTATGTGTTCCGCAAGCTGAGCCGGGTGCCGACCATCGTCAGCCGCGGCATGACCAACCCGGATTCCTTCAGCTTCAACGGCGCCACCTGGTTCAGCCTGGCTGATGGCTACCAGCGTCGTGCGTTCAAGGACTACTTGGAAGATGGCCCGCTGAACCAGACCGTGAAGGGTGGCTGGATCGCGCTGCTGCAGCACCATTTCTTCACCAGCTGGATTCCGCAGGACGACCAGGATTCCCTGTTCGTGCTGTCCAACGACGGTCCGCGGCATGTGGTCGAAGCGCGCGGCCCGGGTTTCACCGTGGCACCGGGGGCCAGCGCCAGCACCGAAGCGCGGCTGTGGGTGGGCCCGAAGCTGGTCAATCAGATCGCCAAGGAGCAGGTGAAGGGGCTGGATCGCGTGGTCGATTACAGCCGTTTCACCTTGCCTGCGATGCTGGGCCAAGGACTGTTCTGGATCCTGAGTCATTTGCACAGCCTGATCGGCAACTGGGGCTGGTCGATCGTCGGTCTGGTGGTGCTGCTGAAGCTGATGCTGTACCCGCTGTCGGCCGCGCAGTACAAGAGCATGGCCAAGATGCGCAAGTTCCAGCCGCGCATCCAGCAGCTCAAGGAGCGCTACGGCGACGACAAGCAGAAGTTCCAGACGGCGATGATGGAGCTGTACAAGAAGGAGAAGATCAACCCGATGGGCGGCTGCCTGCCGGTGCTGATCCAGATGCCGATCTTCTTCGCGCTGTACTGGGTGCTGGTGGAGTCGGTGGAACTGCGTCAGGCGCCGTGGTTCGCCTGGATCCAGGACCTGACCGCGCGCGATCCGTACTTCATCCTGCCGGTGATCAACGTGGCGGTGATGTGGCTGACGCAGAAGCTGACGCCGTCGCCGGGCATGGATCCGGTGCAGGCCAAGATGATGCAGTTCATGCCGCTGGTGTTCGGCGTGATGATGGCCTTCGTGCCATCCGGCCTGGTGCTGTACTGGGTCACCAACGGTTCGCTGGGTCTGCTGCAGCAGTGGTGGATGACCAAGCGCCACGGCGAACCGGCCACTGCCGCTGGTGGCGGCAGCGGCAAGCCGCCAGCCAAGGCCAAGAAGTAAACCCGACAACGCCCGCCCTCCGGCGGGCGTTGCGCATGCGGCCGGGGAAGGCGCCGGCTGCATGCGTTTTCCGCATCGCCTTGCTCGCGAGTCCGTGGTCATGCGCAAGCGCCGTCGTCCGTTGTCGCCGTCCTTGGCCGTGATCGGCCTGCTCGCGTTGGCCCTGGCCGCCTGCCAGCGCCAGCCTGCGAGCAGCGAGGCCACTGCCGCCAAGCCCGCGGCGCCCGCCCCGACGATCGCCATCCCCGGCTCGCCGGCGTTGCAGTCCCAGGCGACGGCGCTGCTGCAGGGCCTGCAGGCGCAGCTGGCGGCGCAGCGCAAGATCATCGTGTTGCTGGCCGACGAGGCCAAGCAGTCGCCGGCCGACCGGCAAACCTCCAGCGGCGTCGGCCAGCAGCTGTTCCACGAGGGCCTGGAGCGCCGCGAGGCGCTGGCCAAGCAGTTCGATGCGCTGCTGGCGCTGCCGGACCCGCAGCGCTTCGCCGCGGTCGGCAGCTTGCTGGACTACGTCGAATCGGCGCCGGACCTGTACGACGCCGACCGCCTGGCGTTCCGCGAGGTCCTCGCCGACTGGCAGCTGCGCATCGGCAAGGACTCCTCGCTGCCGGCGATCAAGCTGCACCAGCGCATCGGCGAGGACCTGGAAGCGCTCGACGAGATCGAGCGCACCTACAACCGCGAGATCACCGCGATCTTCAGCCGCTTCGACCGCACCCGCGCGATCGTGCAGAAGCGCGAGAAGTGGGAGGACTACGTCGCCCACCTCGGCACGCTGTACACGCGCGAGGCGATCCTGCGCGACTACGGCGTGATCACCCCGTACCCGATGTCGATGAAGGACAGCGACCGCGAGGTGTTCGGCCGCGACCTGCCGCCCAAGACCGTGGTGCTGAGTTTCGACGACGGCCCGCATCGCGAGTACACCGACGAGATCGTGGCCATCCTCAAGCGCTACGACGTGCCGGCGACGTTCTTCGAAGTCGGCCGCAACCTGGGCAAGCTCGAAGCGGACGGCAAGGTCGATCTGTCGCCGCTGGCCAGCGTCAGCCGCAGCCTGATGGAGCAGGGCTACACCGTCGGCAACCACAGCCTGACCCACGCGCAGCTGTCCAAGGAAACCGGCGCCGCGCTGCGCAGCCAGATCCTCGACACCGACCGCATGCTGCGCGCGGTCGACGCCAAGCGTGCGCCGCTGTTCCGCTTCCCCTACGGCGCGCGCAACGCCGAGGGCATGCAGATCCTCGGCGAGGCCGGCCTGAAGTCGGTGATGTGGAACGTGGATTCGCTGGACTGGGCCGATCCGGTGCCCGAATCCATCGTGCAGCGCGTGCTCGAGCAGGTCGGCCGCGAGCAGCGCGGCATCCTGCTGTTCCACGACATCCACGAACGCACGGTCAAGGCGCTGCCGCAGATCCTGGACCGGCTCAGCGCCGACGGCTACCAGTTCGCCGCCTGGAACGGGCGCGACTTCAGCGTGGCGCGCGCGGCCAGCAACGCCGCCGCACCGGCGGTGACCAGCGGCTACGACAAGTCCTGGGCCATCGTGATCGGCATCGACGACTACGCACACTGGCCCAAGCTGCAATACGCGGCCAACGACGCGCAGGCCATCGCGCAGACGCTGACCGGCAGCTTCGGTTTCCCGTCGTCGCAGGTGATCGTGCTGAAGAACCAGGAGGCCACCCGCAACAACATCCTGGCCGCCTTCCATGACCGCCTGGCGCATGGCGGCGTCGGCAAGAATGACCGCGTGTTCGTGTTCTTCGCCGGCCATGGCGCAACGCGCAAGCTGGCCTCCGGACGCGACCTCGGCTACATCGTGCCCGCCGACTCGGATCCGGCGCAGTTCGCCACCGACGCGATTCCGATGACCGAGATCCAGGACATCGCCGAGAGCCTGGAAGCCAAGCACGTGCTGTTCGTGATGGACGCGTGCTACAGCGGCCTGGGCCTGACCCGCGGCGGTGGCACCAGCGCCTACCTGCGCGAGAACGCGCGGCGCATCGCCCGGCAGATGCTCACCGCCGGCGGCGCCGACCAGCAGGTCGCCGACAGCGGCCCCAACGGCCACTCGGTGTTCACCTGGGTGTTGCTGCAGGCGCTGTCGGGCAAGGCCGACCTCAACGGCGATGGCCTGATCACCGGCACCGAACTGGCCGCGTACGTGGCGCCGGCGGTGTCGAGCATCTCGCAGCAGACGCCTGCGTTCGGCAGCCTGCCCGGTTCGCAGGGCGGCGAGTTCGTGCTGCAGGTGCCGGAGGGCGAAGAGTTCCTCACCGCCAGCACGCAGCAACTGTCCTCGGCCGCGATCGCGATGAACGATCGCGTCGATGCGGCCGCGCCGGCGTCGACCGCGACGCCGAACGCCAGCACCAGCAGCGCCGCCGCGCCGGCCGCTCCGTCCAAGCCGGCAGTGGTGGTCAAGGACCTGCAGGGCGGCGAACGGCCGCTGGCGGTGCCGGTGGCGGCCGGTCCAGTGTCCGATCGGCAGCGTGCGCAGCGCGCCAACGACCGCGGCCTGCAGCTGTACAAGGAGAAGCGCTACGACGAGGCCGAAGCGCAGTTCACCGAGGCGCTGAAGCTGCGCCCGGACTTCGCGCTGGCGGCCAACAATCTCGGCTTCATCTACTATCGCCAGGGCAAGTTCGCGCAGGCCGTGCGCTGGCTGGAGAACACGCTGAAGATCGATCCCTCGCGCGCGGTGGCCTACGTCAACCTGGGCGACGCCTACCGCCAGTTGGGCGATGCGGCCAAGGCCAAGCGCGCCTTCGAGACCTACCTGGAACTGCAACCCAACGGCGCGTCGGCGGCTTACGTGCGCGGGCAATTGCAGACGCTGTAATCCACCGCGCTATCGACCTGCTGCCTCCGCCATGCCGTCTTCCGCCATCGACACCATCGCCGCCATCGCCACCGCTCCTGGTGCGGGCGGTGTCGGCGTGGTCCGCGTGTCCGGTCCGGCGGCCGCGGCCATCGCCGATGGACTGGGCCTGGGCCCCTTGATGCCACGCAGCGCGCGCTACGCGCGCTTTCGCGACGCGCACGGCGAGATCGTGGACGACGGCATCGCGCTGTGGTTTCCGGCGCCGCGCAGCTTCACCGGCGAGGACGTGCTGGAACTGCAGGCGCACGGCAGCCCGGTGCTGCTTCGGCACCTGGTGGCGCGCTGCTGCGAACTCGGCGCGCGGCCAGCGCGCCCAGGCGAGTTCAGCGAGCGCGCCTTCCTCAACCGCAAGCTCGACCTGGCCCAGGCCGAGGCGATCGCCGACCTGATCGCCGCCGGCGACCTGCGCGCCGCACGCGCGGCACGACGCTCGCTGGACGGGGTGTTCTCGCGTCGCGTCGACGAGCTGGCCGAACAGCTGATCCGCCTGCGTATCCACATCGAGGCGGCGATCGATTTCGCCGACGAGGCGCTGGACACGCTGGGCGGCGAGCAGGTCCGCGCCGGCCTGGCGCAGGCGCGCGCGGACCTGGCGCAACTGCGTGCCGACGCCGAACGCGGGCGGCGCCTGCGCGATGGCCTGCATGCGGTGCTGGTCGGCCCGCCGAACGCAGGCAAGAGTTCCCTGCTCAACGCGCTGGCCGGCAGCGATCGCGCCATCGTCACCGACATCGCTGGCACGACCCGCGACACCTTGCACGAGACCGTGCGCCTGGACGGCGTGGAACTGACCCTGGTCGACACCGCCGGCCTGCGCGAGGGTGGCGATGCGATCGAGCGCGAGGGCATGCGGCGCGCGCGCCAGGAACTGCAGCGCGCCGACCTGGCGCTGATCGTGCTCGATGCGCGCGAGGCCGAGGCCGGCCATGCGGCGATCGCCGACGCCATCGCCGACGTGCCGCAGCGCCTGTGGATCCACAACAAGAGCGACCTGCTCGCCACCGTGCCCGTGGCCAGCGCCGAGCGCGTCTATGTCTCCGCCGCGACCGGGAGCGGCCTGGAGCAACTGCATGCGCAGCTGCGTGCGATCGCCGGCGCCGCGGCCGGCGAGGGCAGCGACGGCGAGTTCTCCGCGCGCGCCCGCCACGTCGATGCGCTGCAGCGTGCCGCGACTCATGCCGATGCGGCGACGGCCGAACTGCAGCACGAACGCCTGGAACTGGCCGCCGAGGAACTGCGCCTGGCCCATGCCGCGCTCGGCGAGATCGTCGGCACGCTCAGCGCCGACGACCTGCTCGGGCGGATCTTCTCCAGCTTCTGCATCGGCAAGTAGCACGCACCTGCGTGCGCGCGCCGCCGAATTCGCTTACGGCTTCAACGCCGTCAACTGCGCGCGCTGGTCCTGCAGCCACTGTTCGAACGGCAGCGGCGCCTGCCCGGTCAGCGCCTGGTAGTCGCCGGTGACGGTAGCGACGCGGCCGGCGGCGGTGTTGGTGTCGAACGAGGCATAGATGCGTGCGACCGGCTCGGGCAGGCCGGCGCCGACCATGCCCTGCACCAGGCCCTCGACCGGTACCGGCACCACCTGGATCTGCACGTCCAGCACCTGCGCGACCAGCGCGGCGATGTCGGCGGTGGTGTAGGCGCGCGCACCACTGAGGGTGAGCGTGCGCTTGCCGTCGCCGCTGGCCAGGGCGACCGCGGCGGCGCGGGCCAGGTCGTCGCGGGCGATGTGGGCGATGCCGCCGTCGCCGGCCGCGCTGTACCAGTGGCCCGAGGCCAGCACCGGCGGCAGGCTCATGAACAGGTTTTCGAAGTACCAGTGGTTGCGCAGCACGGTCCAGGCGGGCAGGGCGCTGGCGGCCAGGCTGTCCTCGGTGCCGGCGTGATCGGCAGCCAGCAGCAGCGGCGAGTCGCGCGGTTCCGGGCACGACGTGTAGACCAGGTGGCCGACGCCGGCGCGTTCGGCGGCGGCGATCGCGGCCTGGTGCTGCTGCAGGCGGTGGCCGGGGCGGTCGAGCGCGTCGGTGCTGATCAACAACACGCGGCCGGCGCCACGGAACGCGGTGTCGAGCGAGGTGGCGTCGTCGAAATCGCCGTGGCGCACGTCCACGCCGCGCGCGGCCCAGGCGGCCAGGCGGTCGGGCTGGCGGGTCATCGCCACGACCCGCGACGGCGCCACTTGGAGGGTGTCGAGCAGGTGCGTGAGCACGCGCTGGCCGAACTGGCCGCCAGCGCCGGTGACGAGCAGGGAATCGGAAGATACGGACATGACAGGTCTCCTGAAGAAAGGGAGGCGTCGCAGGACGCCATGGTCTGGAAAAGGAACCTGGTCTATCCTAGAGACCTTGGCCGGGCTGTAAAGACGGCACTTTTTCCGCCCCTGATTACCTCGAGGTAACCACCATGGATCGCGTCTTGCCGTCGGTCGCCGCCGTCGACGGATTGATGAGCCAGCAACTGCAGGACCACCAGCGCGCCGGCATGGCCATCGACCAGTGCCCGGTGCGCGACGTGCTGGCGCAGATCGGCGACAAGTGGAGCACCCTGTTCGTGATGCTGCTGGCCGAACGCCCGCACCGCTTCGGCGAACTGCGCCGCGCGGTGCCGGACATCTCCCAGCGCATGCTCACTCAGACCCTGCGCGACCTGCAGCGCGAAGGGCTGGTCGCTCGCGAGGTGCTGCCGACGGTGCCGCCTGGGGTGGAGTATCGGCTTACCCCGCTAGGGCAGTCGCTGAGCGTGGTGCTGGCGCCGCTGGTGCGTTGGGCCGCCGATCACCATGCGCAGATCCGCGGCGCGCGCGCCGCGTTCGAAGCAAACGCACCGGCGCGAGGATCGAGCGCGGCGTTTGCCTGAGCGCATTCGGCACGGTTACCGGAACTCCCGATGACGGTGGACGTCCCGCGTGTGGAAGCGGCTTCGGGGCGGCTCTAACCAACGACGAAAGGCCATCTGCAGGAGCGGCTTCAGCCGCGACAGGCGTTACCGGGAATGCCCGTCGCGGCTGAAGCCGCTCCTACAGACATTCCCGCATCACCTGCGACATTGCGCAGACCACAAGCCCGCGGCCCCGAGGGTTCGTGGGCTTGCGCGGCTCAGCCCTCCGCGACCACTCGCGCGCTATAGCTGTCGCCATCGCGCTGCACCCGCACCGGTCCGCCGAACACTGCCGACAGCGGCGCATCGGCCAGCAGTTCCTCGCGCGTGCCGTCGGCGTACACCTGACCCTCGCGCAGCAGGATCACCCGCGCGATCTCCGGCACGATCTCCTCGATGTGGTGGGTGACCAGCACCAGGGTGATGCCTTGGCGGGCGAGGTCGCGCATCGTCGCCAGCAGGTGCTCGCGTGCGATCAGATCCAGGCCGGTGCTGGGTTCGTCCAGCAGCAGTGCCTGCGGCCGGTTGACCAGGGCGCGCGCGATCATCACGCGTCGGGTCTCGCCGGCCGACAGCTCGGCGTAGGCGCGTCGCAACAGCGGCAGCGCGTGCGAGGCCTGCAGCGCCTCGCGCGCCCGTGCCCGCATCGCGTCGGTCACCTCACGGTGCGGCGGCACCACATAGCTGGCGAAGAATCCGGACAGCACCGCACTTTCTACGTCCAACCCCGGCATGTCGGCGAGATTGACGCTGAGGTCGCCGCTGACGATGCCCAACTGGCTGCGCAGCCGATCCACCTGCCAGCGGCTCTGGCCGAGCACCCGCACCGCCGGTTCCTCGCCGGCGCGCGCCAGCGGATACAGCTCGCGGGTGATCAGTTTGATGAACGAGGATTTGCCGCAGCCGTTCGGGCCGAGGATGGCGGTGTGTTGGCCGAGCGCGATGCGCAGGCTCAGCGCGTGCAGCACGCGAACCTGGCCGCGGATCACGCTGGCGCGCTCCAGTTCGATCAACGGCGCGGCCGCTGGCATGGGGGTTGCTTGGGAAGAGGCGGCTGACATGGAACCGACACCGTTCTGTGATCGGAAGCGCTTGGCGGCTGAATACCATACGCGAGCGCCGGGTGAAGTTTGCCCGCACAACCCCCATCATGTCGTCATCCCCTCACGCCGTCTTACGCTCTGGAGCTTCTGGCAATGTTCGACGCGATCCTCGACTTCCTTGGCAACGGCCTGCTCGGCGTCGGCTGGTGGGGCATGCTCGCCGTGCTGCTGCTGTTCACCCAGCTCACCATCTTCGCGGTGACCTTGTACCTGCACCGCAGCCAGGCGCATCGCGGTGTGGATTTCCATCCGCTGCTGTCGCATTTCTTCCGCTTCTGGACCTGGTTCACCACCTCGATGATCACCAAGGAGTGGGTGGCGATCCATCGCAAGCACCACGCCAAGGTCGAGACCGAGGAAGACCCGCACAGCCCGCAGACCAAGGGCATCGCCCGCGTGTTCTGGCGCGGCGTGGAGCTGTACCGCGAAGCGCGCACCCAGCGCGGCGACATCGAGCAGTACGGCAAGGGCGCGCCGGACGACTGGATCGAGCGCCACCTTTACACCCCGTACGCCAACCTGGGGCCGGTGGCGCTGTTCGCGTTCAACTTCGCGCTGTTCGGCCTGCCCGGCATCGCGCTGTGGGCGCTGCAGATGGCCTGGATTCCGTTCTGGGCCGCTGGCGTGATCAACGGCCTGGCCCACTGGTGGGGCTACCGCAACTTCGAGTCCGCCGACACCTCGACCAATCTGACCCCGTGGGCGCTGTGGATCGGCGGCGAAGAGCTGCACAACAACCACCATGCCTTCCCGAGCTCGGCGCGCTTCTCGATGCGTCGCTGGGAACTGGACATCGGCTGGATCGCGATCCGCGCACTGGCCGCCTTGCGCCTGGCCAAGATCCTGCGCGTGGCGCCGACCCTGGACGTGCGCCCGAACATCGCCGTGCCGGACGCCGACACCCTGCGCGCGCTGCTGTCGCACCGCTTCCAGGCGATGACCGATTACCAGCGCAACGTGTTCACCCCCGCGCTGAAGGAAGAAGCCGCGCAGGCCGGCGCCAAGTTGCGCAAGCTGCTGCCGCGGCGCCTGCGCAAGGGCCTGGTCGACGACGGCCGCTGGCTCAAGCCCGACGCCCGCGAACAACTGCAGCACTGGGTGGCGCAGCGCCCGCGCATGCGCACGCTGGTCGAGCACCGTGCGCGCCTGGCGGCCCTGCTGGAAGCGCGTAGCCACGACGCCAGTGAACGCCTCAAGCACCTGCAGGCGTGGTGCCACGATGCCGAAGCCAGCGGCATCGCCGCGCTGCAGGCGTACGCGGCGCGACTGAAGGGCTACGCCCTGGCATGAGCCGCGGCGTACCGCGCACCCCGTTGCACGAACGCCGCCTCGCGCGGCGTTCGTCGTTGAGGGCCGGGCTGACGCTGGGCATCGCCTGCGTCCTCTTCGCGGGCAGCGTCGCCAACGCCGAGGCGCAGGCCATCGACAGTACCGCCAGCTACCTGCAGCGCATGGACCGCGACGGCGACGGCCGCGTCAGCCTGGACGAATACCTGGTCTGGATGAGCTACGCCTTCGACGCGCGCGACCTCGACCACGACGGCGTGCTCAGCCCCGCCGAACTGCCCGGCGGCCGCGGCCCACCGATCACCCGCGCACAACACATCGCCACCCTGACCGCCCGCTTCCGCAAGCAGGACACCAACGGCGATGGCTACCTCAGCGCGCGGGAGCTGGCGGCGCCGCCGCAGTGAGCACGGCCGTGTCGCCACACGCGCTGTGCGTTCCGTCGCGCAGCGCGCGGAGTGTCTGCTCAACAATCCCCAGCTTCAGCAGAAGCGCACCTCGCGCCCGCTAAGCTTGTCCATCTACCTGCGACATTCGACGAACCCATGCCCGAACTCCCCGAAGTCGAAACCACCCGGCGCGGCCTGGAGCCGCATCTGTCGGGGCGGCGCATCCATGGGGTGATCCTGCGGCGGCCGGATCTGCGCTGGCCGATTCCGCGGGAAGTGGCCGAGCAATTGCCGGGGCAGCGTATCGACGGCATCCGCCGGCGCGCGAAGTACTTGCTGCTGGACACTGCGGTCGGCAGTGCATTGCTGCATCTGGGCATGTCCGGCAGCCTGCGCGTGCTGCCCGGCGACACGCTGCCGCGGGCGCACGACCATGTCGACATCAGCCTGGAAGACGGCCGCGTGCTGCGCTTCAACGATCCGCGCCGGTTCGGTTGCCTGCTGTGGCAGGCGCCGGGCGAAACCCATCCCTTGCTCGCCGAGCTGGGGCCGGAGCCGCTGTCGGATGCGTTCGACGGCGATCATTTGTTCCGGCTCAGCCGCGGCCGCACCGCGCCGGTGAAGACCTTCCTGATGGATCAGCGCATCGTGGTCGGGGTGGGCAACATCTACGCCGCCGAGAGTCTGTTCCAGGCCGGCATCAGTCCGCTGCGCGAAGCCGGCGAGGTCTCGCGTGCCCGCTACGCGCGTCTTGCCGAGGCCGCCAAGGCGATCCTGGGCTATGCGATCCAGCGCGGCGGCACGACCCTGCGCGATTTCATCAGCCCGGACGGGGCGCCGGGCTACTTCGAGCAGGAACTGTCGGTCTACGGCCGCGAGGGCGAGGCCTGCAAGCGCTGCGGGCGCACGCTGCGCCATGCCAGCATCGGTCAGCGCGCCAGTGTCTGGTGCGGCCACTGCCAGCGCTGAGCGATGAGCCTGACACAGGCGGTTCGGCGCCTGCGGGGCACCTCCAACAACGCGGTTTTGTGGCGGCGCAGCGAGCCATGCCGTCGCGACCGTGAGGGCGACTTCGGCCGCGACATACATTCGCGTTAACGCGTCGGCTCAAGCGCTTCTATCAGTGGCTTTCTCGCGTTAGTAGACGCTCCTCTAAACGCCTTGCCCGCTCCCCGCGTCGCCGCCGCCGATGCGGTTGGGTGGGAAAGCGATGTCGCCAGCAGCAGTGCGCCGCCGCCGGAGCGGCGGCGCCTGGGATGCATCCGGTGAGCCCATCACCGCCGCCTTCGGCGCCGCTTGTCTATCATGGGCATCCTCTTTCGTTTCGGTCCGGCCATGCAACGACGCGATTTCCTCAAGAACGCCGCCGCCGCCTTCGCCGCCATGGGCTTGCCGGCGATGCCGATGCTCGGCCAGGCCGCTCCTGCGGTGGGCCTGCGCCGCCTGGGCAAGCCGCAGCCGTTCGACTACGCCTGGCTCAAGGGCCACGCGCGGGCCATGGCCGATGCGCCATACCAGAGCCACAAGCGGGTGCTGCCGGCGCCGGTGGAGGCGTTGACCTGGGACCAGTACCAGTCGATCCGCTACCGCCAGGACCACGCGCTGTGGGCGGCCGACCAAGGCCCGAAGTTCCAGGCCAAGTTCTTCCACCTGGGGCTGTACTTCAAGACGCCGGTGCACATGTTCGACCTGGTCGACGGGCAGGCGCAGGAACTGGCCTACGACAGCGCGGCGTTCGACTACGGCAGCAGCGGGCTGAAGGGCGCGCACCTGCCCAAGGAACTGGGCTTCGCCGGTTTCCGCCTCAACACCAAGCAGGACACCGAGCGCGACTTCGCCGCGTTCCTCGGCGCCAGCTACTTCCGCGCGGTGGGCAAGGAGGGCCAGTACGGGCAGTCGGCGCGCGGGCTGGCGATCGATACCGGTACCGGCGGCCCGGAGGAATTTCCGGATTTCATCGCCTACTGGCTCGAGCAGCCCAAGGCCGGGTCGGACACGGTGGTGGTGTACGCGCTGCTGGATTCGCCCAGCGTCGCCGGCGCCTACCGCTTCGCCATCACCAACGGCGACGTGCTGCTGATGGACATCGACAGCGCGCTGTATCCGCGCAAGACCATCGAGCGCCTGGGCCTGGGTCCGTGCACCAGCATGTACCAGGTCGGCGAGAACGACCGCCGCATGGATTGGGACTGGCGCCCGGAGATCCACGACACCGATGGCCTGGCGATGTGGACCGGCGGCGGCGAGTGGATCTGGCGGCCGCTGTGCAATCCGCCGCACCTGCGCTTCAACATGTTCGTCGACGACAACCCGCGCGGCTTCGGCCTGCTGCAGCGCGATCGCAACTTCGATCACTACCAGGACGACGGCGTGTTCTACGAGAAGCGCCCGTGCCTGTGGGTGGAGCCGAAGCAGGGTTGGGGCAAGGGTTCGGTGCAACTGGTGGAGATCCCCACCGTCGACGAGACCTTCGACAACATCGTCGCGTTCTGGAATCCGCAGGACAAGCCGCAACCGGGGCAGGAGCTGCTGTTCGGCTACCGCCTGTACTGGGGCGCGCAGGCGCCGGCGTCCTCGCCGCTGGCGCATTGCGTGGCCACCCGCACCGGCCTGGGCGGCGTGGTCGGGCAGAAGCGCCACTACTTCTCCTGGCGCTTCGCGGTGGATTTCGCCGGTGGCGAACTGGCCAAGCTGGGCAAGGAGAAGGACGCCAAGGTCGAGGTGGTGCTGCAGCTCAACCGTGGTCGCACCGAAATCGTCTCGGCCCGGCCGCTGCATGAGATTGCCGGCTACCGCGCGATGTTCGACGTGGTGCCGCCGGACGACGGCAGCGAGCAGATCGACATCCGCCTGTACCTGCGCAGCGGCGAGCGCCCGCTGACCGAGACCTGGCTGTATCAGTGGACGCCGCCGCCGGTGGCCGAGCGCAAGTTGTACTGAGGAGGCGCGCGTACGCAGTGCCGATGCTCGGCATCGGCGCGTGGACGTTCATCCCGGGAGGCGCGGCGATGCGATGTCGTCGCGCTTCGCTCGTCGGGACTGAAGTCCCTCCCACAAGGGGGATTGCACTCGGTCGAGAGAAACGCGCAGCCGCGCCTGCAAGCAGGCGATCCACCGAACGCCTCCTGTGGGAGCGACTTCGGTCCCGACGCTGTCCGCCTCGCACTCAGTGCTTGGCCGGTTCCTGCGGCGGCGGCGGCGCGCCTTGCGTGCTGATGTCCTCGACATCGCCGATGTCGACCCGGCCCGGTGTGCGGCCGTCCCACACCTGGTCCTGCAGCTTCCAGTACGCGCTCGGTTCCCAGAACTGCTTGGCGTAGAACACTTCCGGATCGATGCTGCCGCCGCGCGGGCCGTTGATCGACAGCGGGCCGGCCGCGCCGGAGTGGCCGAGCAGGCCGCCGGTGCTGCGCATCGCTTCGCGCCGCAGCACCGCTTCCTGGCGCGGCTTGGCGACCTGGTCGCCGTACTCGGCCAGCATCGACTTGTCGAGCTTGGCCGCGCGCTTGCGCTCGTCCGGGGTCAGCTGATTCCAGTACTCCATCTTGCGCGCGCCGAACTGGTCGTAGCCGCGCTCGGCGGCCAGCGCCATCCACAGGAAGCCCATCGTGTGGTCGGCGGCGCCGCCCTGGCCTTCCCAGTACATCTCGCCCAGCCGTGCCTGCGACGGCTTGTCGGCATAGCGCGCGGCCAACTGGTACTGCTTCCTGGCCTCGGCGTAGTCGCCCTTCTTGTCGGCGCGGATGCCGGCGCGACGATAGAACAGATCCAGGTGCGCCTCGAGGAAGCCGTCGGTCAGCACCTGCGCCGGGATGTCCTGGAAGGTGTGGTCGCCCGGGGCCGCTGCGGCCTGGCCGGGCAGGGCGAGCAGCAGGGCACAGGCCAATGCGGTGGCGCTGCCGGCAAAAAATCCTTTCAACGAAAGCATATTCCTCATCCCATGAGTGCGATCGGCGCGATTCTAGGCATGCCGCCGGGGCGCGCTCCATAGACTGATGGCATAGGAACAGAAGCGGGTACGGTACGCGTCAGCCACGGTTCATTGCATGCGGGCGCGACGCACCAGCGCGGTGCGTCAGTGGTGACATTCGGGTTACAGCGGCAGGGCGATCTGCAGCGGATCGATGCGGCCTTCGCCACGCATGATCTTCTTGAACTCGGGGCGGCTGACCGACACGTAGCGCTCGTTGCCGCCGATCTCCACCTGCGGGCCGTCCTGCACCGCATGGCCGTTCTCGTCCACGCGCACGGTCATCGTCGCCTTGCTGCCGGTGTGGCAGATGGTCTTGATCTCCTGCAATTCGTCGGCCCAGGCCAGCAGGTACTGGCTGCCCTCGAACAGCTCGCCGCGGAAATCGGTGCGCAGGCCGTAGCACAGCACCGGGATGCGCAGCCGGTCGACCACTTCGCTGAGCTGCCAGACCTGCGCGCGGCTGAGGAACTGCGCCTCGTCCACCAGCACGCAATGCAGCGGGCCGTGGCTGGCGATGTCGGCTTCGATGGTGGCCAGCAGATCGGTCTCGGCGCCGAAGCCCATGCCGTCGGCGCGCAGGCCGATGCGCGAGGCGACCACGCCGGTGCCGGCGCGGTGGTCCAGCCGCGGCGTCAGGATCGCCGTGCGCATGCCGCGCTCGCGGTAGTTGTGCGCCGACTGCAGCAGCGTGGTGGTCTTGCCGGCGTTCATCGCCGAATAGTAGAAGTACAGTTTCGCCATGCCACAGATTCTAGCGCGGCGGCCGCGCACCCCGGCCGCCAGGCGGATCGCGAACCGGTTCAGCGCCGGCGCGGCGGTGGGGCGTCGGCGCCGGCCGGCGCCCGTTACAATGCGCGGCCAAGGGAAGTCTTCATGCACGGTCTCAATCCTCCCCAACGCGCCGCGGTCCTGCATTGCGAGGGTCCGTTGCTGGTGCTGGCCGGCGCCGGCAGCGGCAAGACCCGCGTGATCGTGGAAAAGATCGCGCATCTGATCGCCAGCGGCCGCTATCCGGCCAAGCGCATCGCCGCCATCACCTTCACCAACAAGTCGGCCAAGGAAATGCGCGAACGCGTGGCCAAGCGCATCCGCAGCGAGGCCGCCGACGGCCTGACCATCTGCACCTTCCACGCCCTGGGGCTGAAGTTCCTGCAGATCGAACACGCCGCGGTGGGGTTGAAGCGCGGCTTCTCGATCTTCGACGCCGACGATGCCGCCGCGCAGATCAAGGACCTGATGCCGGGGGCCAAGCCCGATGCCATCGAGGACGCCAAGAACCTGATCTCGCGCGCCAAGAACGCCGGGCTGTCGCCGGAGCAGGCAATGGCGGCGGCGCGCAGCAACCGCGAGCAGGAAGCGGCCAGCCTGTACGAGCGCTACCAGGCGCGGTTGAGCACCTTCAACGCGGTGGACTTCGACGACCTGATCCGCCTGCCGGTGCAGGTGCTGGAGGAGAACGAGGACATCGTGATGGCCTGGCGCGAACGCATCGGCTACCTGCTGGTGGACGAAAGCCAGGACACCAACGACGCGCAGTACCGGCTGCTGAAGATGCTGGCCGGCCCGCGCGGCAACTTCACCTGCGTGGGCGACGACGACCAGAGCATCTACGCCTGGCGCGGGGCCAACCCGGAAAACCTGATGCAGATGGGCCGCGACTATCCGGCCCTGCAGATCATCAAGCTGGAGCAGAACTACCGCTGCTCAAACCGCGTGCTGCGCGCGGCCAATGCGTTGATCGCGCACAACCCGCACGAGCACCTGAAGACGCTGTGGAGCGACCAGGCCGACGGCGAGCGCATCCGCGTGTGGGAGTGCCGCGACAGCGAGCACGAAGCGGAGAAGGTGGCCGCCGAGATCGCCTACCTGGGCACCGCCAAGCAGGTGCCGTGGAGCGACTTCTGCATCCTGTTCCGCGGCAATTTCCAGTCGCGGCCGCTGGAAAAGGCGTTGCAGATCGCCGGCGTGCCGTACCACATCACCGGCGGCACCGCGTTCCTGGAGCGGCAGGAGGTCAAGGACGTGCTGTCCTGGCTGCGCCTGTTGGTCAATCCCGACGACGACGCGGCGTTCCTGCGTGCGGTGCAGGCACCCAAGCGCGAGGTCGGCGCGACCTCGCTGGCCAAGCTGGCCGAGCTGGCCTCGGCCAAGCACCTGCCGATGTCGCGCGCGGCCGAGTCGGTGGGCGCGCTGCAGCAGTTGCCGCCGCGCGCGGCCAACGGCCTGAGCGACTTCGTCGACATCCTGCATGAATTGCGCGCGGCCTCGACCACGCTGTCCTCGGCCGACGTGGTGCGTCAGCTCGCCGAGCAATCCGGGCTGATCCGCGAACTGCGCCATCAGTGCAAGGACGAAGCGAGTTTCCAGCGCCGCCGCGGCAACCTGGAGGAACTGGCCAAGTGGTTCGAGGGCGGCCCGCGCGGCGCCACCGTCGGCGACCTGGCCGCGCAGCTGGCGCTGCTGTCGCGCAACGACAAGGACGACGGCGGCAACCAGGTGCGGATGATGACCATGCATGCCTCCAAGGGCCTGGAGTTCCGCTACGTGTTCATCGTCGGCTGCGAGGACGGGGTGCTGCCGCACGAGGTCAGCCTGGAAGAGGGCAACCTGCAGGAAGAGCGGCGCCTGCTGTACGTGGGCATCACCCGCGCCAAGGAGCAGCTGTGGATGAGCTACAGCAAGCTCACCCGCAAGTTCGGCGAGCACATCCGGCTCAAGCCCAGCCGCTTTTTCGACGAGATCCCGGCCGAGGAAATGCAGCGCGACGGCGCCGACCCGGTGGCCGATGCGGCGCGCAAGAAGGAGCGCGCCAATGCGGGGCTGGCGGCGATCCAGGCGTTGTTCGATTGAGAGCCGGGATTGGGGAATCGGGATTGGGGATTCGTAACGGCGGGGCGCGTCGCGCCGCTCCCTTCTCCCCTCGGGATCACGCAGAGGAGCTAGTCGGCTTTTCCTTCTCCCCTCGGGAGAAGGTGCTCCGAAGGGGCGGATGAGGGTACGGGCGAAGCCTCGTGCACTCACACGCTGCGAGTCGCTTCGCGCCGTACCCTCACCCCAACCCCTCTCCCGGGGGGAGAGGGGCTAGTCGGCTGTTCCTTCTCCTTTTGGGAGAAGGTGCCCCGAAGGAGCGGATGAGGGTACGGGCGAAGCCTCGTGCACTCACACGCTGCGGGTCGCTTCGCGCCGTACCCTCACCCCAACCCCTCTCCCGGGGGGAGAGGGGCTTGATTGCGGGCGCTCACACACTGTCCGTGGTGTGCAGGGTTGCAGGCCTCCGGCCGGCGCGTTCTCTCCTGCCGTGTGAGTGCTTGGTTCTTTCGTCGCGGCAGAAACACGCGCGGCTCCTGCCGAGGCTTGCGGAGCACATGGTCAACCCACTTGTGGGAGGGACTTCAGTCCCGACGCAGTGCGGTGTGCCGAAGCCAGTCGCGCCGCATCGCGGCGGCAGCCATCTCGATGAAACGAGAACGGGCCGCGCTAGGCGGCCCGCCTCTCGCTACGGCGGTGCTGACGCTTACGCCGACAGGTGTTCGATCGCCGCGACGCTGCCGAGGCGGTCACCCAGACGCTTGAGCAGGGCCAGGCGGTTGCGGCGCAGCGCCGGGTCGTCGGCGTTGACCATCACGCCGTCGAAGAACGCGTCCACCTGCGGACGCAGCCGCGCCAGGAAGTTCAGCACGGTGACGTAGTCGTGCTGGCGCAGCGCGCCGTCCGTCTCCACGATCGCCGCTTCCACCGCCTCGGCCAGCGCGCTTTCGGCCGGCTCGCGCAGCAGGGTCGGGTCGATCTGCGCCGGAATCTCGCCCTCGGCCTTGCGCAGGATGTTGCGGATGCGCTTGTTGGCCGCGGCCAGCGCCTCGGCTTCCGGCAAGGCGGCGAAGGTACCGATCGCGTCGATGCGGCGGTCGAAGTCGTAGAGCGAACCGAGCGCCGCGGTTGCGGTTGCTCCTGCAGCGCCCGCAGTGCCACCTGTAGGAGCGGCTTCAGCCGCGACCGAGAACAACGCGGCCACTGCATTGAACTGCGTCGCCGGCACGCCCTTGTCGGCGTAGTAGCCACGCAGGCGGTCGAGGATGAAGTCGAAGACCTCCTCGATCTCCGCAAGCGAGGTACCACCCGACTGCGGAACAGCGTGAGCGTCGGCACCCACGGCGCGCGCTTTCGCTGCGGCACTTTCGGCTTGCTTGGTCTTTTGCTCAGTCTTTGCGAAAGCAACTGCGTCCTGCGCTTTATCGAGCAGTTTCCGCAGATCTAGATCAAACCCACTCTCAATCACCGTCCGCGCCAACCCCAGCGCATTGCGCCGGAGTGCGAACGGATCCTTGTTGCCGGTGGGCTTCAAGCCGGCGGCGAACCCACCGGCCAGCGTGTCCAGGCGTTCGGCAATCGCCAGCACCTTGCCCAGCGGCGACAGGGCGATGTCGTCGCCGGCGAAGCGCGGCTGGTAGGCCTCGTCGATCGCCAGGGCGATCTCGCTGGGCTCGCCGGCGGCGACGGCGTAGTGGCGGCCGGCGATACCCTGCAGTTCCGGGAACTCGTTGACCATGCGCGACTGCAGGTCGTTCTTGCTCAGTTCGGCGGCGCGGCGCGCCTGCGCCGGGTCCACGCCGACCTGCGCGGCGATCGCTTCGGCCAGCGCGGCCACGCGCTGCACCTTGTCGGCGATGCTGCCGAGCTTGGCCTGGTAGGTGACGCTGGCCAGGCCGGCGCCCATCGCTTCCAGGCCCTGCTTGAGGTCTTCGTCGAAGAAGAACTTGGCGTCGGCGAAGCGCGGACGGATCACCCGCTCGTAGCCCTTGGCCACTTCGGCGACGTCGCGCGAGACGATGTTGGCGATGCCGATGAAATGCTCGGTGAGTTTGCCGCCGTCATCCAGCACCGGGAAGAATTTCTGGTTGCTCTCCATGGTCTCGATCAGTGCTTCCTGCGGCACCGCCAGGAACGCCGGCTCGAACTTGCACAGCACCGCCGACGGCCATTCGACCAGGTTCACCACCTGCTCCAGGTTGTCCTCGGCGATGCGCGCGCTGCCGCCGGCCTCGCGCGCTGCCTGTTCGACCTCGGCGACGATGCGCGCGCGGCGCACGTCCGGGTCCACCAGCACCTGCGCGGCCTGCAGTGCGGCCACGTAGTCGCCCGGCTGCGCCAGCGGCACCGGTGCGTCGTGCAGGAAGCGGTGGCCGCGGCTGTCGCGGCCGGCTTCCACGCCGAACAGCGGCATCGGCACCACCTCGCTGCCGAACACCAGCACCAGCCACTGCACCGGCCGCGCGAAGCCGTAGTCGTGATCGCCCCAGCGCATCGGCTTGGGGATCGGCATCGCCGCGATCGCCTCGCGCAGGATCTCCGGCAGCAGCGTCGCGGTGCGCGCGCCCGGGTTCACCGCACGGTGCACGAAGCGCTCGCCCTTGGCGTCGCTGGCGCGCTCCAGCGCGGTCCAGTCGATCCCGGCCTTGGCGGCGAAGCCCTGCAGCGCCCTGGTCGGCTGGCCATCCGCGTCCAGCGCGATGTTGACGTAGGGGCCAAGCACTTCCGCGCGCTGCTCCGGTTGCTCGACGGCCACACCCGGCAGCAGCACCGCCAGCCGGCGCGGCGTGGACAGCGGCTTGGCGTCGCCGCGCTCGACCGCGATGCCGCGCTTCTCCAGCCCGGCGATCACGCCGTCGAACAGCGCCTGGGCCAGGCCCGGCAATGCCTTGACCGGCAGTTCCTCGGTGCCCAGTTCGATCAGCAGGGGAAGGTGTTCGCTCATGTGTCAGACCTTGCTTAGCGGTTCCTTCTCCCTGTGGGAGAAGGTGCCCCGAAGGGGCGGATGAGGGTGCGGCGGAGCGTTGCGACTTTGGGTGCGGCGAGGGTTATCCGCGCGGACGTACCCTCACCCCAACCCCTCTCCCGGGGGGAGAGGGGCTTGCATCACTTCTTGACGCCGGGGAAGCCTAGCTTCTCGCGCTGCGCGTAGTAGGCCTTGGCCACCGCTTGTGCCAGCGCGCGCACGCGCAGGATGTAGCGCTGGCGCTCGGTCACCGAGATCGCGCGGCGTGCGTCGAGCAGGTTGAAGGCGTGGCTGGCCTTGGTCACCTGTTCGTAGGCCGGCAGCGGCAGCCCGACCTCGACCAGCGCCTGCGCTTCCTGCTCGCACGCGTCGAAGCGGTGGAACAGTTCGGCCACGTTGGCGTGTTCGAAGTTGTACGCGCTCTGCTCCACCTCGTTCTGATGGTAGACGTCGCCGTAGGTGACCGGCGTGCCATCGGGGCCGTAGGTCCACACCAGGTCGTAGACGTTGTCGCAGTTCTGCAGATACATGCACAGGCGCTCGAGACCGTAGGTGATCTCGCCCAGCACCGGCTTGCACTCCAGGCCGCCGGCCTGCTGGAAGTAGGTGAACTGGGTGACTTCCATGCCGTTGAGCCACACTTCCCAGCCCAGGCCCCAGGCACCGAGCGTCGGCGATTCCCAGTTGTCCTCGACGAAGCGCAGGTCGTGCACCAGCGGATCGATGCCCAGCGCCTTGAGCGAATCCAGGTACAACTGCTGGATGTTGTCCGGGTTCGGCTTCATCGCCACCTGGTACTGGTAGTAGCGCTGCAGGCGGTTCGGATTCTCGCCGTAGCGGCCGTCGGTGGGGCGGCGACTGGGCTGCACGTAGGCCGCATTCCACGGCTCCGGTCCGAGCGCACGCAGGAACGTGGACGGATGGAAGGTGCCGGCGCCCACTTCCAGGTCCAGCGATTGGATCAGCACGCAGCCGTGCTGCGCCCAGAACTGGTTGAGGGTCTGGATCAGACCCTGGAACGTGATCGGTACGGACCGGGTGACGGACATCTAGCAGGGGCCGGTTGAGGGGTGCGCTAGTATAGCGACCGACTCGCGGGGACTTCCGCGCACCGGACCTGGACCATGGATTCGCGCCCTGCCGCGCCCCCCGCGTCGTTGCCCGCCGAGCCCGCCGTGGCATTGCCGCCGGGCCGGTTGAGCTTCGAGCGCGTGGCCGCCGCACTGCTCGCCGACGGCCTGGTCGCGCCGGCCGAACGTGGTCGCGTGCAGTTCTCGGCGCAGACCGCGCGCACCGTCAGCGACGTGCATCCGCTGGTGCTGCTGTCCAATCTGAAACTGGCCGCGACCCGTCCGCCGGGCAGCGAGCTGAGCCTGGAACGGCTGACCGAATGGCTGGCGCAGCGCTGCGGCCTGCGCTACCTGCGCATCGATCCCACCCGGGTCGACGTGGCTGCAGTCACCGGCGTGGTCTCGCACGCCTACGCGCGCCGCCACCGCATCCTGCCGCTTGCCCTGCAGCCCGAGCGCCTGCTGGTGGCCACCAGCGAACCGCTGGCGCTGGACTGGCTCGGCGATGTGCAGCACCTGGCGCGGCGCCGCATCGAAGTGGTGGTGGTCAACCCGCTGGACCTGCATCGCTACACGATGGAGTTCTTCGGCGTGACCCGCTCGGTGCGCGGCGCCAAGGACGGGCGCACCGAACAGAGCAGCGGCCTGCCCAGTTTCGAGCAACTGGTGGAACTGGGCCGCGGCGGCGACGTCAACGCCGACGACCATCACATCGTGCACATCGTCGACTGGCTGCTGCAGTACGCCTACGAGCAGCGGGCCAGCGACATCCACCTGGAGCCGCGGCGCGAAGCCGGGCGCATGCGCTTCCGCATCGACGGCGTGCTGCACAAGGTGCTGGAAGTGCCGCCGGCGGTGATGACCGCCATCGTCAGCCGCATCAAGGTGCTCGGGCGCATGGACCTGGCCGAGCGGCGGCGGCCGCAGGACGGGCGCATCAAGACCCGCTCGCCGGGCGGGCGCGAGACCGAGATGCGCCTGTCGACCATGCCCACCGCCTTCGGCGAGAAGTGCGTGATGCGCATCTTCGATCCTGATGCCGCGTTCAAGAGTGTGGACCAGCTCGGCTTCAGCCCGCAGGAAGCGGCCGGCTGGAACGCGCTGGTGGAACGCCCGCACGGCATCGTGCTGGTCACCGGCCCCACCGGCTCGGGCAAGACCACCACGCTGTACTCCACGCTCAAGCGCCTGGCCACGCCGGACGTGAACGTGTGCAGTGTGGAGGACCCGATCGAGATGATCGCCACCGAGTTCAACCAGATGCAGGTGCAGACCAACATCGACCTGGATTTCGCCAGCGGCGTGCGCACCCTGCTGCGGCAGGACCCGGACATCATCATGATCGGCGAGATCCGCGACCTGGAAACCGCACAGATGGCGGTGCAGGCCTCGCTGACCGGACACCTGGTGCTGTCGACCCTGCACACCAACGATGCGCCCTCGGCAATCACCCGCCTGCTCGACCTGGGCGTGCCGCACTACCTGGTCGCCTCCACCCTCAACGGCGTGCTGGCGCAGCGCCTGGTGCGCACCCTGTGCGGCCACTGCAAGCGCCCGCACACGCTGGAGCCGCACGAGTGGGACGCGCTGCGCGAGCCGGGCGAGGCCTTGCCCGAGCCGCTGCAACCCTACGCCCCGGTTGGCTGCCTGGAGTGCCGCCGAACCGGCTACCTAGGCCGGGTGGGCCTGTACGAACTGCTGCCGGTGACCCCGCGCCTGCGCACCCTGATCCGCGCCGACATGGACCTGGCCGGCTTCAGCCGCGCCGCCCAGGACGAGGGCGTGCGCACGCTGCGCCGCGCCGGCCTGGAAAAGGTGGCCGCCGGGCTGACCACCATCGAGGAAGTGCTGTCGGTGTTGCCGCCGCGGGAGTGAGCGGGCGGGGGCGGCGTGGTCGGCATGGGTCTCCTCGCGCGCTGGTCTGCCGCACACGATGCGCTTGCGGGAGCGCATCGCCAAGCCGCGACCACAGAGAATGAGCGCACCGCCCACGCGTCGGATGAGAACGCCGTCCGCAGCGCCGTGATTCGCGCCGCCGTTATTTCTTCCCGGCCATCGGCGTGAGGCCGCTCTCCGCGATGGCCTTGGCCGCCGCAGGAGACGCCAGGTAATCCAGCAGCGCCTGCGCCGCCTGCGGCTTCGTGCTGGCGGTGGCGACGGCGCCGGAGTACAGCGTCATCTGCTGTGCCTGCTTGGGGATCAGGCCGACGATGGCGATGCCCGGAACCGGCTTGAGTTCGCTCAGTTGCTGGAAACCGAGTTGTGCCTCGCCGCGTGCGACCACTGCGCCGACCGGCTCGGCGGGAATCATCCGCGCCTTGGCGGCGAAGCCGGCGCCGAGCCGCATCCGCGGGAACAGCGTGCGCGACAGATAGACGCCGCTGGCGCTGTCGGAATAGGCCACCGATTGGCTGTCGAGCAAGGTCTTGCGGAAGGCCTCCATCGTGGAGATGTCCGGTTTCGGTGCGCCCTGTTTGACTGCCATGGCGATGTAGGACTCGCCCAGGTCCACGCGGCTGGCGGGGCGCGCCTGGCCGTTGGCCACCAACTTGTCGAGCGCCGCGCCGACCATCAGCAGCACATCCGCCGGCTCGTGCCGGGCGAGGCGGTTGGGAATGGCCTGCGGCGTGTCGCCCATCGACGGCGCCGCCTCGATGTGCAGCCTCACTCCCGTACTGCGTTCGTAGTCGGGCGCGACGGCGCGGATCGCGCCCATGATGCCGCCGGAACTGAGCACCGTCAGCGTCGTGGACTGGGCGGGACGGCCGGACTCCGGCGCCGCCGCCACCGCTGCGGACACGCTCAGCAGCGTGGCCAGGACCAAGGAAATCAGCGGACTGCGCATACCGAACCTGCCAGGAAGGAAGAGCGACAGCCTGCGCGCGCCGCGCTGAAGCGGATGGGAAGCCGTGGCCGCGCACCGACCCGACCGCATGCCGCGCCGGATCGCTTGTGCGCCACCGCGCTGCCATCCCACCGCGGCTCCGTCATGCCGGGGATCAGGCCCGGCCGCGTCGCGGCCGCCTCCCCTTGCTCGCAGTTATATGCTTATGCCATCGGCTGCATCGGTGCTTGAAAAAAGCCGCGCGCTGCCGTCTAGAATCCCACCATGCCGTTGGCTTCTCCCGTCCGTCGCCGTGCTGCGCCCTTCCTGATCCTCGAAACCGGCGAACCGGTGGCGACGATGCGGCGCTACGGCCGCTTTCCGCACTGGATCCGTGTCGCCGCCGGCCTGGCCGAGCGCGAGACGGTGGTGGCCAATGTCGCCGCCGGGGAGGCCTTGCCGGCGCGGGGCGACTTCGCCGGGGTGATCGTCACCGGCTCGGCGGCGTTCGTCACCGACCGGGCCGACTGGAGCGAGCGCTCGGCGGCCTGGCTGCGCGAGGCCGCCGAGGACGGCACGCCGCTGCTGGGCATCTGCTACGGCCACCAGCTGCTGGCGCACGCGCTGGGCGGGGAGGTCGCCTACAACCCGGCCGGGCGCGAATCGGGCACGGTGCACATCGAACTGCATCCGCCCGCCGCCGAGGATCCGTTGTTCGCCGGCCTGCCGGCGCGGTTCCCTGCGCATGCCACGCATCTGCAGACGGTGCTGCGCGCGCCGGCCGGCGCCACGGTGCTGGCGCGCTCGGCGCAGGACCAGTGCCACGCCTTCCGTTGGGGCGAGGCGACCTGGGGCCTGCAGTTCCATCCGGAGTTCGCCACCCACCACATGCGCGGCTACGTGCAGGCGCGTGCCGACTGTCTACGCAGCGCCGGACGCTGCGCCCGTACCATCGCCCGCGAGGTCAGCGCCGCACCGCTGGCACGCAAACTGTTGCGGCGCTTCGTTCAGCACGCACGCGGGCAGCACAGCAGCGGCCAGGCAAAACCGCGATAATCTGTGCAGTCGCCGCGCTGTACGGCGTCCCCCACTTCGGATTGGCAATGATCGAGATTCGCAAGCTGCCGGCCTCGGCCGGCGCGGAATGGCTGTTGGCCGGCATGTCCCTGCTGCGACGGGCGCCGTGGGCGTTGGGCCGGCTCGGACTGGTCTGGGGCCTGGCGGCGCTGATCGCGCTGTTCCTGGGCGTGCTCAACCCCACCCTGGGCATGTTGGCGCAACTGCTGATGGGCTTGGCCGGGCCGCTGCTGTTCGGCGGGCTGGTGTGGGCCGTACGCGAGGTCGACCAGGGCCGCAGCGCCGAGCCGGCGCACCTGCTGCAGGGCCTGCAGGGCGGCCGCACGCCGAACCTGCTGGTGGCGCTGCTGCCGCAGGTGGTGGTCGGGCTGGCGCTGGCGCTGCTGGCCGTGGTGGTGATCGGTCCGGGCGGGCTCGAACAGCTGACCACGGTGATGAACAAGCTCAACGAGTTGGGCCAGTCCGGCGCGCAGCCGGATCCGCTGCAGGTGGAGCAACTGGTCGCGACCCTGCCGGCGCTGCGCATCCTGCTGTGGCTGATGCTGGTGGCGGTCGGCTTCGTGGCGGTGGCGCTGACCCTGTTCCTGTTCGCGCCGCAGGTGATGTTCGACGGCCGCAACGGCATCGCCGCGATCGGTCACGGCCTGCGCGCCTGCCTGCACAACCTGCCGGCGATGCTGGTGTTCTTCGTCCTCGCTTTCCTGGCCATGTTCGCGTTCTATTTCGCGCTGACCGTGGTGATGCTGGTGCTGCAGTTCCTGGTTGGCACCGCGGTGGCGGCCCTGGTCGCGCAGTTGCTGCTGATGGCGCTGCTGATGCCGGTCCTGGCCGGGATCGTGTACGCGGCCTGGAAGCAGATGTTCGTGCACGCCGGCGATGCCGCGCCGGCGGTGCCGCCGCCGCCTTCGAACGTCTTTGTGGCTTGAGGGCTGGGATTCGGGAGTGGGGATTCGGGATTCGTAGAGCGACAGCAACAGCAAAAACGGCCCCTTGGGGCCGTTTTGCTGTGTGCAGGCGAGCGCTATCTGGTCCTAGGATGCGTCAGACGCAGCGAACCGCGCTTACGAATCCCTATTCCCGAATCTCCACTCCCGGCTTCTTCGTCACCGCCGCCGCGGCGATGATGCCCAGCTCGTACAGCAGGCACATTGGGATCGCCAGCATCAGCTGCGAGACCACGTCCGGCGGGGTCAGGATCGCCGCCAGAACGAAGATGCCGACCACCGCGTAGCCGCGGCCCTCGCGCAGTTGCTGCGGGGTCACCCAGCCGAGCAGGGCCAGGATCACCAGCGCCACCGGCAGTTCGAAGCTGGCGCCGAAGGCGAAGAAGATCGCCAGGACGAAGTCCAGGTAGGCGCCGGCATCGGGGGTGAGCTGGATCACGTCCGGCTTGAACGTGGTCAGGAAGTGGAACACCGCCGGCAGCACCAGGAAGTAGGCGAAGCCGCAGCCGAGGTAGAACAGCAGCACCGCCGAGGCCAGCAGCGGCAGCGCCAGGCGCTTCTCGCGCTGGTACAGGCCGGGCGCGACAAAGGCCCAGGCCTGGTACAGCAGCCACGGCGCGGACACGAACAGGGCCAGGAAGAACGCCAGCTTCAGCGGGGCGATGACGGCGCCGGCCGGGTGCGTGGCGATCACGCTCTGGCCCACCGGCAACTGCGCCAGCATCGGCTCGGCCAGCCAGGAGTACAGGCGCTTGGAGAAGGGCAGCACCACCACCACCACCACGCCCAGGCCGATCAGCGCGCGCATCAGCCGCGCGCGCAGTTCGATCAGGTGTTCGATCAGGCTGCTTTCGGCTTCGACGTTCATCGTGGTGCCTCCGGCTCACTGGAGGGCGGCTGGACACTGCCCGTCGCCGTGGCGGAGGGCGCCGGATGTGGCGCGGCGTCACCGCGCGCGGCGGCCGGCACGGCGGACGCTGCTGGCGCCGTCGGCGTCGGCAGGGGCGTGGCCGAATCGGCAACGCGCGGCGTCGAAGTGTCGGTTGCGGCGGCGGCCGCTGGCGGCACGGTCGCCGAAGCGCTGTCGGCAGGCGGCACCGGCGGGTGCGGGTCGATCTCGCGGCGCAGCGCCTCGGTCTGCCGCTGCAGTTCCTCGCTGCCGTCGCGAAACTGGGTCTCGGCCTGGCGCAACGAACTGTGCACGTCGTGCAGGCTGCGCTTGAGTTCCTCGGCTTCCAGTTCGCGTTCCAGTTCCTGCTTCACCGAGTCCCACTGCGCGCGGGCACGGCGCACCCACAACCCGGCGAAGCGCGCGGCCTTGGGCAGGCGCTCGGGGCCGAGCACCACCAGGGCCACCACCGCGATCACCAGCAGTTCGCTGAATCCGATATCGAACACGCCGGCGGTGTCCCGTCAGTGCGCGTCGCGGTCGCGCTCGGCCTGGGTCTGGCGGGACGGCTCGCTGCTGCTGCGCGTCTCGTCGCCGAGCTGGCCGGCGGGCTTGTCCTCGTCGCGCATGCCTTTCTTGAATTCCTTGACTGCGTTGCCCAGATCCTTGGCGCCGCTCGTCAGCCGCTTGGTGCCGAACACCAGCAGCACGATCACCAGCACGACCAGCCAGTGCCAGATGCTAAGACTGCCCATGATCCGCTCGCAGAAAAGTCGTAAGGAACCCGCAGGATAACGCACCGCGCCGTGCCGCGTTACCTTTCCCGGCCGTGCAGGCATGCCTGCACGGCGGGATGGACAGGTGGCGTTGGGAACGACGCTCAGCGATCGCCGTCGAGCTTCTCGGTACGGATCTCGCCGTCGGACACCGGCTGGAAGCCCTGCTGCGCCGGTTGTGCCTGGCCCTGCAGGGGGGCGGTGCTGGCAGCGGCGTCGGGCGCGGCGGTCGGTTCCGGCGCGGCCTGCGGTGCCGGCATGGCCGGTGCCGGGGCCGCGGTCGAATCGCCGCTGCTGTCGGTGCCGCGGCTCTGCCGCGCGGCGTAGGTGGCTTCCTCGAGCTTGTCGCGGAAGGCGACGATATCGTTGGACGGCCGGTTCGTGGTGCGGCCTTCGAAGATCATCCGCGGGGTGGTGTTGGGGCCGTAGGCATTGAGGTCGGCGGCATCGTCGATCTGCAGCGCGGCGCCGTCGAGGGCGACACCGGCGAACAGGCCGCGGGCGCGCGACCACGACCAGATCTCGGCCTTGAGCTGGCCATCGGTGGCGGCGGCGGCGTTGCGCCCGACCGGGCCGGCGGCGACGCCGGCATCGGCGCCGAGGGTGAACTTGCCGTTGACGATGTTGTCCAGACTGCGGTCGTTGCGGAACACCAGCACCACGTCGGAGGACTGCACGCCGACCTGGAAGCCGATGCTGCCGCCGGTGAGCTTGACGAACACCGGATTGGACCAGGTGCCATCGGGGCGCTTGACCGACATCAGGCCATGGCCGCGACGCCCGCCGATCACCAGGCCGGCCTTGAGCGTGTCCGGGATCACCACGATGGCGCGGCCCTCGTCGAGCAGCTTGTCGGGGATGGACTGTTCGGGAATCTTCTGGATGTCGGTCAGCACGCGCAGCGCATTGCGGGCGCGCTCGTCCTCTTCCGGACCGGCCACGGCGTGGCCAGCGAACAACACGGTGCTCATCAACAGGGCGAGGCGCGGCAGGAGGGGCATGGCGGGCTCCGAAGTAGGTCCGCAGCAAGATACTGCAAGTGATTGAACTTAGTCACAGGGCAATGAATCGGCAATGAGTGGTGCCGGCGCCATGCACAGGCGCCATCGATCGCCGCGATCGAGCGGATCGACACGCCGCGACGCGCGCGCTCTGCCACAATGCGCGCATGTCCGACGCACCCGAGACCGCCATCCTGGTGGTGAATCTAGGCACGCCCGAGGCGCCGACCGCGCCTGCGGTCGCCCGTTATCTGGCCGAGTTCCTCGGCGACAAGCGCGTGGTCGCGATCCCGCGGCTGTTCTGGTGGCCGCTGCTGCACTGGGTGATCCTGCCGCGGCGCTCGCCCAAGTCGGCGGAGAAGTACGCGCAGGTGTGGCTGGCCGACGGCTCGCCGCTGGCGGTGTACACCCGGCGCCTGGCCGAGGGCATGCAGCGCGAACTGCCCGGGCACCGCGTGGCCTGGGCGATGCGCTACGGCACGCCGGCGCTGGCGCCGGCCCTGGACGCGCTGCGCGAGGCCGGCGTGCGCCGGATCGTGGTACTGCCGCTGTACCCGCAGTATTCGACCACCACCACCGCCTCGATCGAGGACGTGGTGCAGGCCTGGCAGGCGCGCCATCCGCAGCTGCCGGTGCACCTGATCGAGGACTACCCGACCGATCCGGCCTGGGTCGCCGCGGTCGCCGACAGCGTGCGCGCGCACTGGGCGCAGCACGGCCGCGGCGAGCGCCTGTTCTTCTCGTTCCATGGCCTGCCGCAGCGCGTGGCCAACAACGGTGATCCCTACCCGCAGCGCTGCGAAGCCAGCGCGCAGGCGATCGCCACCGCGCTGGGCCTGGAGGCCGGGGAATGGGAGCTCGGCTACCAGTCGCGCTTCGGCGCCGAGCGCTGGCTGCGCCCGTATGCCGAACCGCGGCTGTGGGACCTGGCCGCGCAGGGGGTCAAGCAGGTGGACGTGATCTGTCCCGGCTTCGCCACCGATTGCCTGGAAACCCTGGAAGAAGTGGCGATGGGCTTCGTCGAGACCTGCGCCGAACGCGGCATGCAGGTGCGCTACATCCCCTGTCTCAACGACGCCCCGGCGCACGCGCGCGCACTGGCGCAGCTGGCGGCCCGCGCCGCATGAGTTTGCGTCCCTTCGCCTGCCCGTCGCGGGTGGGCGCGCTGGCCGGGCTGCGCAGCGGCAATCCGGATGGACCCAAGGCGCTGGCCTTGCACGGCTGGCTCGACAACGCCGCCAGCTTCGTGCCGCTGAGCCGGCACCTGCCGCAGTTGGACCTGGTGATGCTGGACCTGCCCGGCCATGGCCACAGCAGCGCCTTGCCCGAGGGCGCGGAGTACCTGCTGGCCAGTGCCCTGCATCCGGTGCTGGACGCGGCCGATGCGCTGGGCTGGGAGCGCTTCTTGCTGATCGGCCATTCGATGGGCGCGGCCATCGCCAGCCTGCTGGCCGCCGCGGCGCCGCAGCGCATCGAGAAGCTGGTGGCGATCGAGATGCTGGGCGGCCTGGCCGAGAGCGAGGACGGCGCGGTGGCACGGCTGCGCAATAGCGTCGCCAGCACTCGCCGCGTCAACGCCGCACCGTTGCGCGTCTTCCCGGACCTCGCCGCGCCGGTGCGCGCGCGGATGCTGGCCAACCAACTCAGCGAGCCGGCGGCGCGGCTGCTGGTGGAACGCGGCGTGCGCGCGGTGGACGGCGGCTACGTGTGGCGCAGCGACCGCCGCCTGACCTTGCCGACGGCGATCCGTTCGACCGAGACACAGATGCAGGCGCTGCTGGCCGGCATCGAGTGCCCGACCGCGGTGGTGTTCGCCGATCCGGCGCAGGACATGCTGCCCGAGCCGCTGCGCCTGCAGCGCGCGGCGTGCCTGCGCGACGGCCGTGTGCACACGCTGCCCGGCACCCATCATCTGCACATGGAACAGCCGGCGGCGGTGGCCGCGTTGCTGCACGACTTCCTCTGAGGCGGCCGCGGCGGCGGCACGCGCGGGCGCAGCGCGCGCTGCGCGGCCATGCCGCCGGACAGCGCGCACGCATACTGCGACGCAGTGACAGCCAGCGCTGCGCAATACGCCGCGGTCGTCCTCCTCCCGGCGTCACAGTTCGACATGTTGTCGCCGCGCCGTCGCGTTTCGGAAAACTTCGGCGCACAGCGTAGCGGGCACCCTTCGCCCTGACGCCGCACTTCCGATGATCCGCCTCCTTCGCCGCTACCGGGTCGGCCCGCGCCTGACCTTCGCCTTCGCCGCCCTGCTGTCGATCTGCGGCGCCCTGATCGTGGCCAGCCTGGCGTCGATGGCGCTGGCGCGGCATCAGCTCGACGACATCGCCCTGGACAAGATGGAGAAGATCCGCCTGTCCAACGCGATGGTCGCGGCGCAGGCGCGGCTGGAGATCGGCCTGCTCAACGATGTCATCCTGACCAATCCCGACGAGAAGCAGGCGGTGGTGCGCGCCATCGGCGCGGCGCAGCAGGACTACGCGCAGGCGCGGCGCAAGCTGTTCGCGATGCGCCTGGACCCGGCCGACCGCACCGGCGCGCAGTTGCGCGCGGCGATCGACAAGGCCTATGCGCAGGTGCAGCCGTTCCAGTCGCAGGTGCTGGCACTGGCCGCCGACAACCAGAACCTGGATGCGCAGACCCTGCACCTGTACACCCTGCAGCCGCTGCTGGCGCAGTGGCAGCAGGCGATCCAGCGCAATGCCGCGCACCTGCGCACGCTCAGCGACGGTTCCTATGCGCAGGCGGTGACCACCATGGCCCACGCGCGCTGGCTGCTGCTGCTCGGCGGCGGCCTGTTGCTGGCGGTCAGCGCCTGGCTGGGCTGGTGCATCACCCAGAGCCTGGTGCGGCCGCTGCGCGAGGGCACCCGCGTCGCCGCGGCTATCGCCGCCGGCCAGCTCGACGCGGTGGTGCCGGCACAGGGCAACGACGAGGCCGCCGACCTGCTGCGCAGCATGCAGACCATGCAGACGCAGCTGCGCGCGGTGCTGGCCGAGCAGCGGCAGATGGCGCAACAGCATGCCGACGGCGCCATCGCCTGCCGCGGCGACGCGGCGGCGTTCCCCGGCGATTACGGGCAGCTGCTGCGCGACGCCAATGCGCTGGTCGACCTGCACGTGGGCACCGCGCAGTCGATGGTGGCGCTGATGCGGCGCTACGCCATCGGCGATCTCAGCGAGGACATGCCGCGCCTGCCCGGCGAGCAGGCGGCGATCTCCGAGGCGATGGATGCGATCAAGGCCAACCTCGGCACGCTCAGCCGCGACATCTGGCACCTGGCCGAGGCCGCCGCGGCCGGCGACTTCAGCGCACGCGCCGACGTGGGCGCGCACCAGCACGATTTCCGCATCATGCTCGAGAGCCTCAATCAGTTGATGGCGACGGTGGACGGCAACCTGGGCGAGTTGTCCGGGTTGCTGCGCGCCATCGCCAGCGGCGACCTCGGCGTGCGCATGCGCGGCGACTTCCGCGGCGTGTTCGCCGACATGCGCGACGACGCCAATGCCAGCGCCGACCAGCTGGCGGCGATCGTGGCCGGCATCCAGCACGCGGCCGCGGCGATCGACGCCGAAGCCGGCGCCATCGCCGGCGGCCATCAGGACCTGTCGCAGCGCAGCGCCGAACAGGCGGGCACGCTGGAACGCACCGCTCGTGCGGCGGCGCGCCTGACCGAGACCGTCCGCCAGAACGCCGCCCATGCGCACCACGCCAACGAGCTGGCCGACGCGGCGGCGACGGTCGCCGGTCATGGCGGTGCGTCGATCGACGCGGCGGTCGGTGCGATGCAGGGCGTGGAAGCGGCCTCGCGCAAGATCGGCGAGATCATCGGGGTGATCGACGGCATCGCCTTCCAGACCAACATCCTGGCGCTCAACGCCGCGGTCGAAGCCGCACGCGCCGGCGAGCAGGGCCGCGGCTTCGCCGTGGTCGCCAGCGAGGTGCGCGCGCTGGCGCAGCGCTCGGCCGATGCGGCCAAGGAGATCAAGCGCCTGATCGAGGCATCGGTGAACCAGGTCGCGGTGGCGTCGGCGCAGGTGCACGATGCCGGCAGCACCATGGGCCGCGTGCTCGCGTCGGTGAGCGAGGTCAATGCGCTCATGGCGGGCATCGCGGCGGCCTCGCAGGAGCAGGCCGCCGGCATCGACGAAGTCGGCCAGGCGATGGCGCAGATGGACCGCAGCACCCAACAGAACCTGGCGCTGGTGGAACAGGCCACCGCGGCCTCGCGTGCCTTGGAGCGGCAGGCCGGCAGCCTGAGCGAGGCGGTGGCGGTGTTCCGGCTGGCCGATGCGGCAACGCAGGTGCCGCACGCGGAGGAGCCGGTGCTGGCGATCCAGCCTGCGCCCGTCGGTTTCGAATACGCGCGCAGCGCCTGACCGAGAGCGGCTGTCGGGCGGATCGGGCGGCATGCGCGCAGCGCCGGCGGTGACCGATGTGTCTTCCGCCGCCATGCCGAATGCGTGGCTGTCAGGGGCCTGCGGACAGTCGTGTAGGTGTGCTCCCTACACACGCAAAGTGAAGCTTGTGTGTAGAAAAATTTTCGCTTAAGTTGCGCCCACGCCTGCCGTCAACAGGCGTAGACGCGATACGTCTTGTGTACGCGGCTCGATCCCGGCGTCCTGACATGCCGGCGTAGTGCCGCACGGACCGTACCGCCTCGCTGGCGCCGGAGGACGCGCCTGATTCGCGGTAGGCGGGAGGAGAGGGGGCCTGCCGGGCGCTGCATGGAGTTCTGCTTCCGCAGCGCTGGGGTGACAGATCGCGATGCGACCGCATCGGCGCCCACCCGCACGCTCATCCCCCCTTGTTCGCATCTCCGCTTGCGCGCCATGTCGTACCGCAGCGCAGCATGCGTGGCCGATTCGCTCTCCAACACACCCTTGCCGCTCACGCCGATCGCATCGCGTTGTTCGGCGTTCAGTCGCGGGCCGGCGCACAACCGCCGCAGCGTCTTCGGTGCCCTTCGAAGAACGTGCTTTCGTCCAAGCCTATCGTGTGCAGCTTGGCCAGTGGGAGCGGCTTCAGCCGCGACGGGCTTCATCGAGAACGCCCGTCGCGGCTGAAGCCGCTCCTGTGGCGCGTTTGTCACCGTTCGTGGATGCGCGCCTCAGTCGCGATCCGGACGCAGCAGCCAGCGCAGATGCGCCTTGAGCTGGCGGCCGTGCTGGTGGAACCAGGTGCGCTCGGCGCGCCAGTCGGGGAAGCGCGCTTCCACTTCGTGCCAGAACGCCGGCGAGTGATTGGCCTGGATCAGGTGACAGAGCTCGTGCACCAGCACGTACTCGAACGCCGAGGGCCGCCCCAGCACCAGCGCCAGGTCCAGCGCCATGCTGCCGTCGGGCGCCAGCGAGCCCCATTGCGAGGACATGACCTTGTAGCGCACCGCGCGCGGGGCCCGCGGCAGCGAAGGCAGGTACTGCGGCAGCCAGCGGCCGACGTCGGCGCGGGCCTGGGCTTCGTAGAAGTCGCGCAGCGCGCGGCGCAGCGTCGCGTCGCCGCCGCGCGGCGGCAGATGCAGGTGGGCCACGCCGTCGGCGACCTCGATGCGCGCGTAGCGGGCGTCGTGCCAGGCTACCGGCAACGATTGCCCGCGCAGCGGCAGTTCGCCGGCCTCGCCCGGCCGCAGCGGCGTCAGCGTTTCGGCGGCGACATAGCGCGAGAGCTGCTGCGCCAGCCACTGCCGGTTCTCCAGCAGGAAGCGTTCGCCGGCGACCAGGCTGGCCCGCAGCGGCAGGGTCAGCCGCGCGCCGCGTTCGTCCACGCTGAGCTTGATGCGCCGCGCGCGCGGGTCGCGCACGCGCAGCACTTCGACCTCGCGCTCGTCCAGGCGGAAGCGGACGAGGTCGCGTTCGACGGCCGCCGAGGGCGGCGCGATCAGGCGACGGAGCAGATCGGGCATGGGCACAGCATACCGCCGGCGCGGGTGCGCACGGTGACAGCGGCGTGCGGCTGCCTCCGCGGCATCAGTCGGCCTTGCTCAGCTTCAACGCCTCTTCCAGCAGCAGGAACAGGCGCCGCACCTCCGCGCTCATCAGCGCGAAGCGCGCGTCCAGTTCGGCGCGCACGCCGTCCTGGTCGGCGTGTTCGAGCTGGTCCAGCGCACCGTCGAGGAACTTCAGCTTGCGGATCACCAGGTCGTCGCCGAGCACGAAGGACACGTGGTCGTCGAGCACCAGCGCCAGCTTGGTGACCTGCTTGCCGGCCTCCAGGTGCTTGTCGATCTCGTCGCAGCGCAGTTCCTGGTGCTGGCACTTGACCACCGCGCCGCCTTCGATCGGGTCCTTCATCTCGCACTCTTCGCCCAGGCTCAGGCCTTCGGGCAACGGCTCGCCGGCGATCCAGCCGGTGAGGATCGAGCGCGGCGCCACTTCGGCGTTCAGCGGCAACGCCGGGAAGCTGCCGAGCAGCCCGCGGATCTCCGACATCACGTTCTCGCCGGTCTTGCGGCTGGAGGTGTCCACCGCGACGTAGCCGTGCTGCAGGTCGAGCATGGCGTCGGTGCGCGAGGACTTGACGAAGGCGCGCGGCAGCAGCTCGTGGATCAGGTCGTCCTTCAGCCGCTTGCGCGCGCGGCCGCCGGGGCGCCGGCCTTCCTTCTCCTCGATCTCGGCGACCTTGCGCGCGAGCAGGTCGTTGACCACCGAGCCGGGCAGGATCTTGTCCTCGCCGCCGACGGTCAGCCACAGGAACTCGGCGATGCGGTGCGACAGCGCTTCCTGCTCGTCGCGGCCGAATGGGGAGATGAAGCCGCGCGAACTCATTTCCAGCGGGCCGACCGATTTGAGCTGGGCCTCCGGCAGGAGCTTTTCGACCTCGGAAAAATCGAGCGTGGTGGGGAAGCGGAACAGGGTCAGATTGCGAAAGAACATCGAGCATCCAGCTGAAGGAAACGGAACGGTCCGGCGGCACGCGCCGGGGAGCGGCGGCCATTGTCGCATCGCGCCCGCCCGGGCACCGCATCGGGCGGTTCAGCGAGGGGCCTCAGCCCGGCGCGTCGTCCGCCCAGGCGGCAGCCGGGGCGCTTGCTGCGCCGCCGAGCGCGGCGAAGTCGAACAGCGCGCGGTCGGCCAACTGCGCCGGATGCACGTTGCCCAGGGCGCGGGCGATCTGCTCCACCCGCCCCGGATGCTCCCGGTCCCACTGTTGCAGCAGTTGCCCGACCTGGCGCCGCTGCAGCGTCTCCTGGCTGCCGCACAGCGTGCAGGGGATCAGCGGGAAGGCCTGCGCCTGCGCGTAGGCGGCGATGTCGTCCTCGCGCACGTAGGCCAGCGGCCGGATCACCACATGGCGGCCGTCGTCGCTGCGCAGCACCGGCGCCATCGCCGCCAGCTTGGCGTGGAAGAACAGATTCATGAAGAAGGTGGCGACGATGTCGTCGCGGTGGTGGCCCAGCGCGATCTTGGTGATGCCGTGCTCGGCGGCGTAGCGGTACAGCGCGCCACGGCGCAGCCGCGAGCACAGCGAACACAGGGTCTTGCCCTCCGGTACCACCCGGGTGACCACCGAGTAGGTGTCCTGTTCGATCACGTGCCAGGGCACGCCGCGCTGGCGCAGATAGGTCGGCAGCACGTCGGCGGGAAAGCCCGGCTGCTTCTGGTCCAGGTTCACCGCCACCAGCTCGAACGGCACCGGCGCCTTGCGCTGCAGCTGCAGCAGGATGTCCAGCAGGGTGTAGCTGTCCTTGCCGCCGGACAGGCACACCATCACCTTGTCGCCGGCGCCGATCATGCCGAAATCGGCGATGGCCTGGCCGACCTGCCGGCACAGGCGCTTGCCCAGCGCCGCGGCATTGCGCGCGCTGGGCGGTGCGGGATCGGCGAGCGGTTGCAGCGGCGGCAGGGGCAGGGGCGAGGTCATCGGCGGTAGTGTAGTCGGCGTGGCTGGCGCGGCACGCGCGGGCGGCGTTGCGGGTCACTCCCATTCCGCCACCGCGACCGTCCCGGACGTACCGGTCAGGCGGGCGACGACGGCGCCAGGGCAGCGCAGCCCCTCGCTGTTGTTCGCGCAGAAGGACAGGCCGTCCGCGGTGCATTGCATCACCGCGGACCGTAGCGGCCGCGCTGGCGCCGAGGCAGTGCCGTCTTCCGCGAAGGACGCGCATCCGGCGCGGTCCGTCCTCCGCAGTCATGCCGCACCGGGACCGGCCCGCTACACTCGCCGCTGGCCAAGCAAGCAGGGTCCTCGCATGTTCAAGAACCTCATTCCCAAGATCTTTTACGAGCGCCTGCAGGACGGACTGGCGTTCTTCGTCGATGGCCTGGGCTTCCATGTGCTGTATCAGGACGAGACGATGGCGGTGATCGCGCGCGACGGCGCCAAGGCCTACCTGGTGGAAAACGCGGAATGGGCGGCGAAGGATCGGCCGGAACTGGGCATCGAAACCGACCGCATCGACGCGATCCATGCGGAGTTGTCCGCACGCGCACCGCAGTGGCTGCATCCCAACGCCCGCACCGTCGCGCTCAAGCCCTGGGGCGCGCGCGAATTCGCGATGCTGGACCCCACCACGGTCTGTGTCGTGTTCCGCGAGTGGCCGGCGCAGCCTTAAGCGATGCCGCGTTGAGCGAGACGCGGATGGGCATGCGCAAGAAACACGAGTTGCCGGAAAAGCCCTGCCTTCATTGCGGCCGGCCGTTCCGCTGGCGCAAGAAGTGGGAAAAGGTCTGGGACGAAGTGAAGTACTGTTCCGACCGCTGCCGTGGCGAGCGCAAGCGCGTGCCTGCGTCGCTGCCGCCATGAGCCGCAGCATGGCGCGCCGCCGCGGTGCGTGGTCGCACGCCGGCCACGCTGCATGAGTCCGATGCATCCCACCGCCCACACCTTGCGCCTGGTGCTGGGCGATCAACTCGATCCCGAACATCCCTGGTTCGACGTGCGCGATCCCGGCGTGGTCTATGTGTTGATGGAAGTGCGGCAGGAGACCGACTACGTCCTGCACCATGCGCAGAAGATCCTCGCCATCTTCGCCGCCATGCGCGCATTCGCCGCCCAGCTGCGCGCGGCGGGCCACCGCGTGCGCTATGTGGCGATCGACGACGCCAGCAATCGCCAGTCCATCCCCGCCAATCTCGCTGCGCTGATGGCGCACTACGGTGCGCAGCGCCTGCAGTACCAGGACCCCGACGAATGGCGCCTGGACCAGCAACTGCGGCAGTGGGGCGCGACGCAGGCCTTCGCCACCGAAGCGGTGGACAGCGCGCACTTCTACACTCGCCGCGGCGAACTGGCGGAGTTTTTCCGTGGGCGTCCGCAGTGGCTGATGGAGCACTTCTACCGGCACATGCGCAAGCGCCACCGGATCCTGCTGGTGGCCGACGGCACGCCCGAGGGCGGGCAGTGGAACTACGACCACGATAATCGCCAGCCCTGGCCCGGTGATCCGCCGCCGCCGCCGGATGCGCGCCCAGTCCACGATCACAGCGCACTGTGGGCAACCATCCAGGCCGCCGGCGTGAATAGCTTCGGCCAGCCGCAGGCGAACGTGCTGCGCTGGCCGTTGCACCGCGCCGAGGCGCTGGCCTGCCTCGATCGCTTCATCGCCGACGGCCTGCCGCACTTCGGCCGTTACGAAGATGCGATGAGCACGCGCAGTCCGCGCCTGTTCCATTCGCAGCTCTCCTTCGCCCTCAACACCAAGATGCTGCGGCCGCAGGAAGTGGTGCAGCGCGCGCTGGCGGCCTACGCCGCCGGCACCGCGCCACTGGCGGCGGTCGAGGGCTTCGTTCGGCAGATCCTGGGCTGGCGCGAGTACGTGCGCGGCATCTACTGGGCGCACATGCCCGACTACGCCGCACGCAACGCGCTCGGCCACGACACGCCGCTGCCGGCCTGGTTCTGGACCGGCGACACGCACATGCGCTGCCTGCACCACGCCATCGGTCAGTCCCTGCAGGATGCATACGCCCACCATATCCAGCGGCTGATGGTCATCGGCAACTTCGCACTGCTCGCCGGCCTGGATCCGGCTGCGGTGCACCGCTGGTACCTGGGCGTCTACATCGATGCGTTCGAATGGGTCGAGCTGCCCAACACGGTGGGCATGAGCCAGTTCGCCGACGGCGGCCTGCTCGCGACCAAGCCCTACGTCAGCAGCGCCGCCTACATCGACCGCATGAGCGACTACTGCCAGGGCTGCCGCTACGACCGCAAGCAGAAGACCGGCGCGCGTGCATGTCCATACAACGCGCTGTACTGGGACTTCTTCGCGCGGCACCAGAACACGCTGGGGCGCAATCGCCGCCTGGACATGGTCTACCGCCAGCTCGGCAAGCTGCCGGCCGCGCAACTGCAGGCCCTGCGCACGCATGCGCAACACCTGCGCGGACGCCTGGACACGCTGTAGCGCGGGCCAGGCGCTTCGCGCGCACGTACAGCAACCGGATGCGCTGCCGGAACGTGCCCTGCAACGCACCCAAACCGTGCCACGCGCCGCGCATCGGCGCGCTGTCGCATGTGGTGTGTGCGCAATCGCGCGATCTGCTACCTGCGTTCTGGTCGATCGACACGCGCTCAAGCACCCTATGCCGCCGGTCGGCCCGGCGGCCGTCCTGCACTCGAGGTGTCAGCGACATGCATGACAGTCGAATGACTGTCGCGTGTCGCGTTGTTCCCCCGCAACCCTATCGAGCACGATCATGACCACGACGCGTTCCCTGAAAGCCAGCGCGCATGCTGCTGGCGTTATCGCCCTGATGACCGCCGCCACGGCGATCGCCGCCGTCCCCGCGGCGCCACAATGCAGCGTGCCGCAGGCTTGGGCGCTCCCGACCGCGGCCACGGTGGTCGGCAACGGCACGCAGGCCAGCTGCACCGCCAGCGCGCTGGCCGCCGCCGTTGCGCAAGGCGGCTACATCACCTTCAACTGCGGCGCCAAGCCGACCAGCATCGCGATCGACCGCTCGATCACCATCGCGGCGACCACGCCCACCGTGATCGATGGCCAGGGCAAGATCACCCTGGATGGCCGCCAGTCCACCCGGATCCTGCTGGTCAACGCCGGCAGCGCGCTGTCGGTGCGCAACCTGAAACTGCAGAACGGCAGTTCGGTGCAGCCGGCATCGAACCAGGCCTACGACCCGGGCACCTGGGGCGGCGGCGCGATCAAGGTCGGTTACCGCGGCAAGCTGGAAGCCATCAACAGCCAGTTCCTGGCCAACCGCAGCAGCATCGGCGGCGGCGCGATCTTCGCCGGCAGCGACGCGGAGGTGACCATCGTCCGCAGCGGCTTCTACAAGAACACCTCCTGGCTCGGCGGCGCGCTGTATACCCAGCTCAGCCGGCTGACCATCGTCGGCTCGGAGTTCGCCAACAACCAGGCGATCAATGCGCCGCAAGGATTCCCGGATGCCGGCAACTTCGGTGGCGGCGGGGCGATCGACACCGACGGTGCGTCGCTGGCCGGCTATCTCAAGGGCGGCGTCGGCAGCGGCGGCACGCTGGCGATGTGCGGCACCGTGGTCCGCAACAACGTCGCCGCCAACGGGTCCGGCGGTGCCACGCTGTGGGCGTATGCGCCGGACACCATCGACGTGAAGTACTCCACCTTCGCCAACAACGTCGCCACCGGTGGCCCGGGCGGCGGTGCGCGCATCAGCATGGGCTTCACCGACACCTCGCATGCCGGCACCGCCATCACCACGCCGGGCACCATCAACATTGCCGAGACCAGCTTCCTGTCCAACACCGCCGAACAGGGCAACGCCGGCGCGCTGTACCTGGATTGCTACGGCGCCTGCGACGTCAGCAACAGCACCTTCCACGGTAACTCCGCCAAGGGCGTGGGCGCGGCCATCCAGCATGTCGGCTGGCAGCCGGCCAACGGCGACCAGGGCAGCCCCAGCGTGCGCTTCAACAACGTCACCTTCGCCGAGAACACGCCGTGGGTAACGCTGTTCGGCGACAAGTTCGACATCCGCAACAGCATCCTGTACTCCAAGACCGAGCGCGTGTTCTGCAACAACCAGAGCAATACCGGCAACAACCTCATCGAGTACTCGGCCAAGGGCGCGGTCTGGCCGAACGCCTGCCTGGCCGCGGGTAACGTGAAAGCGGTCGACCCACTGCTGTCCGCCCCCGCCAACAATGGCGGACCGACGCTCACCCAGCTGCCTGCGGCCAACAGCCCCGCGCTGAACGCCGGCGCCGGCTGTACCGCCATCGACCAGCGCGGCAATCCGCGCAATACCGCGGTGTGCGATCTGGGTGCGGTGGAGATCAAGTAAGCCGGTTGGCCGTCGTTAGCTGCAGGACAATGCGCGGTCGCGCCGGCTTGGCCGGCGCGACCGCGCATCCGTCGCCGGGATGAGAAGCGCGCGCGGCGACGCCGCTTCCAGCGCCGATGCGGTAATGCGGCACCCAGGCGGCGCGGCGGCCCCTTCGTACGCACTGCGATGGTGTCGGGTCGCAGACCAGTCCGCTGCATGCGGCCCCCGCGCCGAGCGATCGCGCCGCGACCGTGCGCTCGACATACGCCGCACCCTGTCTGGTGCGCCTGCCAACGTCCGTCAGGCGGCGGCCGACGCCGCGCAGACCTTACCACCGCGGCAGGCATGACCGCGCGTTGCAGTGCGCGCCAACAACGCCATTCGAGCCTGCCGCGCGCGCCGCGGGCAATACGGTGGCGTATCTTCTTTCGTGGGCATCGGCGGTGCCGCGCGATGGCGCGGCGCCGGCGACGTCTGTGCCTGCGACTTTCCGGATTTGGGACCTGGGTCGCTCGCACGGGGTCAAGTTCGCGATGCAGATACCGATAAAGGTACCCCCCTCGCGAGTCCCCCCGATGCATTTCTTTCACTCCTTCAAGGTGAGTCAGCGCCTTGCGCTGTCGTTCGGCCTGCTGATCGTGCTGCTTGGCGCTTCCTCTACCTTGGCGCTCTACCAGTTCCACAACGTGCGCCAGGCGGTCGACAAGATCGTCCACGAAAACAATCAGAAGACCGGACTGCTGTACACCATGCTGCGCAACAATATGAGCGCGGAGCGCTACCTGCGCGACATGATGCTGTCGCCGGCCGACAAGCGTCCGGCGATCGCCGCCAAGATTCAGGAGATCCGCGCCGACAACGACCGCCTTCGTCAGGCCCTCGACGCCCTGCCAGGCACGGCGGCAGGTCTGGCCATGCGTAAGGAGATCCATGCTGCGCAGGCGGCGGCGCGGTCGGTCAACAGCCGGGTACTGGCGCTGGCCAGTGCCGGCGAGATCGAGGCGGCCAGGCAACTGCTGTACGGTGAAGCCGCGCCGTTGCTGGCGCGGCGCGTGGAGGTGATCCAGAACGCGGTCGATCTGCAGATCCGGCAGAACGCGCTCAGCTCCGAGCAGATCCAGGCGGCCCTGCTCTTCAGCAATCGTGCCCTGATCGGGTTCGGCCTGCTGGCGGCGGTGCTCGGCGCGACCTTGAGCGTGCTGATCACCCGCAGCCTGGCCGGACCGCTCGGGCGCGCGACCGAAATCGCCGAATCCATCGCCCAGGGCCGGCTGGACCATCGGATCCCGCCGCAGCCCAAGGACGAGACCGGCCGCCTACTGACCAGCATGGACCGCATGCAGGCGCAGCTGCAGGCGGTGATGGCGGCGCAGTCGCAGATGGCCAGGCACCACGAGCGCGGCGACGTCAGCCAGCGCATGGACGAGCACGCGTTTCCCGGCGAGTACGCGCGCATGGTGCGGGAGAGCAATGCGTTGCTCGACATGCACGTGAGCCTCCAACAGCGCTTGCTCGAGATCATGGGACGCTATGCGATCGGCGACCTGTCGCAGGACATGGATCGCCTGCCCGGCGAGCAGGCCGCGCTCACCGAGACCATGGACCAGGTCAAGCGCAATCTGTCGGCGATGAATGCCGAGATCGGGCAACTGGTCGACGCCGCGGCCGCCGGCGACTTCGCCGTGCGCGGCGACAGCGCGCGCTTCCAGTACGACTTCCGCGACATGGTCGAGGGGTTGAACCAGTTGATGGCGACTACCGACGGCAACCTGCAGGCGCTGTCCAAGCTGCTGCAGGACATCGCGAGCGGCGACCTGACCACGCGCATGGAGGGGCAGTTCCAGGGCGTGTTCGCGCAGATGCGCGAGGATGCCGATGCCACGGTGGCCCAGCTGACCGGGATCGTCGGCCGCATCCAGCATGCGTCCGGGCAGATCACCGGCGCCGCCGGCGAGATCGCCGCCGGCAACGCCGATCTGTCGCGCCGCACGGAGCAGCAGGCCGCCAGCCTGGAGGAAACCGCCGCCTCGATGGAGGAACTGACCTCCACCGTGCGCCAAAATGCCGAACGCGCCAGCCAGGCCAATCAGCTGGCCATCGGCGCGACCGCGGTGGCCTCGCAAGGCGGCGCGGTGGTGGCCCAGGTCATCGACACGATGAACGGCATCCAGACCTCGTCCCGGCGGATCGCCGACATCATCAGCGTGATCGACGGCATCGCCTTCCAGACCAACATCCTGGCGCTCAACGCCGCGGTGGAGGCGGCGCGCGCCGGCGAGCAGGGCCGCGGTTTTGCCGTGGTCGCCAGCGAAGTGCGGGTGCTGGCGCAACGCTCGGCCGAGGCCGCCAAGGAGATCAAGCAGCTGATCGACGACTCGGTGAGCAAGGTGGACGCCGGCTCCCTGCTGGTCAACAGCGCCGGCAGCACCATGCACGAGATCGTCGTCAGCGTGCAGCGCGTGACCGACTTCATGACCGAGATCTCGGCCGCCTCGCAGGAGCAGTCGAGCGGCATCGAGCAGGTCACCCAGACCATCACCCACATGGATCAGGCCACGCAGCAGAACGCCGCCCTGGTGGAAGAAGCGGCGGCGGCGGCCCAGTCAATGGAGGAGCAGGCGATCCAGCTCAGCGACGCGGTGAAGGTGTTCGTCCTGTCCGGCAGCAACGGGGACCTGACGGCGCGGCGCCAGGCCAAGCCCTTGGGCACGGCCGGTACCTCGACCTCCAGGCGTAGTCCGCGTCAGGTGGCACCGTTGCTGGTCGAACAAGCCTGCTAGGGAAGCCGAGATGGCGCGCGCTGCTGACCGCAGCGCGTTCGCCACGGCTCTCCCGGGAGAATGGTGCACGGCGTGCGTTCGCAGGAGCGTGGCCCATGGCCGCGGATGATGTTTCATGGGCCCCGCCAGTTTCCGTCGGCTCGGCCGCCTGCTGTTCCGTCGTGGTGCAGTGCTGCGCGTGCGTCAGGCGTACATGCAAGACGAGGCTAGGCAGGCGTCTCGCAGCAGGGACGCGCCGGCGTCAACAGACAGCCAGTGCGTCGGCTCCCGCTCCCGCCGGCGCCTGCAAAGCACGCGGGCGATGCGGGGATCTGCCACGACGCAGAGACCTTCTGTGACCCATCCCGAGGCGCTGCAGCGACGGCTGACGTGTGGAATCATGGATGGTCCCGAAAGCCCGCAGGCTCTGCCATGAACGAATCCGACGCCTACGTGTACGACGCGATCCGCAAATGGGTCTGGTCCGGGTTCTACTCCCAGGACGAGATCCAGGAGATGATCGAGGACATCCTCGAAGAGGACTGCGACGAGGCGATGCTGCGCGCCTCGGTCGCCAGCCAGTGGCAGGCCAAGCAGCAGGCCGAGCAGACCTGGCCGGCGCAGACCGACTGCGACCGGCTCGATGCGTTGTTCCAGCGGCTGCACGAGGCCGGCATCTGCGCCCTGGCCAATGCCGGCTACACCATGTCCGACGGCCACGTCGAAGTGAACCAGGCGGTGGCCGACACGCCGGACCGGCGCTACCACGGCTACTGCTTCTATCACGGCCAGGACATGGAGCGGGCGATCGACGGCGACGGGCTGATGCTGGCGTTCGGCGATCTGGACGGGCGCGAGGACGCGGACCTGGCGGTCGGCCAGCAGGTCGCCGCGGCGTTGCGCGCGGCAGGCTTCACCGTGGACTGGGACGGCACGCCGCGCAAGCGCATCGACCTGCCCGGCTTCGTCTGGCAGCGCCGCGCCGATTGGGATTGACGCAGCGGCGCAGCCCTGGGCTGCCAGACGTCGACGCCCTGGCTACAATCGCACGCTCATGCCCGACCGCGTCCCGATGCGCGGAAGGCGTTTGACGGAGAGGCGTTTCATGGAGCGGATGTTGTATCGCAATCGCCGCAGCGCGCGGCACGCAGCCGGCACGCGCCCGGCGCTGCGCGCGGCCCTGATGCTGGCCACCACGTTGCTGGCCGCCTGTGCCGGCGCGCATTCCTCTTCCCCCTCGATCACCCCTGCAGACAAGGAGCGGGCCATGGCGGAGATGACGCCAGAGCAACTGACACAAGGCGTAGTACGGCTGATCCTGGCGATCGGCGGCAAGCAGGATCTGGTCGCCACCCAGGTCGCCGCGCAGACCGGCGTGCAGGTCGAGGACGAGGGCGGTCATGCGTTCAGCGCGTCCGGCACGCTCGCCGGCGATGGCGGCTACACCCTGGAATCGGTCGCCGATGCCGACGATGCCCCGCCGTCGCGGCTGGACCTGCGCTTCACGCCCGCGCCGGGCGCGGCGCCGGCGCAGTGCGCGCAGTCGCTGGCCGGATATCGCCAGGCGCTGGTCGCCGCGGGCTTCGTGCCGCACTGGATCGCGCCGCCGCGCCAGGGCAGCGCCGGCCGCTGGCATTTCGAACGCGGCGCGGTCGCCGTGTACGCCTTCCTCGGCAAGGACGCTGGCGAACACGACGCGCAGGCGTGCGTGGAGATGCTGCAGATCCTGGTCGACGCATAAGGGAGAGCGGAGATGGCACATGACGACGAACGCCTGAAGGGCATGGTCGACACCTTCGCGCAGGCGCATCCGAGGGAAGGCCAGGCGCTGCGGCAGATGCTGGACAACACGCCGGAGCTGCGCTCGCGCGTGGAACAGGCGATCGGGCAACAGCAGCTGTCCGGCTTCGCGCCCAGCCCCGAGGCGGGCACCGGCTCGTACAGCCCGCGCACGGGGCAGATCGAGCTGCCGATGGACGTGCTGGCCACGGCCAAGATGAACGCACCGCGCGACGATTCGGCCAACACCGCCCGCATCGTGCTGGGCCACGAGATCGGCCATGCGATCAACAAGGCCGCCATCGACCGCAGCGACGCCGCGTTCGCCGCCAAGGTCGACGGCATCGCCGCCTCGCCCTCGCCGCACGACTACACCGCCACGCTTCAGGCCTACGGGCAGGAACAGCGCACCCGCGAGGCCAAGGACGAGATCGCCGGGGTCAACACCCTGGCCGACTACGTCACCCGCAACAACCCCAAGGCCACGCTCAAGGACCTGTACAACGCCAGCAGCGAGATGGCGAGCTACATCGACAAGCAGGGCGTGGGCAGCAAGGCCACCTACACCGCCAGGGACGGGCTGAGCTTCGGCAAGGATCTGAAGATCGACGCCGACAACCCCCGCAACGTGGAGGCGATGGGCAGGCTGTTCTACGACGCGCGCGGTTATCCGCAGAACTATGGCGAGCGCGCGCTGGCGCAGATCGCCAACGCCGAGGACCGGGCGCAGGCGCAGCACCCCGAGCGCACGCCGCCGGCGGTGCATGCCGACCTGAAGGCGGTCGGCATCGATGCCGCGCAGGTGCCGCGCGACCTGTTGCCGGCGGGATTCCGCGACGGTCCCGCACCGGCGCCAGCGCCGGCACAGCAGCCCGAGCCGCAGGCGCAACCACCCGCGCCGCGCGCCGGCGAGCCGGCCGGCGCTCCGGGCGCCGCCGACCGCGCCCTGCATGACCGGGTCCGCAGCGGCGTGGCCCAGGCCGAACAGGCGATCGGCAAGGGCTGGGACGACAACAGCGAGCGCATGACCGCCAGCCTGACCCTGCTGGCCAGGCAGAGCGGCTTCAGCGAGCGCGATCAGCTGTCGGTGGGCTTCAACCGGCCCACTGCCTCCCACCAGGGCGGCGAACTGGCGTTCGTGTACCGCAGCGGCGGCGATGTCTCGCCGGATCCCTATGCCAATCGCGCGCACATGCCGACCAGCGAGGCGATCGCGCGGCCGGCGCAGGAGACCTACCAGCAGCTGCAGCAACTGGGGGCGCAGCAGGGGCAGGCGCAGCGCCAGGTGCAGGGGCAGGAACAGGCGCTGCAGGCGTCGCAACAAGGCCCGACGCGGACCGATCCGCCGCAGGTGTTGAGTCGCTGATTGCAGCGGGCGGCGGCGCGCCGCGCCGCATTCCCGGTGCGCCATGGTCGCGGCAGGCCGCGGCCATGGCGCGCGGTTCGCGCCGCCTCCGCCGGATCGGGCGCGCGGCGCTATGGCGCGCAGTGACGCGCCGGGATTACGGCTGCCAGACCAGGTTCTGGGTCTTCGGATCGGCGGTGACCTTGTCGACCTTGCCGGCACCGTCGAAGGACACCTGGAACTCGTTGAAGCTGTCGAGCCAGTAGCGCCACAGCGGCGCGTCCAGGCTCGGGTTCTCGCTGCTGATCGGATAGCCCAGCGCCATCAGCACCTGCTCGCGGGTCATGCCCTTGGTCACGCGGTTGGCGGCGATCGCCTCGCGGATCTTCGGCGGGTAGGCCGCCAGCTTCAGCTTGGGATCCTGCGCGACCACGTAGCGCTGGGCGAAGGCCTCGTTGCCCAGGTCGCGGCTGTAGTCGTTGCCGATGGACTGCTTCTTGCCGTCGATCAGCACATTGACGCGGTAGCGGCCATAGCCGGTCACCTGCACCGGGGTGCCGGCCGGGATCACCCGCTTGCCGTCTTCGGCGTAGTTGCTGTCGCTGATCCAGCTGCCGTCGCTGCGCATGTTGCAGCACAGGAAGCCGGAGAACTTGGGATCGGCCGCCGCGGCCAGTTGCGGCAGGGCTGCCGCCAGGGCGAGGGCGAGAACGAACGGGGAACGGAACGAACGCATGCTGACTCCTTTCGGCGCGGCGATCCTGCCGCGGGTGGCACGAGGGTGGGAGGGTGCCGCCTCCGCCGCGGCGCCCGTGCGCATTGTGCAGGCTGGCCCGCGCCCGGGATAGCGGCGCGCTGCACGGTGACGACGGACCGGTGGCCTGTGTATGCTCGAACCTCGTGGACACCCTGACGCCCGCCGAGATCTCCCTGCGCATCGACGCCCTGCGTCGCGAGCACCGTGCGCTCGACGAACAGCTGCAGCGCATCCCGGCCAATCTGGACGACGAGCTGGAGGCCAAGCGGCTGAAGAAGCGCAAGCTGCAACTGAAGGACTGCATCCTGCGCCTGGAGCATCTGCTGATCCCCGACGAACCGGCGTGAGCGCGGCGACCTTCTTCAGCGTCGGCCATTCCACGCGCAGCCTGGAGACCTTCCTGCAGATCCTGCAGGGCGCCGGCGTCACCCGCCTGGCCGACGTGCGTGCGTTTCCGTATTCGCGGCGGTTCCCGCAGTTCGACGGCAGCGCGCTGGCGCCGGCGCTGGCTGCCGCGGGCATCGCCTACCGGCATTTCCGCGCCCTGGGTGGGCGCCGCGGCAAGCAGCCGGGTGTCGATCCGCAACGCAACGGCTACTGGCGCAGCGTCAGCTTCCACAACTACGCCGACTACGCGCTGGGAGCGAATTCGCCGAGGCGCTGACCGAACTGCAGGCGTTCGGCGGGGACGGCGCCTGCGCGGTCATGTGCGCCGAGGCCTACTGGCGCCAGTGCCACCGCCAGATCATCTGCGACCACCTGCTGCACCATGGCCACCCGGTCGTGCATCTGATCGATGTCGGCCGCCAGGAGCCGGCGGTCCCCAACCCGGCCGCACGCGTCGGTGCGCAGGGGCAACTGACGTACCCGCCCGATGCGGCCGATCCCGGGCCGCGCACTGGGGATCTGTTCGAGGCCTGAGCCGCGCCTCGGTAGCAGGGACCAGGGTGTTTGGCACGTCGTTTCAGGAGTCCACCGCGGATCGCGACACGCGCTGCAGCGCCGGACTCACTTCTGTGGGACCGGCGGCACCGCGACCGCGTTGCCGCGCGGCGCATCGATGCTGGTGACGCTGGTGGTGCCGGGCCCGGTCACGCCGTCCTGAGTCGCCACGAGCAGGCGCAGCGGCTGGCCGTGATAGCGGTACTCCAGCGCCTGCTGCAACTGATCCAGGTGCGCGACCCGCGTGCACAGCGCCGCAGCCTTGGCTTCGACGCGCTTGCTGCGCGCATCGAGGCGGGCGTCGACGGTGGCGTCCATGCCGTCGGCGCGCTTGTCGATGGCCTCGGCGCGACCGGTGACGATCTGCCACATCATGTGGCGGGCGATGCTGCCGGAGAAACTCTCGGCCTGGGTCTGAACATAGCGTTCGAAATTGCTGTCGAATGCGGTCTGGTCCCAACGCCCCATGCCAAGCGTTCCGTCGACGTACGCATTGGCCTGCTTGCGTAACCGCTCGATCTTGCGCGCGTTGCCGGCGCTGCCGGTCAGCACGTCGACGATGACGCCGAGCACGTCGTAGCTGAGGTCTACCGTTTCGTGCGAGAGATCGGCCACTTCCGGCATCAGCGCGCGGGTCTCGCGCTCCATCTCCAGCAGCCGTTGCGCATCGGCCTGGCCGATCTGCTGCACCCGATGATCCACGCTCAGTTCGCCGGCGTGGAAGAAGACCTCGCGCGGCCCCTCGCCGCCGTCGCGGGTCAGCCAGATGCCGCCGCTGTCGGCCAGCACGTTGAACGGCGTGCTCAGGCCGCACTGGCGTGAGGACACCTGCGGCCGATGGTCGTGCTTGCCATCGGGTTCGCCCTGATCGGCCCACGCGGGTCCGCTGGAGACGGCAAGCAGCAACAGGACGAAGAGGGGAGCTGTGCGCATTGCCGGAATCCGCAGCAGGGAGTCTGGAGCATGCTCGCGGCGGCACCGGCCCGCGGTCGCGTGTCGGAAGTCACTGTGCCGCGCCGCAGTGATAGACGGGCGCCCTCGTGTTTGACGCGTCGCCACGCGCCGCGCCGCAGTGATAGACGGGCGCCCTCGTGTTTGACGCGTCGCCACGCGCCCGGATCCCACCGCGTCACGACTGGACGTGCGGCAACCGCCGCCTCAGTCCTGCGGCACCGGCGGCTCCTCCACCTTGGCCGCTTCCGGGCTGACCCGCTCGATGGTGTGGCGCAGCTCGCGGCCAAGAATGAACTTGGCATCCTTGGCCCACGCGTCCAGCCGCTCGTCGAACACCAGCTTGCTGTTCTCGTCCGGCCACACCAGCTTCAGTTCGCGCAGCTTCTGGATGAAGCCGCGGAACAGGGTCTTGTCGAAGAACTCCGGCGCGGCCGGTGCGTACAGCAGGCTCAGGCGTTGCGCGGCCTGCTGGCACAGGCTCTCCAGTTCGCCGGCGCCGAGCTTGCCCGGGCCGTTCTTCACCAGCACCGAGATGGCGATGTAATAGCGCTCGAACGCCTGTTGCAGCGAGTGGCCGATGGCGCGCAGACGGAACACCTCGTCGGTCTGGCCGGTGTTGCGCGCCAGCACGCTGCCGTCGTCCTCGTTGAGCTGCAGCAGCAGGCCTTCGCGCACGAACACCTCGATGGTGCGTTCGATGCGCTCGGCGAACTGGTCCTCGCTCCACGGCAGGAACAGTTCCGACTGCAGGAACGGGTACACGGTGCGGCCCAGCCGCAGCAGGCCGGCGCGGCTCATGCGGCGGTTGTTCTGGAAGCAGCACGCCACCCACGAGGAGGCGGTGAACAGGTGCAGCACGTTGTTGCGGAAATAGCTCAGCAACACTGCGTTGTCGCCGTTGACGCTGAGCACATCGCCGAGCGGATGCGGCGTGCGGGTGAGCACGTTGATCTCTTCGGCGTGGGCGATGATGCGCTCGGGCGAGTGCGGGGTCACCGTGACCCGGTCCGAATACGGCAGTTCCGCCAGCAGCTTCTTGCACAGTTCGATCTGCGCGATCAGGTCGGCCTCGCCCATGGCGTGCTTGGGCGTGGACAGCAGCGCCAGCGCCAGCAGGTTGACCGGATTGACGTCGGCGGCGGCGTTGATGTGGACCTGGATCTGCTGCGCCAGCGCATCGACGGTGCCGTTCAACCAGGCCGGCTTCTCGTCCTCGCCCAGCGGGTGGCCGTCCCATTCCGGCGCGCGCTGCGCCAGCATCTGGCTCAGCGCGATCGGCTCGCCGAAGTTCACCACCACTTGGCCGTAGTTCTGCTTGAGCACCTTGGGGATGCCCCACAGCAGCGCCCAGATCGATTCCTTCTCCTTGGGCCGGCCGCTGAGTTCGTCGAGGTAGCTGTTGCCCTCCATCAGCTTCTCGTAGCCGACGTAGATCGGCTGGAACAGCACCGGCTTGCGCGGCTGGCGCAGGAACGCGCGCAGGGTCATCGCGATCATGCCGCCCTTGGGCTGCAGCAGCCGGCCAGTGCGCGAGCGTCCGCCCTCGACGAAGTATTCGATCGAATAGCCGCCGGCCACCAGCTGCGCCACGTACTCGCTGAGCACCGCCGAGTACAGCGCGTTGCCCTTGATCGAGCGGCGGATGAAGAACGCGCCGCCCTTGCGCAGCAGCGTGCCGACCACCGGCAGGTTGAGGTTGATGCCGGCCACGATGTGCGGCGGCACGATGCCGCGTTCGTACAGCAGGTAGGACAGCAGCAGGTAGTCCATGTGGCTGCGGTGGCTGGGCACGTAGATCACTTCGTGCCCGGGTGCGGCGTCCTTGAGCTTGTCCAGGTGGTGGACCAGCACGCCGGCGTAGATGCGGTTCCACACGTGGGTCAGCAGGAAGCTGGCCGAGCGCACCACCGGGCTGGAATAGTCGGCGGCGATCTCCCAGGCATAGGCATGCGCCTTGCGCCAGGCGTCCACCGGCTTGCTGTTGTCGCGCTTGGCCTGCGAGGCGATCGCCTCGCGCACCGGCTCGGCGGCCAGCACCTGGTCCACCAGCAGGCGCCGGGTCGACAGGTCCGGGCCGATCACCGCCTCGCGGATGCGCCGGAAGTGCGTGCGCAACACGCGCTGCAGCTTGCGCACGGTGCGCTCGGGCGGCAGCCCTTCCTCCACCGTCTGCCGCATCGATACCGGCGGGGCGAAGCGCACGATGGTGCTGCGGCCGTTGAGCAGCACGCCGAGCAGGCGCCGGAAGCTGCCCACCAGCGCCCAGTTTTCCGAGAACAGCACGGCGAACCAGCCGCTCTGCTTGTCCGGGGCGCGGCCGACGAAGATCGACACCGGCACCAGGTGGATGTCCAGGTCCGGGCGCAGGCGGTGTGCCTGCAGCAGCTTGGCCAGCGAATCGGAGTGGGTCTTGGCGCCGCGCTGCTCCGGCAGCAGCGCGTGGTTGCTGCTGCGCCGGGACAGCGCCAGGTAGGCGCGCTTGCGCCCCAGCGGATCGCCGGGCAGCGGCACCAGCGGCGAGGGCAGACCGGATTCGCGGCAGGCCTTGTCCAGGATCAGCGCGTTGGACAGGCCGTAGTCCTCCAGCACGTACACCACCGGGCGGCCGTCGTTGTACTGGCCGGGCTCGGCCGGTTCGATCTTCAGCCCCAGCCAGGGGTCGGCCAGGCGGCCGAGCAGGCGCGCCCACAGCGGCCCCTTGGCCTGGCGTGGGGCGGTCGCCGCCACCGGCAGGGCAGCGGCAGTCGAAGCGGGGGACGCGCCGGGGTCGGCCGGGGAGGCGTCGGCGGGCGCACGTGCCGCGTCGGCCGCGCGTGCAGCCGCGGCGTCGTCGGGGAACGGAAGGGGGTTTTGTTCTGGCATCGGGGCCATTATCGCTTAGCCGGCGGGGCGGGGTCGGCGGCGGGTGCCGTGGCCGTGTCGGCGGTGCCGGCGCTGGCCGCCAGCACTGCATCCGCCTCGCTGAGGGTGTCGCGCAGGTACCAGTGCCCGTCGCGGCGCACCAGCACCGCGGTGGTGTCGATCTGTTCGCCGTCCAGCGGGTACTGGATGCGCACCACGGCCTGGTCGCCCTGCTGGTTCACCAGGCCGGTGCGCAGCGCACCGGCGCTGGCGTCCAGATCCAGGCCGTAGTCGGCCAGCACCGCCTTGAGGTCGGCCAGGAACGGCCCCAGCCGGCGCAGGCTCTCGTCCATGCCCAGCTGGCGCAGGTCGGCATCGCTGCGCACGCCGGTGCGGCGCGCGGCGGCGCACAGCCGGGCGATCGCCGCCTGGGCGCGCTTGCGCTCGGACAGCGGCGCGCGCGCTGCCCACGCGCTCAGCGCCTGCACCAACTGCACGTAGTGGCCGCGCTGCTCGGGCGTGTAGTGGCCCTGGTTGCGCAGAAACTGCACGCCGAACAGGCCCAGCGAGTGCGCCGCCTGCTTCAGGCTCGCCGCCTGGCCGCCGAACTGCGCGTCGAAGGCGCGTTGCAGCTGGCGCTCGGCGTCCGGCGCGGCGAGCGTGTCGAGCACCTCGGGCAGGCGTTCGGCCAGCGGCAGTTCGGTCAGCGGCCAGCGGCTGCGGTCCTCGCTCCAGGCCTGCTGCAGGCGCTGGTACTGGGCCGGCGGCACCGCGGCCTGGGCGTAACCGAGCAGGTCGTTGCGCTGCAGCGCGTGCGCCAGCGTGCGCACCGCCGCGGCAGGCTCGGCGCTGGCGCCTGGCAGTTCGGCGGGCGTGCGCTTGCATCCGCCCACGGCCAGGGCGAGCATCGCCAGCAGCAGGATGCACAGCGCGCGCGAGGAGATGACCCGGGTCGGGCAGGACGACATACGGTACGGGCTCGTTCCCCAAAACGTCCCGCATCTTGCTGGGCGCGGGCGATTCCGGCAAGCCGGACGGTACGGCAGTGCGGAGGCGACCCGGCAGGCATCCAGGGGGCGGGGCTGTCGCGGCAGGACATTTCATGACCCGGCCTGGGACTGCCGGGACAGACATGTCGGCGGATCGCCCGATGTGCCAGGGGATTGCACATGTTGCAACGCATCATGTAACCGCTTGCAGTTGCTGCTAACGTCCGCCCACCTCGATTGAGGCGGTGCTGGCCGGGGGACCCAGTGCGATATTCGTCAGAGATCATCCGAGTGCTCGGTCACGGTGGCGCGCGCCGCTGCGGTTGGGTGTTGTCTGCAGTCCGGTGCGGACTTGCGATGACGGCCCCAGCGCAGGCGCAGGACCGCCGCTTGCCGCCGCGTGCGCAATGGCCGGCGGCGCGTTCGTCCCGTGCGCTGCGGGGCACCCATACCGTGTCCGTCGCTCCGCGCCTGTCTGCCGACCTGCGCGTCGCCACGCGCAGGTCCGACCGGACCCTGGAGGCACGCTGGTGAGCCCGCCCCCCGTTCCGGCGCCGGATCCGCGCGCCAACATCACCATCAAGGACGTGGCGCGCCTGGCCAACGTGTCGGTCGCCACCGTGTCGCGCACGATGAACGGCCATCAGCACGTGGCCGAAACCGTGCGCGCGCGGGTGCTGGAAGCCGCGCGCACCCTGCACTACGTGCCGCACCATGCCGCGCGCAGCCTGAGCAGCCGCCGTACCCACACCATTGGCGTGGTGCTGCCGGACCTGCACGGCGAGTTCTTCTCCGAGCTGATCCGCGGCATCGACACGGTGGCGCGAGAGCGCGGCTTGCACCTGCTGGTGTCCAGCTACCACGGCGAACCCGAGCAGCAGCGCCTGGCGGTGCGGCGCATGCCCGGGCGCGTCGATGGCCTGCTGATCATGTCGCCATACCTGGCCAACGATGCCGAGGACCCGGCCGACCTGCTGCCCGGCACACTGCCGGCGGTGCTGATGAACTGCGCCGAGCGCCTCGGCGAGGCGCAGGTGCTCAACGTCGACAACTACGGTGGCGCGCGCGCCATGACCCGCCATCTGCTGGACGTGGGCCATCGCCGCATCGCCTTCATCGCCGGGCCGGACGACAACTTCGACGCGCGCGAGCGCCTGCGCGGCTACCGCGACGAACTGCGCGAGCGCTGCCCGCAGGAGGCGCCCCTGGTACTGCCCGGCGCCTTCGACGAGGCCTCCGGCTACCGTGCCGGCGAAGCCCTGCTGCAGGGCCAGCGGCCGGACGTGGTGTTCGCCGCCAACGACATGATGGCGCTGGGTTGCCTGTTCGCCTTCACCCATGCCGGGCTGCGCGTGCCCGAGGACATCGCCCTGGCCGGCTTCGACGACGTGCCGATGGCACGTTACGTGCATCCGGCCCTGACGACCATGCGCGTGGACATCGCCGGCTTCGGCGCCCGCGCCATGCAACTGCTGCTCGCCGCGCTGGAACCGCATGCCGCTCCGGCGGCATCGGCAGCGTCGGCCAGCGCGATCGCCCCGCAACTCATCGTTCGTGCCTCCAGTGCTCAGCGAGGGACCACCATGGACTGACACCGACGCATGCCGCACCGATGTCGTTTTTTTGCTGCACCTAGAAGAACACAACAATGATCCCGTTTACCGCCCTGGGAGGGCTTCTGTCATGAAGAAACCGCGTTCCGCTTCCAACCTGCCCGCACGCAGCCTGCTGTGCTGCGCGCTGGCCACCTGCCTGTTCGCCACGATGCCGGCGATGGCCCAGTCCAGCAACGCGACCCTGCGCGGTCAGGTCGCCGCCGCCCAGGCCGGCACCGAAGTCACCGTCACCAACATCGCCACCGGCTCGGTGCGCCGCGCGCCGGTCGCCGCCAATGGCAGCTATACCGTGGTCGGCCTGCAGCCGGGCACCTACAAGGTCGAGGCCAATGGCGTCACCAAGACGGTGACCCTGCAGGTGGCGTCCTCGTCCACCGTCGATCTCGACGCCGCGACCCCGGCCGCCGGCGGCAACGCGACCACCCTGGACACCGTCACCGTCAGCGCGCCGTTGCTGAAGGACGTCAAGACCTCGGAAGTGGGCAACGTGGTGTCGCTGCACCAGATCGAGCAGCTGCCGCAGGCCACCCGCAACTTCCTGGAGTTCGCCGACACCGTGCCGGGCATGGTGTTCCAGATCGATTCTCAGGGCCACACCACGCTGCGCGGTGGCGCCTCCAACAGCAGCGCCGGCAACCTCTACATCGACGGCGTCAGCCAGAAGAGCTACGTGGCCAAGGGCGGCATCGCCGGCCAGAACGACAGCCAGGGCAACCCGTTCCCGCAGCTGGCGATCGGCGAGTACAAGGTCATCACCTCCAACTACAAGGCCGAGTTCGGCCAGGTGAGCGGCGCGGCGGTCACCGCGGCCACCAAGTCCGGTACCAATGAGTTCCACGGCGAGGTGTTCTACCGCTATACCGACCAGGATCTGCGCGACAAGAGCCCGGCGGAGGAAGCGACCGGCAGGAAGGTGGACTCGCAGACCAAGGAATACGGCTTCGCGATCGGCGGCCCGATCCTGCAGGACCGCATGCACTTCTTCTTCGCCTACGAAGGCAAGGACAACGTCGTGCCGCGCACGATCTATCCGGATGCCAAGGCGGCGCCGTATGTCGGTTTCCTGCCGGCGAACCTGTCCGGCCAGTACGGCGCGGCCAACCTGCCGTTCACCGAAGACCTGTACTTCGGCAAGATCGATTTCGAGCCGACCGATCGCGACCGTTTTGAACTGAGTGCGCAAGTCCGTGACGAAACCCAGACCGACAACGTCGGTGGGCAGAACGCCACCGATCACGGTCTGGACAAGATCAACAAGGACAAGCGTGTTGCGCTGCGTTGGGCGCACAGCGCCGATGCCTGGTACAACGAATTGATCGTCAGCCGCGAGGACGGCCGCAACGATCCTTTGCCGATGAGCACGGGCAACGGCGTCATCTACAACTACCTGGATTACACCGATCCGAACATCGGCGAGTACAACTTCCTGTCCACCGGACCGGCCGGTGGCGCCAGCGTGCAGAAGCGTCAGCAAGAGGGTTGGTCGCTGCAGAACGACCTGACCTTCACCAGCTTCCAGTGGCACGGCGACCACACCATCAAGATGGGCGTGAACTACAAGGACATCAAGCTGACGGCGCAGGACGCCGCGTCCTTGAACCCGCAGTTCAGCTACTCGGTCGACGCCAACGGTGTGGCCTCCACGCCCTATCGCGTGGACTTCTATTCGCCGTACGCCACCCCGGGCCAGAGCGCGATCGTCTCCACCAAGGCCAAGCAGTACGGCATCTACCTGCAGGACGACTGGGCGGTCAACGACAAGCTGATGCTGAATATCGGCGTGCGCTGGGATTATGAGGACAACCCGGCCTACACCGATTTCGTCACCTCGCCCGCGTTTGTGCAGGCGCTGTATTCCGACGATCCGGCCAACCCGGGCCAGCCCTGGGCCAACCGCCTGTTGCCGAGCGGCGTCAACGCCGCCGACTACATCAGCAACGGCCACAACCGCAAGAACTTCAAGGACGCGTGGCAGCCGCGCCTGGGCTTCTCTTACGACTTCTTCGGTGACCAATCTGCCGTGCTGCATGGTGGTGCCGGGCGGTCCTACGACCGCAACCTGTTCGAGCAGATGGCGTACGAAACCAGCAAGGCGGCGCTGTCGCCTGTCGCGGTGTTCTTCCAGAACCCCGCCACCGGCCAGTGCTACCGCAGCGATCGCGTGTGCGTGCCGTGGGATACGAAGTACCTCAACGGCATGGACAATCTCAATGCCATCGCGGGCGTCAGCGGCAGCGGCGAGCTGTTCATGTTCAACAACCACCTCAAGACCCCGTACAGCGATCAGTACAGCATCGGCATCAGCAACCAGGTCGGCGACTGGCTGACCGACGTGACCGTGCAGCGCAACCTGAGCTACGACGGTTTCGCCATGTCGTTGATCAACCGCTACCCGAACGGCGCGTACTTCCAGAACGGTAGCGCGCCGTGGGGCGAACCGGTGCCGGGCTACAAGAACACCATCATCGGCATGAATGGCCTGGAACAGCGGACCACCCAGGTGCTGCTGTCGGCGGAGAAGCCCTACACCAAGGAATCGGGCTGGGGCCTGACCTTGTCCTACACCCATACCAACGCGCGTCAGAACCGCAACATCGACGAGCCCTTCGGCTTCGACAAGGCCACCATCCACGACTATCCGTTCGTGAAGTCCGACGCCGTGGCGGGCCACCGCTTCGTTGCCTCCGGCTCGATCGACGGCCCGTGGGGCATGACCTTCGGTGCCAAGGTGGTGCTGGCGACCCCGGAACCGATCAACACCATCGCGTGCTATGGCAAGACCGATCCCGATGGTGCGACCTGCCAGCAGGTCGCGGCGATTCCGCCGGGCAATGGCAAGTTCCTGGTCGGCGGCAAGATCTGGGGCTATCGCACGGTCGACTTCCAGGCGTCGAAGGACTTCACCGTGTACAAGGACTTCAAGCTGTCGGCGCGCGTGAACCTGCTCAACGCCTTCAACTTCAAGAACTACAACACGTACGTCTACAACGACTTCGGCAGCAATGGCCGGTACGATCCGAACATCAGCATCAACAAGACCGGCGACATCATGTACGTGCCGCGCACCGTGACCTTCGAGATCGGCGCCAAGTTCTGATCCACGGCATGACCCACGCGCGTGCCCGACCGGCGCGCGTGGGGTTTCAACGGACGGGGCCAGGTGGCCCCGTCCGCGTTTGCGGTCGCCCCTTTCTTCGGTACAGGACCACGCACGCATGAACGCCGCCCCTCTTCGCAACCTGGTCATCGTCGGCGGCGGTACCGCCGGCTGGATGGCCGCTGCCGCGCTGGCGCGGGTGCTGGGTCCGGACTACCGCATCACCTTGATCGAATCCGAGCAGATCGGCATCGTCGGCGTCGGCGAGGCCACCGTGCCGCACATCAAGGCCTTCAACAACCTGCTCGGCATCAACGAGGCCGAGTTCGTGCGCCACACCCAGGGCAGCTTCAAGCTCGGCATCGAGTTCGCCGACTGGCAGCGCCCGGGTACCTCCTACGTGCACGGCTTCGGCACCGAGATCGGGCATCCGCTCGGGCTGCTGCCGTTTCAGCAGTACTGGTTCAAGCAGGCGCTTGCCGGCAAGGCCAGGCCGCTCGGCGCCTACACGCTCAACACCGTCGCCGCCAAGCGCGACCGGTTCATGACCTCGGCCACCGACGTGCCGCCGAATTCGCCGTTGGCCAACATCGCCTACGCCTACCATTTCGATGCGGCGCTGTATGCGGGCTTTCTGCGCCGCTACGCCGAGCAGCGCGGGGTGACCCGGCGCGAGGGCATCGTCGAGGAAGTGCAGCTGCATCCGGAATCGGGCAACGTGAGCGCGGTGCGCCTGGCCTCGGGCGAGGCGATCGCAGGCGACCTGTTCATCGATTGCTCCGGCTTCCGCGGCCTGCTGATCGAGCAGGCGCTGCATACCGGCTACCACGATTTCAGCCACTGGCTGCCCTGCGACCGCGCGCTGGCGGTGCCCTGCGCCAAGGTCGGCCCGCCCACGCCGTACACCCGTGCCACCGCGCGCGCGGCCGGCTGGCAGTGGCGCATCCCGCTGCAGTACCGCACCGGCAACGGCTACGTCTACTGCAGTGCGCACATCAGCGACGACGAGGCCGCGGCCACGCTGCTGGCCAACCTCGACGGCCCGGCCCTGGCCGATCCGCGACCGCTGCGTTTCCTCACCGGCCGCCGCAAGCAAGTATGGAACCGCAACGTGATCGCGCTGGGTCTGGCCAGCGGCTTCATGGAGCCGCTGGAATCGACCAGCATCCACCTGATCCAGTCCGGCATCTCCAAGCTGCTGGAACTGTTCCCGCGCGAAGGCATCAGCCCGGTGCTGGTGCGGCGCTACAACGAGCGTATCGCCTTCGAGTTCGACCGCATCCGCGACTTCCTGCTGCTGCACTACCACGCCACCGAGCGCGACGACAGCGCGTTCTGGCGGCATTGCCGCAGCATGCCGATCACACCGGAGCTGCAGGAGACCTTGGACCTGTTCCGCGACAGTGGCCGTTTCTACCGCAACGGCGATGAGATGTTCGCCGAGATCAGCTGGGTGCAGGTGATGGTCGGGCAGGGCATCCTGCCGCGCGCCTATCATCCGCTGGTGGACCAGGTGCCGCAGGCCGACCTGGAGCGCTTCATGGCCAGCGTCGAGCAGACCATCGGCCATTGCGCCGACGCGATGCCGCCGCACCAGGCCTTCATCGACCGCTACTGCGCGGCCAAGGCTGTGTAAGCACCGCCCACGCCACGCGGGCACAAAAAAAGAGGCCACGCGCACCAGGCGCGGGCCTCTTCAAATCCGACCGAAGCCGGAGAACGGTATGGCACATCTCCGGCAGAGCCGGACGCTGGGCATGCTACCGGCATGCCGAAGCTAAAGCAATGCTTTAGGATCCGTCATCTAAGTTATTGATTTAAAATCGGTGTTGCTGGCCAGCGTCGCCGCAATCTCCCGCTGGATGGCCTCCGCCGCGGCGCGCGGGTCGCTGGCCTGGCGAATCGGCCGGCCGACCACGATCGCATCGGCGCCGTCGGCAAAGGCCTGGGCCACGCCCACCGTGCGCTGCTGGTCGTCGCCGACCGGGCCGCCGGGGCGGATGCCCGGGCAGACGATGGAGAAACCGGCGCCGGTGGCGCGGCGGATCGGCGCCGCTTCCTGGCCGGAGGCGATCACGCCGTCGATGCCCGCGGCCTGCGCGGCCAGCGCGCGTTCCACCACCACGTCTTCCGGCGCGCGGTCGATGCCCATCGACGCCAGGTCGGCGCGGCCCATCGAGGTCAGCACGGTCACCGCCAGCAGGCGCATGTCGCTGCCGTTGGCCTCGGCCGCGGCCTGCATCATCGGCGGGTGCCAGCCGTGGATGGTGCAGTAGTCCACCGGCCACTGCGACAGCCGCCGGATCACCCCGCCCACGGTGGCCGGGATGTCGAAGAACTTCAGGTCCACGAACACGCGCTTGCCGCATCCGGCCAGCGTGTCCAGCACGTCGAAGTACTCGCCCGAGGCCAGCAGTTCCATGCCGATCTTGTAGAACGCCACCGCATCGCCGAGCCGCTCGATCCACTCCAGCGCCTCGCTGCGCCCGGGCACGTCGAGGGCGAAGATCAGCCGCTCGTGCGGCGCCAGCGGCAGCGGCGCACGGCTCACTGCGCCAACTCCAGCGCCTGCACCTTGGCCTGGTGGCGCGCCGCCCGCGACTGGGTGAAGTCGTTGTTGAACAGCGCCGGCTCCCAGGAACCGTAGCTGGGGTTGGGCAACATCCACCAGCGCTCGCCGAACCAGTCGTGGTACTGCTGCAGCAACTGCGCGCGGCCTTCCGGGGTATTGGACACCACCTGGGCGAAATCGCCGAGCTGGTCGCCGAACTGCATCAGCACGCGGTACTGCTGGCCGACCAGCTTGCGCCGGCAGTTCTTCTCCGAGCCGTTCTGCTCGCAATCCTTGACCACCGTCCCCAGGCCCAGCAGCACGCTGTTGTCGGCCACCGGCAGGCCGGCGCTGCGCAGGTTGGCCAGGGTCGCGTCGGTCAGGTGCACGGCGCGGTTGGTCACGTACAGCACGGTGATGCCCTTGGCGTCGGCGGCCTTGGCGAAATCGACCACGCCCGGAATCGGCTTGGCCTTCTTCTCGGCCACCCACTGGTCCCAGCTGACCTCGTCGTACTCCTTGCCGTTGCGGATCAGCCGCGCCTGGTACGGCGAGTTGTCCAGCACGGTTTCGTCCACGTCCATCACCACCGCCGGCTTCAATCCGGCGGCGGCGTTGCCGCGCTCCTCCGGCACCAGCGCGTCCCAGTTCGGCTCCTTCAGCGCCGCATCCAGGCGGTCGGCGGCAGCGCGATAGGTCTGCTCGGCCAGGGCCTGGTACTCGGCCGAGCGCTGCATCCACAGCACCGCGTTGAGGTTGTCGTCGGCGGCGCCCGGCGCGGCGGCAGACGCGTCAGCGGATGCAGTGGTGGCCGGCTTGGCGGCCGGGTCGGCGACCTGCGTCTGCGGCTTGCAGGCGGACAGGGCGAGCACGGCGCAGGCCAGTGCGGTGCGGGCGATCGGAGTCATCGGGCGCAGGAACCTAGGCAAATGAACCGAGGATTTTAGCTGGTTGCGATGACAGGTGCGGCGCAACGCAGGCGGGCCGCCACGCTCAGGGCACGAACGTCAGTGCGCGCAGATCCGGGGCGAGCACCGCCTCGACGTGGGCGTCGCTGTCGTGGCCGGCATAGGTGCTGAAGCGGATGCGCAGGCGGCCATCGCGCACGGTGTAGGGCGTCAGGTCATCGAGGTCGGGCGCGTCCAGATCGATGTTGTCCAGGCAACTGGACACCGGCACGCGTGCCAGGATCGTGGGCGTGCCGTGCAGGTCGATCACGGTCAGCGCCATCTCCGCCCCGGCGCCGCAGTAGCCGTGTCCGTCCCCGGGCGAAGACCGGCGCACGGACAGGTACAGCAGGCGGTCGCGCGCCAGATACGGCTGCAACCGGGTCGGCAACAGGCGGATGGCGTGCTCGGTGCCGATCCGTTCCGGTGCGTAGGCGCGCGGGATGGTCTCCAGCACGGTCGGCGCGCGTCCCGGCACCTGCAGCACGACGCGACCGGCACGATAGGCCAGTTGCAGCATGCCGCGGCGTGGATCGCAGACGTCGGCATCGCTCAGGGCGCCCGGCGCAGCGGGGCATTCCGTCGGCGTTGGCGCTGCGGCGGTGTGGGCCGGTGCGGCGCCGAGGGCGGCAGGCGAGGCCAGGGCCAGCAGGAGGGTGAGCGGCAGCATGCGAGGCCTTCGAGGTTTGAGCCGCGAGTGTGGCAGTCGCGGCGGATGGCGCACCAGTTGTGACGCGCATCCTTTGTGGAAGTGACGCAATTCACGCAAGTGCCTGTTTTGCAGGGAATTTCCTGACAGCACGTCAGGAGCGTCCGGATGCCGCAGCGCTGTGGTTTGCACCACACTTCTCCGTACGGAAAACCGCAAGATGCGGCGCCTCGCGCGCTGCAGCGCGATCGCGCCTGCGTATGCAGGCAACCTCCGGAAGCGTCACAGGGGACGTTGCAGTGGATAGTTCGAGAAAAGGAGCTTCTCTCGTCGTACTGGCCGTGTGCGCGCTGGCGGCTGCGCGGTCGGCGCACGCGCAGGAACCCACCACGCTCGACCGCCAGGAACAGTTGCGCCAGGCCGAGCAGGTGCAGCGGCAGCAGGAACAGGACCGGCAGGCGCCGTTCGTGGGTCCGCGCGAGGCCGAAGCGCCGGCAGACATGCGCAGCACCGCCTTGCCGACCGAAGCGCTGTGCTTTCCGATCCGGCGCATCCGCCTCGGTGGCGGCGGCCCCGACGCGGCACGTTTTTCCTGGCTGTGGCAGTCGCTGCGCCGCTACGAGGGCCGCTGCATCGGCACGGCCGGCATCGACCTGATCCGCCGCCGCGCGCTGGACCAACTGGTCGCGCGCGGCTTCGTCACCACCCGCCTCGGCGTGCCCGCGCAGGACCTGTCCAGCGGTGAGCTGCGCTTCGAACTGCTGCCCGGGCGCCTGCGCCAGGTGCGCGTGCAGTCGGCGGACGGCCGCGTGTTCTGGCGCGGTGCGCTGCCGCTGCGCCCGGGCGACGTGCTCGACCTGCGCGCGATCGAACAGGGCGTGGAGCAGTTCAAGCGGGTGCCGTCGCAGGACGCCAAGATCGACATCACCCCGGGCGAGCAGCCGGGCGAGTCGGACCTGCTGATCACCGTGCAGCGCAGCAAGCGCTGGCGCGCGGTGCTCAACGCCGACGACTCGGGCGTACAGGCGACCGGCCGCTACCAGGGCGGCATCGACTTCGCCCTGGATGCGCCGCTGGGCATCAACGACCTGCTCTCGATCGGCTACAACCACGACCTCGTCGACGACGGCGCCGCCCGCGGCACGCGCGGCAACAGCCTGTCCTATAGCGTGCCGTGGGGCTGGTGGACGGCCTCGCTGTCGCTGTCGTCCTATCGCTACCACCAGCAGGTGGACGGCTTCCGCCAGAGCTTCCAGTCCAGCGGCAGCTCGAACAGCGCGCAACTGGATCTGCAGCGGGTGATCCACCGCACCGGCACCAGCAAGACCACGCTCGGCGTGGTGGTGGCCAAGCGGGCAGCGCGCAGCTACCTGGACGGGGTGGAGATCGGCATCCAGCGCCGCCACACCACCAGCGCCGAGTTCTACCTCAGCCATCGCCACTACCTGGGCAAGCTGCAGCTGGACACGCGCCTGGGTCACCGCCGCGGCACGCCGTGGTTCGACGGGCAGTGGACCGGCTACGACCCGGCGGTGGGCTTCCCCGGCTACCGCTACGGCGTCACCACGCTCGACGTCAGCGCCGGCCTGCCGTTCGCGCTGGGCCCGGTGGCGCTGAGCTGGGACAGCAGCCTGCATGCGCAGACCTCACCGCAGCTGCTGCTGGGGTCGGAATTCATCACTCTGGGCGGGCGCTACAGCGTGCGCGGCTTCGATGGCGAACGCACCCTGGGCGCCGAACGCGGCGCGTACTGGCGCAACACCCTCAACCTGCCGGTGCAGCGCCTGGGCATCACCCCATACCTGGGCGTGGATGCCGGCCGCATCGCCGGGCCGAGCGCGTCGGCGCAGGCCGGGCGCAGCCTGGTCGGCGGCTTCGTCGGCATGCGCGGTGCGCGCGGCGGGCTCAGCTGGGATGGCTTCGCCGGCTGGGACCTGCACGCGCCGCGCGACTTCCACAGCGCGCAGCCGGCCTATGGCGTGCGCCTGATCTACCAGTTCTGACATCACTGCCGCCAATTGGCGGCAGGCAACGCAATGGATTTGCCGCCTTGGGCGGCACGAGAGAGACGACGATGCACATGGACCGTACCGATCGCCGCCACCGCCTGCTCGAGCCGCTCAAGCGCGGCCTCGCCGCCCTGCTGTGCTGCACCGTCACCTGGACCTCGCTGCCGCTGTACGCGCAGGTCGCGCCGGTCGCCAATCCGGACGGGCGCCAGCCCGGGCAACAGGCCGCGGCCAACGGCGTGCCGGTGGTGGACATCGTCGCCCCCAACGCGCGTGGCGTCTCGCACAACCGCTATTCGCGCTTCGACGTCGGCAGCAACGGCCTGATCCTCAACAACAGCGCGCAGATCTCCAAGACCGAGCTCGGCGGCTACATCGCCGGCAACGACAACCTGAAGAACAGCGGCGCGGCCACGCTGATCCTCAACGAAGTCACCTCCACCACCAGCCGCCTGCAGGGCTATACCGAAATCGCCGGGGCCAAGGCGCAGCTGGTGATCGCCAATCCCAACGGCATCGTCTGCGACGGCTGCGGCTTCCTCAACACCTCGCGCGTCACCCTGGCCACCGGCACCCCGCTGCTCGGCGCCGATGGCGCCCTGAACGGCTTCTCCATCACCGGCGGCGCGCTGAGCGTCGGCAGCAACGGCCTGGACGCCTACAACGTCGATCGCCTGGACCTGCTGTCGCGACAGTTGAGCGTGGGCGGGTCGGTGTGGGCCAAGGATCTGCTGGCCAGTGCCGGTGCGCAGCGCATCGGCTACGACGGCATGTTGCTGGAGGTGCTGCCGGGCAGCGACGGCGCACCGCCGGCGATCGGCATCGATGTGGCGTACCTGGGCGGCATGTACGCCGACCGTATCCGCCTGATCGCCACCGAAGCCGGTGTCGGCGTGGTCAGCCGCGGCACCCTGTCCGCGCAGAGCGGCAGCCTGCAGATCGACAGCGCCGGGCAGCTCAGCCTCACCGGCACTGCGGTGGCCCGTGACGATGTCGACCTGCACGCGGCGGGTGCGCTGAGCCAGCAGGGCGTGCTCGGCTCGCAGCAGGCCGGCGTGCGCCTGCGCGCCGCGCAACTGACGATGAGTGGCGACACCATCGCCCATGGCCTGCTCGATGCGGCCGCCAGTGGCGCGCTGGCGCACAGTGGGCGCAGCAGCGCCGGTGCCATCACCCTGTTCGGTTCGGAACTGGATGCCGGCGGCAGCCTCTACAGCGGCGGCGATCTGTCGCTGAGCGCCAGTGGCGAGTTGCGCAGCAGCGGCAGCGCCTATGCTGGCGGCGCGGCGCAACTGCAGGCCGGAGCGGCCTGGCTGCAGCGCGGCGGTACCGTGCAGAGCGCCGGTCGCCTCGCGGTGCAGGCGGCGCGGATCGATGCCGCCGGCGCGCTCGACGCCGGTTCGGGCCTCAACTTGCGCAGCGATGCCGAGATGCGCCTGTCCGGGTTGGCGCAATCCTGGCAGGACGCCAGCGTGCAGGCCGGCGGACGCCTGGACACGCTCGGTCAGCTCAGCGCCGGCGGGCGCCTGGACCTGGGCGCGGCGGCGATCGGCAATGCGGCCGGTGCGGTGGTCTCGGCCGGCGGCGACATTGCGTTGGCAACGCCAGGCACGCTCGACAACGCCGGCACGCTGTATGCCGGACGCGATCTGCGCATCGACGCGGCCAGCGTCGGCAACAGCGGCGGCAGCTACGCCGGCCGCAACGCGACGCTCGCCACGACTGCGGCGCTGAGCAACAGCGGCAGCCTGGTTGCCGGCGCGGCGCTGAGCGTGGACGCGGCGCAACTGCTCAGCAGCGGCGAACTCGGCAGCCAGGGTGGCGACGTCGCCTTGCGCAGCCGCGGCGACCTGGCCCTGGCCGGGCAGGTGGCGGCGAAAGGCGCGCTGACCGCGCAGGCCGGCGGCATCTTGCTGCAATCGGGCACCTTGCGCGCGGGCAGCGCGCAGCTGCAGACCACCGGCGACGCCGCGCTGGACGGCGTGATCCGCACCGATGGCGACCTGCAGTTGAGCGCCGACGGCCAGTTGCGCAGCAGCGCCACCTTGGCCGCCGGCGGCAACGCCACGCTGCACGCGCAGGGCGCGTTGCTGCAGAGCGGACAGGTGCAGACCGGCGGCGCACTGGCGCTGGATGGCGCCAGCATCGCCCAGGCCGGCGTGCTGGATGCCGGCACGACCCTGGCGCTGCGCAGCGCCGGCGACCTGTCGCTGGCCGGCACCGCGCAGTCGCGTGGCGACCTCACCCTGACCGGTGCCGGGGTGCTGCAGAACCAGGCCCAGGTCGTGGCTGGCGGCGCGCTCAGCGCCAGCGCCGGCAGTCTCAGCAACGCTGCCGGCGCCAGCCTGTCGGCCCTGGGCGACGCCAGCCTGACCAGCGCCAGCGCGCTGTCCAACGACGGCCACCTGTACGCGGGCGGCGCGCTCAGCCTGCGCGCCGGCAGCCTCGCGCAGACCGGCTCGGCCAATGCCGGCACCACGCTGACCCTGACCGTCGATGGCGCCGTCGCCAACCAGGGCGACCTGGTCGGCGGTAGCGATGTGCAGATCGATGCCGGCAGTCTCGCCAGCAGCGGCCAGCTCGGCAGCCAGCACGGCCAGGTCGTGCTGAACAGCCGCGGCGACGTGCAACTCGATGGCGTGGTCGCGGCCGCTGGTGCCTTGAACGCGCAGGCGCTGGGCGATCTGCAGCAGCGCGGCAGCCTGCGTGCGGCCGGCGTGCAGCTCGCTGCTGCGGGCGACCTGGGCGTGGTCGGCACCGTGCAGAGCACCGACACCCTGCAACTGCAGGCGCAACGCGCGCTGCGCGTGGACGGCCAGGCCAGCGCGAACGGCGCGGTCGGCGTCAATGCCGCCAGCGTTGCACTCGCCACCGGCGCAATTCTGCAGAGCGCAACCGCCCTGCAGGTGGAGACGGCGGCGCTGGATAGCCAGGGCGCGCTGGACGCGGGCACCGATCTGCGGCTGCACAGTACGGGCGACATCCACCTGGCCGGCATCGCCCAGGCCGGGCGCGACGTCGCGGTGCTGGCCGACGGCAACCTAGACAACCAGGCCAAGGTGTTCGCCGGCCGCGCGCTGCAACTCACCGCCGCCAGTGCCAGCAACCAGGCGCAGGGCCAATTGCTTGCCCAGGCGGCGCTCGACGCCGACGTGCAGGGCAACTTCGACAATGCCGGCCTGGTACAGGCCGGCCAGGCCGCGAGCTTGCGCGTCGGCAGCCTGCAACAGAGTGGCCGTACCTACGCCGGCGACACGTTGACCGTGCAGGCGGCGACCGCACTCGGCAACACCGGCGATCTGATCGGCAAGCATGACGTGGCGATCACCGCCGGCAGCGTCGCCAGCAGCGGCCAGCTCGGCAGTCAGGACGGCCAACTGAGCGTGACCAGCGCCGGCGACCTGCAACTCGCCGGTACCCAGGTCGCCGGCACCGCGCTGCACCTGCAGGCGGCGGGCGATCTGCTGCACGGCGGCAGCAGCAAAGCGCAGTCCGTACAACTGGAGGCGGGACGCGACCTGACTCTCGCCGGCACCACGCAGAGCGCCAGCACCCTGCAGGCGCAGGCGCAACGCGCGCTGCAACTGGACGGTCAGGCACTGGCTGGCGGCAGCGTGCACCTGCGTGGCGCCAGCGTCGGCACTGGCAGCGCCGCGGTGTTGCAGAGCGTGGCGGACATCGCCGTGGATGGCGGCAGCATCGACAGCCAAGGTGCGCTTGATGCCGGCACCGACCTGACCCTGCATAGCCAGGACGTGCTGCACCTGGCCGGCATCGCCCAGGGCGGTGGCGACGTGCTGCTGACGGCTGCGGGTGCGTTCGACAACAGCGCCCGGGTTGTGGCCGGGCGCGATCTGCAGCTGCAGGCGGCGAGTGCGGTCAACCGCGCCGCCGGCACGCTGGCCGCCGGTCGCGGACTGGACCTGCACGTCGATGGACTGCTCGACAACGCCGGCCTGCTGCGCGGCGAACAATCGCTGCAACTGCAGGCCGGCAGCCTGCAGCACAGCGGCACACTCTCCACCGGCCAGGCATTGACCCTGCGCAGCAGCGGCGCGGTGGACAACCGCGGCAACGTGATCGCCGGCGGCGATCTGCTGGTGGACGTGGGCAGCCTCAGCAACAGCGGCCAACTCGGCAGCCAGAACGGCCAGGTCACGCTTACCAGCCAGGGCGACCTGCAACTGGGCGGCAGCGTGATCGCCGCGCAGGCGCTCAGCGCCACCGCGCAGGGCGACCTGCGCCTGAACGGCGTGGCAAAGGCGCGCGCGATCGCCCTGAGCGGGCGCGATGTCGGCCTCGCCGGTGGGTTGCAGAGCGCGACCAACGCGACGCTGCAGGCGCAGCGCGCCCTGAGCGTCGATGGCCAAGCCCTGACCGCGGGCGGCCTGCAGTTGCAGGGCGCCAGCGTGGCCACCGGCAACGCCGCCGTGCTGCAGAGCACGGCCGGCGCGATCACCCTGCAGGGCGGCAGCATCGACAGCCGCGGCACGCTCGACGCCGCCACCGATCTGGGCCTGCGCAGCGACGGCACGCTGGCCGTCGCCGGCGTGGCCCAGGCCGGGCGCGATGTCGTGCTCACCGCCGGCACCCAGCTGAGCAATGCCGCGCAGGTGCTGGCCGGGCGCGATCTCACCGTCACCGCTGCCGGCATCGCCAACGCCACCGGCGCCAGCCTCGGCGCGCGCGGCGCGCTGGCCCTGACCACGGCCGGCACCCTCGCCAATGCCGGCACCCTGCAGTCCGGCCAGACCATGACCCTGCAGGTCGGTAACCTGCAGCACAGCGGCCAGGCCTACGCCGGCGACGCGCTGACCCTGCATGCCACCGGCGCCGTCGACAGCCAGGGCGACCTGATCGCCAAGCGCGACCTGCAACTCGACGCCGCGCGCATCGCCAGCACCGGCCAACTCGGCAGCCAGAGCGGCCAGGTGGCGCTGACCAGCCAGGGCGACCTGCAGTTGGGCGGCAGCATCGTCGCTGCACAGGCGTTGAGCGCCACCGCGCTAGGCGATCTGCGGCTGGATGGCGTCGCCAAGGCCGGGGCCGTCGCCCTGACCGGGCGCGACGTCGGCATTGCCGGTGCGTTGCAAAGCGGCTCCACGACGACGCTGCAGGCGCAGCGCGCCCTGAGCGTCGATGGCCAGGCCCTGACCGTCGGCGACCTGCAGTTGCAAGGTGCCAGCGTGGCCACCGGCAACGCCGCCGTGCTGCAGAGCACGGCCGGCGCGATCACCCTGCAAGGCGGCAGCATCGACAGCCGCGGCACGCTCGACGCCGCCACCGATCTGGGCCTGCGCAGCGACGGCACGTTGGCCTTGGCCGGCGTGGCCCAGGCGGGGCGCGATGTCGCGCTCGCCGCCGGCACCCAGCTGACCAATGCCGCGCAGGTGCTGGCCGGGCGCGATCTCACCGTCACCGCTGCCAGCATCGTCAACGCCGCCGGCGCCAGCCTCGGCGCGCGCGGCGCGCTGGCCCTGACCACGGCCGGCACCCTCGCCAATGCCGGCACCCTGCAGTCCGGCCAGGCCATGACCTTGCAGGTCGGCAACCTGCAGCACAGCGGCCAGGCCTACGCCGGCGACGCGCTGACCCTGCACGCCACTGGCGCCGTCGACAGCCAGGGCGACCTGATCGCCAAGCGCGACCTGCAACTCGACGCCGCGCGCATCGCCAGCACCGGCCAACTCGGCAGCCAGAGCGGCCAGGTGGTGCTGACCAGCCAGGGCGACCTGCAGTTGGGCGGCACCGTCGCCGCAGCCACCCAGCTCAGCGCCCAAGCGCAGGGCGATCTGCTGCAGGCCGGCACGCTCAGCGCGCAGGCGCTGGACCTGCGCGCCGGCCGCGACCTGACCCTGGGCGGCCAGCTCGCCACCACGCAGGGACTGCAGGCGCAGGCGCAGCGCGACCTGCAAGTGAACGGCAGCCTCAGCGCCGGCCAGGACGCCACGCTGCAAGCCGGCGGCACCCTGCGCAGTGGCAGCCAGAGCGTGCTGCACAGCACCGGCGCACTGCGTCTGAGCGGCGCGGCCATCGACAGCCAGGGCACCGCCGATGCTGGCACCACCCTGGCGATGACCAGCACGGGCGACCTCGCCCTCGGTGGCTTGGTGCAGTCCGCTTCGACGCTCGACCTGCGCGCCACTGGCGCGCTCAACAACGCCGCCCAGGTCGTCGCCGGCACCGATCTGAGCCTCACCGCCGCCAGCGCTACCAACAGCGCCAGCGGCATGCTCGCCGCCCTGGGCAATGGCACGTTCACCGTCAGCGGCCTGCTCAGCAACGCCGGCGCGCTGCGTGCGCGCCAGCGCCTGCAACTGGACGTGGGCTCGCTGCAGCAGACCGGGCGCAGCTACGGCGTGCAGCGCCTGGCGCTCACCGCCAACGGTGCGGTCGACAACCGCGGCGACCTGATCGGCGGCAACGCCCTGCGCGTGCAGGCCGCCAGCGTCGCCAGCAGCGGCCAGCTCGGCAGCGAGAGCGGAGATGTCGCCTTGGTCAGCCAGGGCGATCTGACTCTGGGCGGCACCCTGGCGTCTGCCGGTGCGTTCAGCGCGCAGGCCGGCGGTGCACTGAACCAGAGCGGCGCGCTCAGTGCCGCGACCACCCTGCAACTGCAATCACACGGCGACCTGACCGTGGCCGGCACGCTCAGCGCCAACCAGGTCGTGCTCGGCAGCGACGCCGGCGTGCTCCAGCACGGCACCGTCAACGGCGCCGACATCGCGCTGCAGGGCCAGCGCATCGACAACGCCGGGCAGACCCTGTCCAGCGGCAACCTGCGCCTGAGCGGCGGCGATGTCGCCATCGGCGGCGTGGCCGCGTCTGGCGTGCGCAGCGACGGCAGCCTCGGCAACAGCGGCGCGCTGACCCTGCATGCCGACGGCACGCTCAGCGCCAGCGGCCGCCTGATCGCCGCCGGTAATCTCACCGCAGACGCCACGCAACTCGCGCTGGCCGGCAGCACCACCCGTGTCGGCGGCAACGCCGCGCTGACCGCGAGCGGCGACGTGGACCATCGCGGCGCCGACCTGCTCGCCGGCGGCCAGCTCACCGTGCGTGCCGGTGGCGCGCTGGACAACAGCGCGCTCAACGGCGCCGGCGGCACGCTGCAGGCGGCGGGCCTGGACCTGGGCGCGAGCACGCTGCGCAACGGCAGCGGCAGCCTGGTGCAGAGTGGCACCGGCATCACCCGCATCGCCGTCACCGGCGCGTTCGACAACGGCAGCGGCCGCCTGGTCAGCAACGGCAGCGACCTGCAACTGGGCGCGGCGTCGATCAACAACGCGCAAGGGCGCATCGAACACGCCGGTAGTGGCACCCTCACGGTGAGCAGCGCTGGTGCCCTCGGCAATGCCGGCGGTCGCATCCTCACCCAGGGCCAGCTGCAGCTCAGCGCCGGCAACACGCTCGACAACCAGGGCGGCGCCATCGCCGCGGCCGGCGATGCCAGTGTCACCGCGGCCGGCCTGGGCAACATCGGCGGCAGCGTGTCCGGGCGCGGCTTGAACCTGCAACTGGGCAGCGGTGCGCTCGACAACCGCCTGGGCGTAGTGCAGGCCACCGGCGGCAGCCTGGTACTGCGCGCCGACAGCCTCGAAAACCGCGGCGGCACCATACAGGCGCTGAGCAGTGGCGGTGCCGGTGGCGACCTGCGCGTGGATCTGGCGCATACGTTGAACAACGACTCCGGCGTGATCGGTGCCAGCACCGATCTGACCCTGAGCGCAGAGAACGTCAGTAACAGCGCCGGCACCCTGCAGGCCGGCCGCGACCTGGCACTGACCGCGCGTGGCCAGCTCGACAACCACCAGAGCGGCCGCATCGGCGCCGCGCGCGATCTCACCGTCGCCGTCAATGGTGCGCTGCTCAACAGCGGCGGCCAGCTCGACAGCGGCAACGCCATGACCCTGTCCGGCGGCCGCATCGACAACAGCCAGGGCAGCATCGTCAACAACGGCGGTGGCCTGACCCGGCTCACCACCGGTGGCGACTTGCGCAATGTCGGCGGCAGCCTGGGGGGGCGCGGCAGTGTGGTGCTCGACGCGGCCAGCATCGCCAACGGCAGCGGGCAACTGGTGGCCGGCGGCGATCTGATCGCCAACACCAACGCGCTCGACAACCAGGGCGGCAGCGTCTACGCCGGCGCCAGCATGCTGCTGCAACGCAACGGCGCCACGCTCGACAACCGCAACGGCAAGATCAAGGCCGAACAGGCGGTGCGCCTGGCCCTGCAGAACCTGAGCAACAGCGGCGGCCAGATCGGCGCCGGCAGCAGCGCCGGCGGTGCGGGCGACGTGGTCATCGACACTGTCGGCTTCGACGGCGGCGGCAGCATCCTCGGCCAGAACCTGCTCGACCTGACCATCCGCAGCGACTACACCCATCGCGCCGGTGCCGACATCACCAGCAACGGCGATTTCCGCCTGGCAGTGAGCGGCAACTTCGTCAATGCCTCGGCGCTGCAGGCCGGGCGCAGCCTCGGCATCAACGCCAGCAACATCAGCAACCTTGCCGGCGCCAGCATGCGCTCGGGCAACGTGCAGTTGAACACCGGCGGCAGCGTCGGCAACGCCGGCGACATTTCCGCCAGCGGCAACCTGCAGGTCACTGCTGGGTCGGTGAGCAACACCGGCAGCCTGGTCGGCGGCAACGTGCTGGTGGACACCGGCACCCTGATCAACGGCGCCGATCTGGGCGGCGCCACCGACAACGCCGCCTACGGCAGCGCGCTGATCGGCGCCACCAGCGGCATGACCCTGCTGGTGCGCGACCAGTTGGTCAACCGCGACGCGAAGATCTTCAGCCTCGGCAACATCGCCATCGGCGCCGCGCGCGACAGCAGCGGCACGCTCATCGCACGCACCGGCACGCTGGACAACGTGTCCGGCAGCATCGAGGCCGATGGCAGCATCCTGATCGCAGCCAATCAGATCAATAACCGGCGGCGCGTGGTCAATGCCAGAACCACGCCGTTGTCGGACTCCGAGCGCGAGGCAATCAACGCCACGACGCCTTCTGAAGTGCTGTACGTCGGCCAGCCGATGCCCGAACAGAATGGCCCGAACGTCGGCGACAGGGTCAGCCTTGGTACGACCCGATACTACGATGTCATCAGTCGTGACCAACTCATTTCCGCCAGCGCGGAAGGGCGCATCGCTGCCGGGGGAAACATCGCGATCTCTGGGAGCGTGAACAACAACGCGTCCACGATTGCAGCCGCCGGTCAGCTGTTGGTTAATCGCTTTGGCACCAATGGATTGAGTGACGCTCTCATCAATGGGCGGGAGGTAGTGCAGAACAACGCGCTCGCGTTGAGTCAGAAGACCAAGTACACCGATATCGAGCGCGTCGCAGTCTTGGATGATGGCGACTGTGCTCGAGGAATTCGAGGAACGGGATGTACCTACAGTGTCGAGGAAAACGAAGTCAACTCCGGGACATCGGATAGTGGCTACATCGCCCTCGCCGCCAACATGACCGGCGGGCAGGGCGTGGCGATCAGCGGCGCCACCATCAGCAACGGCGCGGTCGGCAGCGATGGCCGCAGCATCGGCGGCGCTTCCTTCAACGCCACCCAGGGCGGAGGCCTGAACCGGTACGGCACCAAGAGCGCCGACGGTGCTGGCGGTATCGCCGTGCAGGCGCAGACCGCTGCCGCCACGGGCGGCGCCAGTGTCGGCAACCGCATTGCCGCCGCCGGATTCGGCCAGATCCGTGTCGATGACGGTCGCGGCAGCCTCGTCGGCACCACCGACGCGACTGCGGTCGACGTCCATGCGCATGGGGTCCAGACCGCACTGAACGGCAGCAGCGCCGTCAATGCCTCCAATGTCCAGGCCAACGGCGTGCAGGCCCAGCTCGGCGGCGCCGGCAATGGCAGCCGCAGCCAGGTTCAGGCCAACGGCGCGCAGGCGGTACTGACCGGCGGAACGGTGCCTGGCCAGTACCAGCAGATCGACCCAGGCACCGGCCAGGTCCCGCAGGTGGTCGGTGGCGTCGGCGCGCCGCTGGGCAACATCGTGCTGCCGATGGGCGGGCTGTACCGCCTGGTCGGCAGCAACGGCGCCAATCCCAACGCGCTGGGCCGCGCCGCCAACGGCCTGGGCGGGGTCAAGGCCAACAACAGCAACCCCGGTCGCCGCTACCTGATCGAGACCGATCCGCGCTTCGTCGACTACAACAACTTCATCAGCAGCGATTACCTGCTGGACAAGCTCGGCGTTGATCCGCAGTGGACCCAGACCCGCCTGGGCGATGGTTTCTACGAACAGCGCCTGGTGCTGGACCAGATCACCCAGCTCACCGGCCGCCGCTACCTTGGCAACTACGCCGACGGCGTGGCCCAGTACCGCGCCCTGCTCGATGGCGGCGTGGCCGAGGCCGGCACGCTGCACCTGAGCGTGGGCGTGGCGCTGACCGCCGCGCAGGTCGCCGCGCTGACCCACGACATCGTGTGGATGGTCGAACAGGAGTACCAGGGCCAGAAGGTGCTGGTGCCCGTGGTCTACCTGTCGTCCAAGACCGCGCTGACCCTGCGCAGCGATGGCGCGCTGCTGGCCAGCGACAACGGCGACGTCTCGCTCAACGCCACGGCCGGCCTGAGCAACACCGGCACCATCAGCGGCGCCAACGTCAGCGCCAACGTCGGCAACCTGCTCAACCAGGGCCGCATTGTGTCCAGTGGCACCGTGGCGTTGCAGGCCAATCAGGACCTGCTCAACCTCGGCGGCCAGATCGCCGGCCGCGACGTGCTGCTCAGTGCCGGTCGCGACCTGACCAGCACCACCCGCGACGCCCTCGCTGGCGGCGACCTGCGTTCGGGCATCACTGCCGGCAACAACCTGCTGCTGCAGGCCGGTCGTGACCTCAGCCTCACTGGCACGACCCTGCAGGTCGGCAACAATGCCGCGTTGCAGGCAGGCAGCAACCTGCTGCTGCAACCCACGGCACTGCGTGATGAGTCCGGCCTGATGCGCGGCGGTGACACGTCCAGCCTCATTGTCGGTGGCAATCTGCAATTGGCCGCCGGCAACGATCTCACCATCCGCCAGGCGCAGGTGAAGACCGGCGGCGATCTGATCGCCGCAGCAGGCCACAACCTCGACGTGACTTCGGTGCTAGGCGACAGCCATACCGTTACCGACGAGACCCGACAGGGCAAGACCAAGCTCGTCACCGCCACCACTACCCAGGACCTGGAACAGCAGGCGCTCACCGCTGGCGGTAACCTGGTGCTCAGCGCCGGCCACGACGTCAACCTGACCGCCGCCAAGCTCGACGCTGGCAAGGGCTTGGTCGTGGCTGCGGGCCACGACATCAATAGCACCACGCTGACCACGGTCGATACTAGCAACACCGTAGAAACGCGCAATCGCTTCAGGCAGACCACCAGCACCCGCGACGAGACCGTCCACGGCAGCGAGTTCACCGCCGGCGGCGATATCGCCCTGCAGTCCGGCCACGACGTGAACCTGACCGCGGCCAAGGCGTTCACCGACAAGGGCGCACTGGCCGTATCCGCCGGCCACGACGTCAACCTGCTCGCCGAGCAGGAGCAGCACGATGCCGTGCAGGACATGCAGAAGAAGAAAAAAGGCTTCCTGTCCAGCAAGACCACGACCACGCACGACGAGTGGCATGACAGCACCGCAGTGGCGACGACCCTCAGCGGCGATACTGTGCAAATCGCAGCAGGCCACGACCTGCTCTCGCAAGGCGCGCAGGTCGCCGGCACCGGCAACGTGGTGGTGGCCGCCGGCAACGACCTGACGCTGGAGACGGCGCAGAACACGCACAGCGAAGAGCACGAGAAGAAAACGAAGAAGTCCGGCATGTTCGGCAGCGGTGGCATCGGCGTGACCTTCGGTACGCAGAAGATCCAGAACAATGCCGACACCACCGACGTTACGCATGTCGGCAGCACGGTCGGCAGCGTGGAAGGCGACGTCACGCTGGTCGCAGGCAACCGCTATGCGCAGACGGGCAGCGACGTGCTGGCCAATGCCGGTGACATCACGGTGAAGGCCAAGGACATCGCCATCACCGAGGTCCACGACACCACCGATGCCGAGCAGCGCAGCAAGTTCAGCCAAGGCGGCCTGTCGATCACGCTTAGCTCTGCGGCGCTGAGCCTGGCCCAGTCCGCTTACGACACGGCCAAGGCCGGCTCGAAGGTCAGTGGCGATGCGCGCATGCAGGCACTGGCGGCCGGTTCTGCGGCCTACAGCGCCTATGGCGCGGCCAGTTCGCTGAGCCAGACGGGAAGCGCGCTGGCCAGTGGCAATGCGGCAAGCGCGGCGCAAGGCGCGAACATCAGCATCGCCGTGACGGTGGGTGGTAGCAAGAGCGAGAGCAAGAGTACCCAGTCGGCGGACCAGGCCAAGGGCTCCAAGCTACAGGCGGGTGGCGACGTCAACCTCATCGCCACCGGCGGTGGCGATGCCAGCGACCTGCTGGTACGCGGCAGCGACGTCACGGCCGGACGAAACCTGCTGCTGGCGGCGGATCATGACGTCACCATCGAGGCGGCCAAGAACACCGCCGAACAGAACAGCACCAGCAAGAGCAGCAGCGCCGCCGTCGGCGTTGCAGTCACCTACGGCGCGGATGGGTTTGCGGCGGGCGTGACGCTGAGCGCCAGCGGAGCGCGTGGCAAGGCCAATGGCGAGGATGTCAGCTACACCAACAGCCATGTGGCTGCGGGCAACAACGCCACGATCATCAGCGGCAACGACACCACCCTCAAGGGCGCACAGGTCTCCGCGGACAAGGTGATCGCCGACGTCGGCGGCAACCTCAACATCGAGAGCCTGCAGGACACCAGCACCTATGCCAGCAAGGACAAGTCGGTCGGTGGCAGCGTCACGTTCGGTATGGGGTTCAGTGCCAGCGCCAGTTACAGCAGCAACAAGGTAAATGGCGATTACGCCAGCGTCACCGAGCAGAGCGGCATCCAGGCGGGCAAGGGCGGCTTCGATATCACGGTGGGCGGCAACACCGACCTGAAGGGTGCGGTGATCGCCAGCAGCCAGGAAGCGATCGACCAAGGCAAAAACCGCCTGAGCACCGGCACGCTGACCTATAGCGACATCGCCAACACCAGCAGCTACGACGCCAAGGGCATCAGCCTGTCGGGTGGCTACAGCGTGGGCTCCGGCGACGACACGTCCAAAGGCAGTGAGGGCCAGACGCCTTCCACCACCAACAATGGCAGCAAGTGGTCCTGGCAGAACTACAACACCGGGGCCAACGGCAGCGCGGCCGGCTACGGCCATGAGAGCGGCGATGCGCAATCCACCACGCACAGCGGCATCAGTGGGGGGGCGCTGGTCATCACCGACGAAGCGGGACAGCAAGCCAAGACCGGCAAGAGCGTGGCCGACACGCTGGCGGGCCTGAAGCGGGATGTCGTGACCGGTGATGACGTCAATGGCCTGACCAAGCAATGGGATGGGCAGAAGCTGCAGGAACAGGTGGCGGCGCAGGCACAGATCACGGCGACATTCGGGCAGCAGGCCACGCATGTGATCGGCGACTACGCCGAGAAGAAGATGACGGAGGCGGCAGACCTACGTCGGCAGGCCAATGACACGACCGATCCGGACCAGAAGGCCCAGCTCACCGCACAGGCCGACCAACTGGAAAGCCAGTGGGGCAACAACGGCAGCTTGCGTGTGCTGGCGCACACGGTGGTCGGAGGACTCACAGGTGGGCTAGAGGGTGCGACCGGCGCCGCTGCAGGCACGCTCGCTGCGCCCGCCGTGGCAACCGCGCTGCGGGATGCAGGCGTCACCGGGCCGTTGGCGGACACATTGACCGCCTTGGCGTCGACGGCAGCGGGTGCGGTGGCCGGCGGCACCGCGGGTGCTGCGACGGCCAGCAACGAGGTGGTGAACAACTATCTGAGTCATCCGCAACGCGATGAAAAGGCGCGTGAACTCAGCAAGTGCAAGACAGAAGAATGCCGAGAAAATGTAGAGCGGAAGTGGGATGACGTCAGTCTTGCGCAGAGCCGCGAGATGAAGGATCGGTACTTCGACTACCTGACTCCGGAGCAGCAAGCAGAATTAATGAATCTTAAGCCAGGGACGAAGGAATATGACGCGATACTTGCAGCGGGCGTATCTCAATACGCTTCAAAAACTACGACCGGCGTTGGATCGTCTTACAGTCTTGACTATCAGCTACTGACGGAGAGGGATTGGAATGGGCCGCAAGTTAAAGCGCTGATTGGTGGGAGTTCGCTTGAAGACAGGAACCGGTTAGATACAGCGGTTTTGGGGATCTTTGGGTCTCCAGCGAGATTGACAGCCCTCTTTGGCGGTAGCCCGGAGCAAGTCGCTGCGGCAAATAATTTCGGCGCCAGCATGTACGATGTGATGGGAGCGGTTGAGGTCTTAGCTCCGCGCAGTACGAGGTCAGGCGATGGGCCGCCCGCATTTGAGCTTTTGGTAAAGAAAGACAATGTGGTGGAAGTTGGCTTTAATAAGGGTGAGATTCCGACCTTAGACGCGATTAAAGTCGTAGCTGATAAGCCACGGTCCAACTCAGTTGATGTCACGGAGACATTTAATTATTCATCAAGAACTTCTGCTCCAGACGGATATTCTGTCCCAATATTAAGGGAAATTTTAGCGAGTTCGAAGCAGCTTGACAAAAAGTTTAAACACGCATCCGATTTTGGTGTTGGGACGAGCAAAAAAAATCCTCAAACGCTGGAGCAATTTAAATTAGAATTAGAGAGGCATATGAAAGCCCAAGCTACGGTGGAGCATGGGACTTATGGTTTTGTAAAAGATTCAAGGGTTTTTTTTAACCCGGATACAAATAACGTAGTTGTTGTTGATGCAAAGGGAAATTTTGTAACAGGTTTTAAGCTTGATCCTGGAAGCCTTCAGTTTGAGAATTTCATTAAAAACGGTGTGCTGCGATGAGTATAGTTCTTTTTGATTTTGCAAAATCTTTTGCGTTAGGTCGAATGGATGCGCGCGTTTTTTCTGAAGCTTATATGGAGCTTTGGAAAATAGAGCGCGACAGAGGAATTTTGCGGGAAGATGCGGCTCCGTTAAGTGAGTGTTTATCTAGTATTTTTTGTTCCGCTGACATGTATAGTGAAGATGCTGACGAAAGGCAATATTTCGAATTAGATGAGGCTGGTTTGCTTAGTAAAGTTTGCGAAGAAATAAATAGGGTTGAAAAAGGCTCTCTCTGACCATTTGTTTAATGCTGTGCGATGGCGCAGGCACTAGCGGGCAACAACCTGTCCTGTAGGCCGGCCACGACCTGTCGCTGACCCCGGTCACCGATGTCAACGGCAAGGCCACGGTGCGCACCAGCATCGCCACCGGCGGCAGCCTGCAGCTGGCCGCCGGCAACGACCTCACCATCCGACAGGCGCAGGTCACCGCCGGCGGCAACCTGATCGCCGCGGCCGGACACGATCTCAATGTCACCTCGGTGCTGGGCGACAGCCGCACCGTCACCGACCAGACCCGCCAGGGCAAGACCAAGGTCGTCACGACGACGACCACTCAGGACATCGACCAGCAGGCGCTCACCGCCGGCGGCAACCTGGTGCTCAGCGCCGGCCACGATGTCAACCTGACCGCCGCCAAGCTCGACGCCGGCAATGGCCTGGCGGTTGTTGCTGGCAACGACCTCAACAGCACCACCCTGACCACGGGCGACAGCAGCAATACCCTCGAGACGCGCAAGCGCTTCAAGCAGACCACCAGCACCCGCGACGAGACCGTCCACGGCAGCGAGTTCACCGCCGCCGGCGACATCGCCCTGCAGTCCGGCCACGACGTGAACCTGACCGCGGCCAAGGCGTTCACGGACAAGGGTGCATTGGCCGTGTCCGCCAGCAACGACGTCAGCCTGCTCGCCGAGCAGGAGCAGCACGACGCCGTGCAGGACATGCAGAAGAAGAAAACCGGCTTCCTGTCCAGCAAGACCACGACCACGCACGACGAGTGGCACGACAGCACCGCGGTGGCGACCATGCTCAGCGGCGACACCGTGCAGATCGTCGCGGGCCATGACCTGCTCTCGCAGGGCGCGCAGGTCGCCGGCACCGGCAACGTGGTGGTGGCCGCCGGCAACGACCTGACGCTGGAGACGGCGCAGAACACGCACAGCGAGGAGCACGACAAGAAGGTCAAGAAGACCGGTCTGTACAGCGGCGGCGGCTTCAGCGTCACATTGGGCGCGAGCAAGCAAACCAATACGCTCGACACCACCGAGGTGAGCCAGAGCGGCAGCCTGGTGGGCAGCACCGACGGGTCGGTCACGCTCACCGCCGGCAATGCCGTGGGCATCACCGGCAGTGACGTGCTGAGCAAGACCGGCACCGCCATCGTCGGCAAGGACGTGACTATCGCTGCGGTCGAGAACCGCGTGGATACAGTGCAGACGTCCAAGCAGCAGAGTGCGGGGATCACCCTAGGCTTGACTGGCGGCTTGGTGGATGCGGTGCAAACCGCGTACGGGGCGGTCAAGCGTGGCTCGGACGTAGACGACGATCGGCTCAAGGCGCTTTACGCAGCAAAGGCCGGTTACGCGATCGGCGACGCCGCTGGTCTGGCCAGCAATGGCCTAAAGGGCTACAACGGCGAAGCAGTTGCCGGAAACATGACGAAAACCGGCGACGCGTCAGCCGACGGCGCCCAGGGAGCGGCCAATGCCACAGGCGTGAGTCTGCGCATCGGCATCGGCGCCAGCAGTGCGTCCAGCAAGACGACGACCCACGAAGAGACCACCGGCGGTAGTCGCATCCTCAGCGACGGCAATGTGACCATCGCGGCGACGGGCGGCGATCTCAATGTCATCGGCAGCAAGATCGCCGGCGACAACGTGGCACTGGCCGCGGCGAACAACCTCAACCTGCTTAGCAGCAGGAGAACAACACAAACAAGTCGGAGAACAAGAACGCCGGCGGCGAGATCGGCGTCAGTGTCGGCGCAACGACCGGCTATTACCTGACCGTGTCGGCCGGCAAGGGCAGCGCTAAGGGCAACAGCGATCTCCACACCGAGAGCGTGGTCACGGCCAATGACACGCTCACCTTGGCCAGCGGCAACGACACTACGATCAAGGGCGCGCAGGCGATCGGCGACAAGGTGTTGGCCAAGGTTGGCGGCGATCTGCTGATCCAGAGCGAGCAGGACACCAACGACTATAAGAGCAAGCAGCAGCAGGCCAGTCTGACCCTGGCGACCGGGTCGGGTAGCGGTGGCAGCTATAGCCAGCAAAAGGTCAACAGCAGCTACACCAGCGTCAAGGAGCAGAGCGGCATCCAGGCGGGCAATGGTGGATTCGATATCACCGTCGGCGGCGACACCCATCTCATCGGTGCCGCCATCGCCAGCACCGCCGACCCTGAGAAGAATCGCCTGTCCACCAATGGCTTGACGGTGGAGGACTTGCAGAACAAGGCCGAGTACAAGAGCAGTGGCGTGTCGGTGGGCGGTGGGACAGGCAGCAGCATGGTCAGTGTTGCCGCGCGTACCGGGTTGAGCATGCTCGGTAACAGCAGCGACAGCAGCAGTAGCACCACCAAGAGCGACATCGCCGCTGGCACGGTGGAAGTGCGCAACGGCGATACCGCGGCGCTGTCGGGCTTGGACCGCAAGGCTACCGAGTTGCAGCAGTCCTGTTTGAAGGAAATCTTCGACGAGAAGAAGTTGGCAGAGCAAAAGGAGTTGGCCGCGGTTGCGGGCGAGGTCGGGTTCCGTGCTGCTGGCGATGTTGCTGTAGCCATGCAACATAAGGCGCAAACAGATCTGGCCCAGGCCCAGGCGGCAGGCGATCAGGCGGGAATAGACGACGCGCTGGCGCGCTTGGCGAGCTGGGGTGATGGGGGAACTGCGAAGACTCTGCTGCATGGCGTTACCGGCGCTGCGGTCGCGGCGCTCGGTGGTGGCGATGCGCTCAGCGGAGCAGTTGGCGCCGCCGTATCCGAAAAAGCAAAGCAGGCGATGTTCGACTACCTGCTCGCTCAAGGACTCTCGCCGAACGACCCAACGTTCAAGAGCGTGATGGAACTGGGCAGTGCCGCATTGGGGGGATTGGTTGGTCAGCAGACTGGCGCCAGTACTGCACTGGCAGGCGAACAGTTCAATCGACAGCTCCATCCAGTCGAACTTAGCTTCATTGCTGCCAAGGCCGATGACTACGCCGCATATGCCGGGATCAGCGAGAAAGAAGCGGTGCAGTTGTTAATTAACTCCACGCTGGATCAAGTGGATAACGACGCGCAGCAGCATACAAGGAGCAAGGACGCGGCAACATACCAAGCGGCTGCCAATTGGCTTGCGAACGAAGCGGCTAAGGTCAATCTTGGCTTCATCAACGAAAAAGGTCAGTCGCAACAGGCCTTTACTGCGACTGTTAGCCAATTCTACGACTCCACCCTTTTTGATGGTCCTTATCGTGGCACGCTATTTACCAAATTGACTGACAAGGTCCTTGGAACCAACTGGACTGGAACATTCTCGATCTCGAATGATAAGTATCTTTCCACAGCAGCCGATCTTAAGTTGGAGGGACAGTACCAAGAATGGCGCGCGACCCGGCCGGCGGACGTCTCAAAGTGGAGCGACGCCGACCTGAACACGGTGGTCGGCTTCGTTCAGAAGAACGACCTTCGGAAAATGGCACAGCTCGGTATCTTTGGTCCGCCGGGTGCCACTTGGGTATCGTTGTCCGATGGCGACTACAAGACTGTTGTCAATGATGCGGCGATAAATTTTGCGACCAGCGTTGTGCCTGTTGGCTCGGTGGGAAGATCTTTAGAGCACATTGGAGAAAGTTCACTTGATGTCGCTGATGGCGTCAAGTTTGGCTCAAAGTTAGGGTTGCCCCCAAAAACGCCAGTTCAGGAACTGGAGGTGGACTCTTATATTAACCTCAAATCAAGGGAGGTAGTTGGAGATGGTCTGGAGCATGATCATATTCCTTCATTTGCTGCTTTGCGTTTAGCAAAAGAAACAGAGTTGGGTCGACCTCTTACTAAGGCTGAGTCAAAGCTCCTCTATCAGAATGCGACTGCGGTGGAAGTTCCACGAGAAGTTCATGTCGCTGGTGAAACATACGGCGGGAAAAATACTTTCGAACAAGTTCAGAGAGATGCTTCAGATTTGTGTGGAGCAGTTTGCAGGAACACAAGTGCTTTACGAGAAAATCTTTTAAAAAGAGGCTATGATCCTGCTGTAGTAGATCAGGCTGTGAATAAGATTATTGAGAGAAATAGGAATTCTGGAGTTATAAAATGAAAGTCGACTGGAGAAGGTTTATTTCAGCTCTTGGGCACAGAGCCTCTAGTAGAGAGGTAAGTGGTTTGCTCGATGAAATAAATGAAATGCCTGTTGTATCTAGTGACCCTGACGATAATGGTGATCCGAGCTTCGGGACCCAATACTACCAGTTCTTTCGCCATGGTTTGGAATTTGGTTTTAGATCTAATGCGTTAAGCTTCATCCATTTTTTTATAAAAGACCAAGATGGTTTTTTTGCTTATAAGGGTAAAATATTTGAAGTTAGTGGCGAAAGTTTGAATGAGTCATTAATTTTTGTTAAATTCGGTCCCCCGAAAGATTTTGGAGGAGGGAAGTATGATGTTCTGCTTGGATATATACAGAGGTGGATAAAGTACAATATTAATGAACATGAAGTGCGATTTGAGATTTTGCCAGATGGTGGCGTTTGGAAAGTGACATTAATAGCGTAGCGGCCTCGGTAAGCTGTGCTAAGGTCCACCGCATTAGATTTTTATCATTATGTAAATGGCGAAGTGATGCGTAAAACATTCAGAAATGAGGCCGGGGGTTGAGGGTGGAAAGAGAGATTTATATTCTTAATGAGATTGTTCAGCTGATGCATGATTCTGCTCCTGATGGTTATGAGGAGGCGATTTGCGAGTTTTCATACGAAAAGTATGAAGACAGCTGGTCTGTAGGATCTAAATACTCTTTTGTGCGAGATGGGGTTTCATTTAGTGAGTTGTTGGACGATCCAGATGATGAAATTTCTGGTTTGGTCCGTGAGTTGCACCAGGTAATGGAGCAAGAAAATCGCGAAAATTGGGAAAAATTCACGATTAAATTAAGTTCATCCGGCGCGGCAAAAACGAATTTCTTCTATGACTCAAGTAAAAATTAAGAAATAATTTTTCTAAAAATCGAACAAAAATTTTCAAATTAGGTGGCTGCCCCCCCCGTGGCGCCATGGGCTCGTCTAAATCCAGAAAAGCAGGATGTGGTTGGCGTAAACTCGACCAATAGCTCCTTTAAAAAATAAGTTCAGCGGTGCGCTGACTAAGATCGCTGCTACCCATCTGCCGCGACCTCAGCCTCACCGGCACCACGGTTCAGGCCGGCAACAGCGCAGCGCTGCAGCCGACCGCGTTGCGCGATGAGTCCGGCCTGACGCGCGGTGGCGATGGCACCAGCCTGACCGTCGGCAACAACCTGTCCCTGCAGGCTGGGCACGACCTGTCCCTGATCCTGGTTACCGACGCCAACGGCAAGGCCACGGTGCGCACCAGCCTCGCCACCGGCGGCAGCCTGCAACTGGCCGCCGGCAACGACCTCACCATCCGCCAGGCGCAAGTGAAGGCCGGCGGCGACCTGATAGCCGCGGCCGGGCACGACCTCAACGTGACCTCGGTGCTGGGCGACAGCCGCACCGTCACCGACCAGACCCGCCAGGGCAAGACCAAGGTCGTCACCACCACCACGACCCAGGACCTCGACCAGCAGGCCCTCACCGCCGGCGGCAACCTGGTGCTCAGCGCCGGCCGCGACGTCAACCTGACCGCGGCCAAGCTCGACGCCGGCAATGGCCTGGCCGTGGTCGCAGGCAACGACCTCAACAGCACCACGCTCACCACGGTCGACAGCAGCACCACCCTGGAGACGCGCAAGCGCTTCAAGCAGACCACCAGCACCCGCGACGAGACCGTCCACGGCACCGAGTTCACCGCCGCCGGCGACATCGCCCTGCAGTCCGGCCACGACGTGAACTTGACCGCGGCCCAGGTGTTCACCGACAAGGGCGCTCTCGCCGTGTCCGCTGGCAACGACGTCAACCTGCTCGCCGCACAAGAGCAGCACGATGCCGTGCAGGACATGCAGAAGAAGAAAAAGGGCTTCCTGTCCAGCAAGACCACGACCACGCACGACGAGTGGCACGACAGCACGGCAGTGGCCACAACGCTCAGCGGCGACACCGTGCAGATCGCGGCCGGCCACGACCTACTCTCGCAAGGCGCGCAGGTCGCCGGCACCGGCAACGTGGTGGTGGCCGCGGGCAACGACCTGACGCTGGAGACGGCGCAGAACACGCATAGCGAGGAGCACGACAAGAAGGTCAAGAAGACCGGCCTGTACAGCGGCGGCGGCTTCAGCGTCACCCTGGGCGCGAGCAAGCAGACCAACACGCTCGACACCACCGAAGTGAGCCAGAGCGGTCGCCTGGTCGGCAGTACCGACGGCTCGGTCACCCTCACCGCCGGCAATGCGGTGGGCGTCACCGGCAGCGACGTGCTGAGCAAGACCGGCACTGCCATCGTCGGCAAGGACGTCACCATCGCTGCGGTCGAGAACCGCGTGGATACGGTGCAGACGTCCAAGCAGCAGAGTGCGGGGATCACCCTAGGCTTGACTGGCGGCTTGGTGGATGCGGTGCAAACCGCGTACGGGGCGGTCAAGCGTGGCTCGGACGTAGACGACGATCGGCTCAAGGCGCTTTACGCAGCAAAGGCCGGTTACGCGATCGGCGACGCCGCTGGTCTGGCCAGCAATGGCCTGAAGGGCTGCAACGGCGAAGCAGTTGCCGGAAACATGACGAAAACCGGTGAGGCGTCAGCCGATGGTGCCCAGGGAGCAGCTAATGCCACAGGCGTGAGCTTGCGCATCGGCATCGGTGCCAGCAGCTCGTCCAGTAAGACCACGACCCACGAAGAGACCACCGGCGGCAGTCGCATCCTCAGCGACGGCAATGTGACCATCGCGGCGACGGGCGGCGATCTCAATGTCATCGGCAGCAAGATCGCCGGCGACAACGTGGCACTGGCCGCGGCGAACAACCTCAACCTGCTGAGCCAGCAGGAGAACAACACAAACAAGTCGGAGAACAAGAACGCCGGCGGCGAGATCGGCGTCAGTGTCGGCGCAACGACCGGCTATTACCTGACCGTGTCGGCCGGCAAGGGCAACGCCAAGGGCAACAGCAACCTCCACACCGAGAGCGTGGTCACGGCCAATGACACGCTCACCTTGGCTAGCGGCAACGACACCACGATCAAGGGCGCGCAGGCGATCGGGGACAAGGTGTTGGCCAAGGTTGGCGGCGATCTGCTGATCCAGAGCGAGCAGGACACCAACGACTATAAGAGCAAGCAGCAGCAGGCCAGTCTGACCCTGGCGACCGGGTCGGGGAGTGGTGGCAGCTACAGCCAGCAGAAGGTCAACAGCAGCTACACCAGCGTCAAGGAGCAGAGTGGCATCCAGGCGGGCAATGGTGGGTTCGATATCACCGTCGGCGGCGACACCCATCTCATCGGTGCCGCCATCGCCAGCACCGCCGACCCTGAGAAGAATCGCCTGTCCACCAATGGCTTGACGGTGGAGGACTTGCAGAACAAGGCCGAGTACAAGAGCAGTGGCGTGTCGGTGGGCGGTGGGACAGGCAGCAGCATGGTCAGTGTTGCCGCGCGTACCGGGTTGAGCATGCTCGGTAACAGCAGCGACAGCAGCAGTAGCACCACCAAGAGCGACATCGCCGCTGGCACGGTGGAAGTGCGCAACGGCGATACCGCGGCGCTGTCGGGCTTGGACCGCAAGGCTACCGAGTTGCAGCAGTCCGGTTTGAAGGAGATCTTCGACGAGAAGAAGTTGGCAGAGCAGAAGGAATTGGCCGCTGTTGCGGGCGAGGTCGGATTCCGTGCTGCTGGCGATGTTGCTGTAGCCATGCAACATAAGGCGCAAACAGATCTGGCCCAGGCCCAGGCCCAGGCCCAGGCGGCAGGCGATCAGGCGATCAGGCGGGAATAGACGACGCGCTGACGCGCTTGGCGAGCTGGGGTGATGGGGGAACTGCGAAGACTCTGCTGCATGGCGTTACCGGCGCTGCGGTCGCGGCGCTCGGTGGTGGCGATGCCCTCAGCGGGGCGCTTGGCGCCGCCGTATCCGAAAAAGCAAAGCAGGCAATGTTCGACTACCTGTTGGCTCAAGGGTTCTCGCCGAACGATGCGACGTTCAAGAGTCTTATGGAGATGGGAAGTGCCGCATTGGGCGGACTGGTTGGTCAACAAGCAGGCGCGAACACTGCGCTCGCGGGAGAGCAGTTCAACCGGCAGCTGCATCCGATCGAATTGAGCTTCCTTGCGGCTAAGGCTGACGACTATGCGAAATATGCAAACATCAGCGAGAAGGAAGCGGTCCAACTGTTAATAACTTCTACTTTGGATCAGATTGACAACGAGGAACAAAAGAAGACCAGAAGTCAGGATGCTGCAAAATATCAAGCGGCTGCTAACTGGCTCGCAACGGAGGCGGCAAAAGTCAACCTTGGGTTCGTCAACGAGAAGGGGGAACTTCAGCAGGCTTTCACCGCGACCTTGAGTCAGTTCTACGACCCAACGCTTTATGACGGTCCGTACCGAGGCAATTTTTTGTCCAAGGTGACGGATAAGGTGCTGGGGACGAAATTTACTGTTGGACAGTCGATTAAGCCGGATGATTATCTGTCGGTTGCATCTGATCTGAAGCTTGAAGGCCAATACCAGGAGTGGTGCGCGACTCGGCCAGCGGACATCTCAAAGTGGAGCGACGATGATCTGAACACGATGGTCGGCTTCGTTCAGAAGAACGACCTCCGGAAGATGGCGCAGCTTGGTGTCTTCGGCCCACCGGGCGCCACTTGGGTCTCCTTGTCGGATGGCGACTATAAGACTGTCGCCACAGATGCGGCGATGAATATTGCAACCAGCGTTGTGCCTGTCGGTTCAGTGGGGCGTGCCTTAGAACATGCTACAGAAACTGTAGCCGACGTGTCCCATGAGGCTAAAATAGTAGATGGAATAGTCGATGCCAGTATTCTGAACAAAATTGACGGTGCAGAAAGAAATGCTAAGGTAATCGATACTGCAACTTTTGCTCAAAGGGTTATGGATGCTCGGGCTGCATTGCCATCGGATCTAAGGCGTAGTGGCAACGTTGCTGTTGCTACTATAGATATTCCTGGAATACAAACAGAGATGGCTGCACATAGTCAAATTTCTGAGGCAAGCAGAGGGTTTATTGGCGCTGGAAGTGGGAATTTTATCGCTACAAGCGTTCCCAATAAAATTGGAGAGATGGTCTACCGAGGAGCGGATGCCGAATATAAAATCTTAGACAACATCGCTGATCAATTGCGAGATAATACTGCAGCGAAAGGAGTAGTTACAATATTCACGGAAAAAGCTGCATGTGCAAGTTGCTTAGGTGTGGTTGAACTGTTCAAAGAAAAATTCACTAACATTATAGTTAATGTGTTGGACAACAGAGGGGCGATGCTTCGTCCTCCGAGGAAAGTGCCGTAATGGAAGATCGTGTAACATATAGTGAAATTCGAGCGTGGTTTTTGGAGTGTTACTATAAATACTGCAAGGTAAAACTAAGCCACAAGAGCCCGTGGGTTGAGGGTGAAAGCGAAGCCGGCTACGCTTACGGAGAGCTTGAGAATTCATTTGAGATGCCGATTGAGAAATTGATGTTGGAAGTTCTGGCCATTATACTTTCCGCGGGTAGGGCGGAGAAAAAAGTTCATGAGTACCATTTAGATCATTTATATAATATTCTGGAAAACATGGATCTTGTGTCTATTTTAGCTGAACTTCCTTCTGATGAGGCGATAGAGTTTGAAAGCGATCTTAGAATTTTAGGAGTTTATAGTTAAAGAGTTTGTTGTGCTCGGGGATGAAGGGCGCGCTTGGTGAACTGCGAGATTATAATTTAATATTTATACTTGGTTCAGTAAAAAGGGGTCAGTCATCCAATGTAAAATCGGATAGAACTGTAAAGATCTGTCCCAGAACTTGTCTTTGGGTGTCTGTGCCAACCTCTCGTTGGCGTAGCCAGATCGATCGGCTATAGCAAGTTGTGCAGCAGCAACGACAGCCGCTCGGCCAGCACCACTTAGTTCACCTCAAAGTCTCGTGTAAGGAACGGCGCGGCGTTGGCCATCAACTGATCATTGGCGCCTAAGGTGTGGCGGTAGGCAAGCACCTGGCCCTGCCGGCAAAGACAATCGTTCCGCGCACAGGCCAGCAGTATGCTTCTCCGTTCATACCTTAGAAGCCGACAAGATGACAGACACACATACAGTTCCCGTCCTCTCCGCCATCGAAGCCCGCGCCCTCGGCTGCCTGATCGAGAAGGAGGCGACCACGCCGGATGCTTATCCGCTCACGGTCAATGCGACGGTGGTGGCGGCCAATCAGAAGACGTCGCGCGAGCCGGTGATGACGTTGAGTCCGGGCGATGTGCAACACGCGCTGCGACAACTGGAGGGGCGCGGCCTGGTGCGGCAGCAGTTCTCTTCGCGCGCCGAGCGCTACGAGCATCGGCTGGCGTCGGCGCTGGATCTGACCCAGCAGCAGGTGGCCTTGCTCGGCCTGCTGCTGTTGCGTGGCCCGCAGACGGTCAATGAGTTGCTGACGCGTGCCGAGCGCATGGCGCGCTTCGCCGATGCGGACGACGTGCGCCATCAGTTGGAACGACTAGCGCAGCGCCAGTTGGCGGTGCAGTTGCCGCGCGCCAGCGGGCAGCGCGAGGACCGTTACATGCACTTGCTCGCCGGTCCGGTGGATGCGGAGGCGCTGGCGGCCACGTTCAAAGCACGGCCGGCGGCGTCGGGGCATGACGAGTTGGAAAGTCGGGTGCAGGTGCTGGAGGCCGAGGTGGCGGAGTTGCGCGATATCGTGGCGCAGTTGCAGGGGCAGCTCGCGCACGAGTGACGCTGCGTGGACGGGCTTCTAAACGAAGCCCCCGGTTGACCAAAGAACGCTCACTTGTAGGAGCGGCTTCACCGCGACGCGCATTCCCTGGAGCGTCTGTCGCGGCTGAAGCCGCTCCTACAAGCGCGACGACAGAACCCGCAAAGCCGCGGCAAAGGCGGCCGATGCAAAGGCGCGTTACTAGAGGTGCCTAAACGCCCGAAGGCACGCACCAAGCGCAGCGCCCCGCGATCGCAAGATCACCCCATTTCCACCTGCGGAATCACCGCCAGCATATCGGTCACGCCGACATCGGCACCCGCCTGGCTGAGCAAGGTGGTGGCCTGGCCGCGATGGTGGGTCTGGTGGTTGAAGAAATGCAGCAGCAGGTCGCCGAAGCGCCGCCCCTGCGATTCGCCACGGGTATTGCGATAGCGCAGCGGCACATCGAGGTCGTCGGCATGCAGTTGCGACATCCACTCGGCGATCGTCGCATCCAGCGCCTCGCGCTGCGTCCTCAGATCTGCGAAGCAGTCGGCCTGCGGCGCATCCAGGGCGGCGGGGACTGGCGTGGCGGCGATGGCCTGCAGCGCCGGATGGCGTGCCGGATGCTGGGCGAAGCGCTGCAGCCACATCGTGTCAGCCACCACCAGATGGTTGAGCGTGCCCAACAGCGAACCGAAGAAGGCGCCGCGCGGCTCGGCGATGGCGTCGTCCGGCAGGGTCGCGGCTGCGGCGTAGAGACGCTGGTTCATCCACTGGCTGTAGTTGGCGAACAGCCGCAGTGTGTGCAAGGTATCCATGCTCAGGTGCGCTCCTGGGGCGCATGTAGTTCGCAACGATGCAGTTCGACCTCGGCCGCCTCCGGGCTCAGGCGCACGCGCCCCTGGGCGACGAAGCCCAGCGCGGCGAGCAGGCGCAGCGAGCGCGCATTGCCCGGGGCCACGATCGCGTAGACCCGCGGTAGCGCGAGCACGGTACGTGCGTAGTCCAGCACCGCGCGCGCCGCTTCGCTGGCGTAGCCCTGGCCCGCGTAGGGTTGCAGCAAGGCATAGCCCAGGTCGGGCGCGGGCAGGGTCGGTCGCAGCACCAGTCCGGCCACGCCGAGCCAGGCGCCGTCGTCGCGGCGCTCCACCGCATACAGGCCGAAGCCGTGCTCGGCGTAGCTGCGCACCGAGCCGTCGGCGAGGTAGCGGCTGGCCTGTGTCTCGTCGCGCACGCCGCGGTCGCCGATGTGCGCCAGGAAGCCGGGGTCGTTGAGCAGGGCCAGCATCGGCGCCGCGTCGTGCTCGGGGTCCAGCCGCCGCAGCAGCAGGCGCGCGGTCTCGATCACGGTGGACATGCGGCGCTCCTGCGGGTCGGGGCGTCAGCGTGCCGCCGTCGCCACGGCTTGGCAAGCGGCGCCAGCGCACCCGCGTTTCCCGGCGTAGACGCCTCGACGCAGTGGGTCCGGGAAGCGCGAAATCAGCTGCGGAGAGGCCGCCGCGTCCGACATCCCGGTCACGCATAACAAACGTCTAGTTAACAGCTTCACATGGGGTGCCGGTATTCTGACGCCCATGCGACCCATCCCCCGTCTCGCCATCGTCCTGTCCCTGCTCTCCCTGGCCGGCCTCGCCGAGGCCCGCGGCGTCATCGAAAAGGTGCAGATCCAGGGCCTGAACAAGGACGACGACGCGGCGATGATCGAGAACATCCAGGTCTCGCTGTCGCTGTACGACGCCATCGGCAAGGACCAGGGCGAGTCGCGCCTGGAGTACCTGCTGAGCCAGGCCGAACGGCAGACCCGGCAGGCGCTGGAGCCGTTCGGCTACTTCACCCCCACCATCACCGTCGAGGCGCCGCGCCAGGACGACAAGCTGACCGTGGTGGTGCACGTGGACAAGGGCGAGCCGATCCGGGTGCGCAATTTCCATGTGGGCATCACCGGCCCGGCCGAGGACGACCGCTACCTGGGCGACGACTTGAAGAACTTCCGTCCGCGCAAGGGCGACATCTTCGTCAGCAGCGTCTATGAGACCAGCAAGGTCACCATCACCCGGCGCCTGGCCGAACGCGGTTACTTCGATGCCGACTTCACCCAGCGCAAGGTCGAGGTGACCCGCGCCGACCACGCCGCCGACATCGACCTGAGCTGGGACAGCGGCCGCCGCTACAACATGGGCCCGATCCGCTTCCACCAGGACTATTTCAACCAGAAGCTATTCGATCCGCTGGTGTACTGGAAGGAAGGCAGCTACTACCACGAAGGCAAGCTCGACCGCCTGCGCGAGTCGCTGGTCAAGCTCGACTATTTCAGCGTGATCGACCTCCAGCCCAAGCCGGAAGAAGCCGACGCCAACGGCGACGTGCCGGTGGACGTCAACCTCACCCGCGCCAAGCGCAGCATCTACACCGCCGGCCTGAGCTACGGTAGCGAGAGCGGCGCCGGCGTGCGCCTGGGCGTGGACCGCCGCTACGTCAATGCACGCGGGCACAAGCTCAGCACGCAGTTGGACTACGCGCAGAAGCGCAAGAGCTTCATCACCAGTTACCGGATCCCGGCGTTCCGGTGGCTCGACGGCTGGTACACCACCTCGCTGCGCGTCTACGACGAGCAGACCGATTACATCGACCTGCGCAACGTCAAGCTCACCGGCAGCCGCAGCGGCCAGATCAACGAGCACTGGACCGCGATCGCCTCGATCAATGCGCTGCGCGAGCGCTGGCGCTACTCGACCGACGAGGTCTTTGACGGCGCGCTGTACCAGACCTCCACGCTGTTCTATCCGCAGATCGAAGCCGACTACGTCGGCGTCGACGACAAGGTGTTCCCGCGCAAGGGCTTCAGTGGCAACATCAGCCTGCGCGGCGGCGCCGAGGGCGTGGGGTCGGACGCCAGCTTCGTGCAGGCGCACATGCGGGTGAACTGGTTCCACGGCATCGGCGACAACGACCGCCTGATCCTGCGCGGCGAAGCCGGCAGCACCTGGACCGACGCGCTGGTGGCGATGCCGCCGAGCCTGCGTTTCTTCGCCGGCGGCGACAACAGCATCCGCGGCTATGCGTTCCGCGAGGTCGGCCCGCGCACGCCGCGGCCGGACCGTTTCGCGCTCGGCGCCAAGCACGTGCTCACCGGCAGCGCCGAGTACGAGCACTACTTCAAGGGCGGGCCATGGGGCGGCGCGGTGTTCGTCGATAGCGGCAGCGCGTTCGACGACACGCCCGACTGGCACACCGGCGTCGGCTTCGGCCTGCGCTGGCGTTCGCCGGTCGGCCCGGTGCGGGTAGACATCGCCCATGGCTTGAACGACCCGGATTCGCAGTTCCAGCTCTATCTCAACATCGGAGCCAATCTGTGAGCGCGCCGCTGGAGCCGACGTCGCCCGCCGCGCCGCCGCCGCCGCGGCGCCCGCGCTTCTACCGGCGCAAGCGCTTCTGGTGGGGTTCGGCGCTGACCATTGCCGGCCTGTTGTTGCTTGCCGTGATCGCGCTGTACTGGCTGCTGCAGACCGTGGCCGGGCGCGACGTGCTGCTGGCGCAGGTAGTGGCGCGGCTGCCGGCCGGCTCGACGCTGACCTGGGAGCGCGCCGAGGGGCCGCTGGCCGGCCCGCTGACCCTGCACAACCTGGATTTCCACTACAACGAGATCCACTTCACCGCCGAGCGCGCCTACCTGGATCCGGACATCCGTCCGCTACTCGGGCGCAAGCTGCAACTGGATGCGCTTGAACTGACCAACGCCACGCTCAACCTGGCCAAGAGCGACGAACCGTTCGAACTGCCGCGCTGGCCGCAGTCGCTGCCGCAGATCGAAGTACCGCTGGCCCTGCAGGCCGACCGCATCGCCATCGACGGCCTGCGCATCACCCAGGCGCAGCAGCCGATGATCGACATCCGCACGCTGCGCGGCGGCGTGGAAGTGGCCAACGGCGAGTTCCGCGCCACCCAGGTGGTGGTCAACAGTGACCGCGGCGATTTCCGCGTCAATGGTGACTACCTGCCGGGCCAGGACTACAAAGCCGACCTCACCGCCAGCGCGGTGCTGCCGGCTGCGCGCGGGCGCACCCCGGCGCGCCTGGGCCTGGTCGCACGCGGCGACCTGGACAAGATGGAAGTGGCCATCGCCGGCAACGCACCGGCGCCGCTGCGCGCCACTTTGGTGTTCACCGGTCGCACCGATCCGGTGTGGCAATTCGCCGCCAGCAGCAAGGCGCTGGATCCGTCGCTGCTGGTACCGCCGGCCGACGACGCGCCGGCGGCCGTGCCGCTGGCCTTCGACCTGCATGCGAACGGCAAGGGCGGCAATGCCGACCTGCAGGGCGAGCTGTCGCGCGACGGGCAAAAGCTCGTGCTCGATCCCTCGCACCTGAGCCTGGACAACCAGGTGCTCACGGTCGCGCCGCTGCAACTGCGTGCGTTCGACGGGCAGCTGCGCCTGCGCGGCACCGCCGATCTGCGCGACCCGAATAACACGCAGCTGCGCTTCGCGGTCAACGCCAGCGGCATGAGCTTCGCCAGCGCGCCGGATCCGTCCACCCCGAACGCGCCGGCCGTGCCGATCAAGCTGGTCGAGGCCAACCTCGGCGTGGCCGGCACGATGAAGCAGTGGGCCACCTACGGCGAGGCCACCGTCGCCCGCGGCAAGGACAGCGCCAAGTTGCAGCTGGACGTGCGCGGCGACGATCGCCAGGCGCAGCTGAAGCAGGTGCGCGCGACCATGCCCAGCGGCACCCTCGACCTGGGCGGCAACGTGGCCTGGGTGCCGGAATTGAACTGGGACGTGCAGGGCACGCTGGCCGGGTTCGACCCGGGCTACTTCGCACCGGGCTGGGACGGCAAGCTGTCCGGCACCTTCGCTTCGCAGGGCAAGCAGTTGCCGGCGCGGCCGGACGGCAGCGCCGCCGGCTACCAGGCCACGCTCGATATTCCACGCGTGAACGGAAACCTGCGCAGTCGTCCTCTCGACGCCAACGCCAAGCTCGCGCTGCAGGGCAGCCAGAGCGAGGGCAAGCTGCAGCTGAGCCTGGGCGATAGCCGCCTGCAGGCGCAGGGCAAGGTCGGCGACCAGCTCGACATCGACGCGCAACTGCAGCCGCTGCAACTGGCCGACCTGCTGCCGGGCGGCGCCGGCAGCCTGCGCGGCAGCGTCCAGATCAAGGGACGCCGCGACGCCCCCGACCTCACCGCCGACCTCACCGGCAGCGGCCTGAAGTGGGACAGCTACGGCGCCGACAGCCTCAGCCTGCGCGGGCGCCTGCCGTGGCGCGGCAACGGCGGCGAACTCGCCCTGCGCGGTAGTGCACTCAATGCCGGCGTGCTGCTGCAGACGCTGAGCGTGGATGCGCGCGGTGCGGTCGAAAACCTGCAACTCGACGCCAAGACCCAGAACGACATGGGCGCATTGGCCCTGGCCGGGCAGGTGCGCCGCGACGGCGCGCGCTGGCAGGGCGCCTTGAACACGCTGCGCATCGCCCCGGCCAAGGGCGAACCGTGGCAGCTGCGGCAGGCGGCCAATTTCAGCGTGGCCGGCAGCGCCTTCAGCCTGTCCGAGAGCTGCCTGGCCCCGGGCAGCGGCGGTGCATTGTGCGTGTCTGCCGACTGGCCGAAGCAGGGTCTGACCCTGCGCGGCGATGCCTTGCCACTGGCCCTGGTGCAACCGTGGCTGCCACCCAACAGCGGCCGCAAGATGTACCTGCGCGGCGACCTGTCCATCGACGGCAACTTCAAGCCTGCCGGCAACGCCTGGCAGGGCTCGTTGCGCCTGGCCTCGCGCGAGGGCGGCCTGCGCCTGGGCGACAATGCCCGCGGCGAACTGCTGCGCTACGACCAGTTCAGTTTCGTCACCGATTTCAGCGCCCAGCACATCCACTCCAAGCTCGGCATCGGCTTCCAGGGCGACGGCTTCGTCGACGCCACCGTCGACACCGGCTGGGACGCGTACGCACCGTTAAACGGCGAGATCTACATGAACATGTCGAAGCTGTATTGGCTCGAACTGTTCTCGCCCGACCTGGTCCGGCCCAAGGGCCTGGTCGAAGGCCACGTCAGCCTGCGCGGCACCCGCTCGCAGCCGGCGATGGGCGGCGACGCCACGCTCAGCAACTTCACCGGCGAACTGCCGGCGCTGGGTCTGACGCTGAGCGAAGGCAAGGGCCGCTTCGACGCGCAGCCGGACGGCTCGGCGCGCATCGTCGCCTCGGTCAAGTCCGGCGAAGGCACGCTCAACGTCGACGGTGGACTGTCCTGGTACGGCGACAGCACGCCGCTGCAGTTGAACATCCGCGGCACCAACGTGCTGGTGTCCAACACCGCCGAACTGCGCGCGGTGGCCAATCCCGACCTGCAGTTCGGCATCGCCAACAAGACGATGATGCTGAGCGGCCAGGTCACCGTGCCGTCGGCCGACATCGACCTGGAACGGCTGGACCGCGGCACCTCGCTGTCCGAGGACGTGGTGGTGCTGGACCCGGCCGATCCCGAGGCCGCGCCGAGTTCGCCGCTGGAGATGGACCTGCGGGTGACCCTGGGCGACCAGGTCAAGATGGCCGGCTTCGGCCTCAAGGGCGCGCTGACCGGCGCCATGCAGGTGCGCTCGCGGCAGGGCCGCGAAATGACCGCCACTGGCGGGCTGGACGTCAGCGGCAAGTACAAGGCGTACGGGCAGGACCTGACCATCACCCGCGGCCAGCTCACCTGGAGCAACAACATCGTCTCCGACCCGCGCATCAACATCCGCGCCCAGCGCCAGGTCGCCGACGTCACCGCCGGCATCGACGTCACCGGCCGCGCCACCGCCCCGCATGCGGACGTGTGGTCGGACCCGTCGATGTCGCAATCCGAGGCCATGTCCTACCTCGTACTGGGCCGCAGCCTCAGCAACACCAGCAGCGCCGAAGCCGACCAGGTCACCGCCGCGGCCAGCGCACTGTCGGCCGGCAGCGGCCTGCTCGCCTCGCAGCTTGGCGCCAAGCTCGGCTTCGACGACGCCGGCGTCAGCCAGTCGCGCGCCCTCGGCGGCTCGGTGGTGGGCTTCGGTAAATACCTCTCTCCGAAACTCTACGTCAGCTACGGCGTGTCGCTGATCGGTAGCGGCTCGGTATTGACGCTGAAATACCTGCTCGGCCGCGGCTTCGACGCCGAGGTGGAATCGAGCACGGTGGAAAACCGTGGGTCGGTGAATTGGCGGAAGGAGAAGTAGTGCTGGTCGGACCCGCAACCACCCAGACGATCTGCTTGACAAAGCCTTAGCAAATTTAAGAGAGTTATGTCTACCCTCGGCGCAACGCCTTGGGACTAGGGGATGACAATGCTCAGTAAGTTTGGGGGACTTCGTTTCGTTGTCCTGCTAGTGCTCTTCTTTTTCGCAACATGGCCGGCAATGGCTGTTGTAACGCCTCAGGATGAATATGAGGACCGGTTGCGTGATTCTCAAACTGTAGCTTCTTTGGGCGGACAAAGCTTTGGTGAAAATATAAGCCTCTATAGCGGTGCAATGTCGTTTAGACAAGTAGATATTAATCTGCCTGGCATTGGCTTGCCAATTCAGCTTGTTCGCACTTACGATGTTAGGGATTCGCGCGCTGAAGAAGGACCCTCTCGAGCATTCGCCGATTGGAGGCTGGAAGTTCCCCATATTGAAACTTTATTTGAAGCGTTTTCAGAGCAATCGGATTATAAGGGAACATTCTTTAGCGGAAATCGCTGCAGTGGTTTCGCGAAGGCACCCACAATTTTCATGAATACTGGTCTACATTCCTCTGTGAGGTATACAGCTGAAAATTGGTGGGGTGGCTATCAGCTCGTAATTCCCAACGTGGGTTCACAGGACCTGCTTCTCCGTGATGCTTCAAATTCTCTGTCACCAACGATGTATGAAGCAGATGGAACGGCTAAGAGTTTTCCAATTGTAACAAAGCAACAGTGGATGATAAGCTGTCTGCAATCCACCAGTAATGGGTTATCTGGCCAAGCTTTTCTTGTAGTCTCGCCGGATGGAACAAAATACTGGATGGACTGGCTGGTTTACAGGCCATACCCAGAATTAAATTTTACCAGAACACGAGATTACGCTTTTAAGCGAAAGATGGCCATGATGATGGTCTCTCGTGTAGAAGATCGTTTCGGAAATTCTTTGCAGTATCAATATGATGGGTCTGGAAACCTCATCAAAATCCAAGCCAGTGACGGTCGTGCAGTAACGATAAATTACGAATCGTGGCAGGGAGCGAATACTTCCACTCCAGGAAATCGTATTGTTTCGGCCACATTGCAAGCTTCAGACACTCCAATCAGGACGTGGAAATACGGCTATCAAACCGCGTCAGATTCCCGAGTCCGACTGGCCTCGGTGTACCTGCCAGACAATAGTGGCTGGAGTATTGATTTTTCTGGTTTTACGGATTGGCAGGGCTCGCCATCAGTAGTTTCTTATTACCCGAATGCTTGTGCTCCTGTCGCAACTCAAAATTCAGGAACCAAGAGCGGAACAGTGCGCCACCCTTCTGGGGCGGTTGCGACATTTGTATTAGGTTCGATCGTTAGGGGGCGATCACATGCAGAGTATGTTTGCAACGGTGGTGGGCCCAATGGTGAGCCTTCATACCTGAAAAAATTTAATCTTTATACAGTAAGCGCAATATTGAGCAAGACAATTTCTGGACCCGGCATTTCACCTCAAAAATGGTCGTATAGTTATTCCGGCCCGAATAACAGCTGGGAAAAGGATTGCAATTCGGGATGCACAAACACTGTGTCGACCGATGTGACAGATCCGAATGGTGCCACCTCAAGATACATTTCGAGCAATCGACTTGATTATTCTGAGGGCCAACTGTTGCGCGTCGAAGAATATACCAGTGCGGTTGGATCGGCCATTCTAAGGGCAACTGACTTTGGCTATGCTGCTCCTGGATCTGGTTCTTGGCCAAAAAAAATCGGAACAGTTTTTTTGGACATAATGAACGATGGACAGGCAGTAGAGGTTTCCCCGTCGTCCAGAAAAACCGTAAATCAGGCTGGCACAGTCTATGAGTACTTGATAAGCACTTTCGATAACTTTGGGCGACCCGTCGCTTCGTCCCGTTATAGCCCTTGGTATGCTCGAAAAGATTCCATTGAGTATTATGATGATTATTCAAAATGGATCTTGGGCAATAAATCCAAGGCAACTAATGATGACACTGGGGCTGTGGAATCCAAAGTGGTTTACGACGCTAATGCAATGCCAAAGCAGATTTGGAGCTTTGGGCGGCTTCTACAAACCTTGAACTATAACGGCGACGGAACCTTAGCCAACATCGTTGACGCAAACAACGGCGTCACGAACTTCTATAACTGGAAGCGGGGCGTTCCACAGTCCATATTGTTCCCTGACAATAGCTCTGTATCAACAACTGTCAATGACTATGGATTGATAACTTCACTTTCTGATGAAAACGGCTACCTTACAGGCTACAGCTATGATGTAATGGGAAGGCTTGTAAAAGTATCTTACCAAGGCAATGACATTACAAATTGGAACGATACGAATCAGGCGCTTGAACAAATAGCGTCAGTTGAATATGGGCTGCCCGCCGGCCATTGGCGGCGAACTGTTTCCGCAGGGAACTATCGCAAAGTAACCTACTTTGATGCCTTGCTGCGTACAGTTCTTACGCGTGAAGTCGATCTCGCAAATGAGGGCTCAAGCCAACGCTATCAAAGATTTTCATACGACTACGCAGGGCGTCTCAAATTCGCGTCATATCCTAGTGACACAGCGCAGGTGAACACCGGCGTATGGAGTGACTATGACGCGCTTGGACGCAAGGTCGTTGTATCGCAAGATTCGGGATCAGAAGCTTTGAAGACTGTTACGGAATATTTGCCCGGCAACCAAATTCGTGTGACTGATCCGAGAGGCAATATAACGTTAACTGGCTATCAGATCTTTGATAAGCCGGCCTATGATATCCCCGTTTGGGTTCAGCATCCAGAAGGTGGTGTCACTGAGATTGCGCGCGACATCTTTGGAAAGCCAGTTTCTGTACGGCGTCGAGATGCTAACGGTGTTTATTCGCTTACTCGAAGTTACGTATATGACGCATATCAGCAACTTTGCAAAACGGTAGAGCCAGAAACTGGCGCTATCGCCAATGGCTATGACGCCGTAGGCAATATGGTATGGAGCGCGGCTGGCTTGGCGCTGCCAAGTACTACATCGTGCGACGCGGATGCGGCCTTCGCCTCTGGGCGCCGGGTCGATCGTAGCTACGACGTGCGCAACCGAATCAGGTCGCGTAGCTTTCCGGATGGTAATGGCAATCAAGCGTGGATCTACTGGCCGGATGGCGCGGTCAAGCAGATCACCACGCTTAACAATGGTGTCGCCACATACAACAGCTATGCATACAACAAGCGTCGCCTGTTGATCGCCGAAAGCCAGGGCCAGGCCGATGGCGAGACTTGGGCGCTGGGCTACGCCTATGATGCCAACGGTAATCTCGCCGCACATCGTTATCCGTCGGGACAGACCGTGGACTATGCGCCCAATGCCCTGGGCCAGCCGACTAAGGCCGGCAGCTACGCCACCGGCGTGAGCTACTATCCGAACGGCGCGATCAAGCAGTTCACCTACGGCAACGGCATCGTCCATACCCTGACACAGAACGCGCGTCAGTTGCCGGACACCAGCCAGGATGCCTATGGCGGTACCGCCTTCCTCAACGACGGCTACGACTACGATGCGAATGGCAATGTAGCCGGCATCAGCGACGGCGCCACCGGGCGTAACCAGCGCGGCAACCGCACCATGACCTATGACGGCATGGATCGGCTGATCAAGGCTGAGTCGCCGATGTTCGGCACGGCTACCTACAGCTACGACGTGCTCGACAACCTGACCCACGTCGTTGCGCCGGGCCGCGATCACTATTACTGCTACGGCACCAACTGGCAGCTCACCAACGTCAAGACCGGCAGTTGCGGCGGCAGTACGGTCATCGGCATGAGCTATGACCCGCAGGGCAACCTCAGCAACAAGAATGGCCAGGCCTTCGTGTTCGACTACGGCAACCGCCTGCGTCAGGCGACCGGCAAGGAGACCTACCGCTACGACGGCTTTGGTCGTCGCACGCTGGCGCTGCAGAGCGCTGGCAACATCGGCTCGTTGTACGACCAGTCCGGAGCACTGCGTTTCCAGAAGAACCAGCGCCAGTCCAAGTCTACCGACTACATCATGCTGGGTGGCAGCCTGGTCGCCGAAGCCGACTGGCCGCTAGGGCAGGCGCTCTCGGTCAAGGACTACGTCAACTGGAACCCAGTCTCCGGCGCGACCCGCTATGTGGTGGAAGAGAGCGTGGACGGTGTCACTTGGACTGCGGTGTATGACGGCAGCCAGGGCAATTGGACCTCGTTGGCCAGGCCGGCAGGAATCTATTCGTACCGCGTGACCGCTTGCACGGCTGACGGCAACTGCACCGCGGCCTCGAACGTGACGCATGACCAGCGGCCTGCGGTGGACATCGTGCCGCTGTTGTATCAGCTGCTGCTGAACAGTTGAAGGTTGCGGTGCCGGAAGAACGGCATCCGCAATCTAATCTTTAATTTCTTAATGGGGAGCTTTTATGCGTTTGATCTTGATGTTGGGATGTGCGCTGCTCTGGATGTCTTACAGCGATTCGGCGAGTGCCTTGCAGATCATCACGGGCAAGGTGACGCAGATCGAGGCGACCTACATGCCTACCCAGATCCCTTTTCTCCTTAGCGAGGGGAATGCCACGTGCCCCGCCGGAAAGCCGGTTTATTGGGCAAAGGAGCAGGAAAACAACAAGGCGATCTACGCGATGTTGATGTCGGCATTCGTCAGTGGGAAACGCGTGACCTTGATCATGGACGACAACGATACGTCGTGCACCGGAAAGTTCATCTACATGGTTGATTGACTGGGTAGGATGCAAGCGAGCCAGCCATCTGAAAAGCACAACAATTAACGGAAGAGAAGAACGAGCTATGAGAACGACATGGGCCACGTTGTTGCTGTTTGCCAGCCTGAGTGGGCCAGCATCGGCAAACGAGTCGATGCAGAATGTCGACGTCGTACAACTGGGCACATATCAGGCCCATGCTGACCATTTTGTCTGGCTGTCAGACACGCCAGCGGAATGCAAGTCCACATCCGGGACCCAAGTCCTGCATTTTCAAGACGACCAACCAGGTGGCAAGGCGTTGCTGGCCGTCTTGATGACGGCGTTAGTGAATAAGCGCAAGATCGATGTGCAGACCAATGGCTGCGACATCGTTGAGGTCTACTTGAAGTAAGCCGGCTCTGGCGGAGTCTGCACCGTAGATTTCGTTGGGTACGTTGCACAGTAATGTTGCTAGGGGAAGCGTTGTCGATTCGACTTCTACGAGAAAAGTCAATTATACATCGCGCATCTATGGTTCCAACTCGCAAGGACGAGTAATGTCAAATTTCCAGGGGATTTGTGCGGCACTGCGCCTGATGGCTGCAGCCGGCCTTTCATTGCTCATCGCCTTCGGCGCCTCGGCACAGACGGTCCGCTATATCCATACGGATGGGCTGGGATCTCCTGTATTGGTGACTGACAAGGACCGCAATGTCGTCGAGCGGAGTGAGTATGAGCCTTATGGAAGTATTCTGAATCGCCCATTGTCGGATGATGTTGCGTACGCTGGTCACATTGGGGACGCAATAACCGGCCTGACGTATATGCAACAACGATATTATGATCCTGCAGTTGGCCGATTCCTAAGTAGCGACCCTATAGGTAGTCAAAACGGAGCCAACTTCAATCGCTACTGGTACGGCGGGAACAACCCATATAGATATATCGATCCAGACGGAAGGCTCGGGAAGGACAAGGATGGGAACTCAGAACCTACCATCCCTGTCGCAAATATGGACACAATCACTGTAACGCCTACAACTGATTCCAGTTGGAGTTGGATTACAGATAGAAATTGGTTTACCGGAGACGGAAGTCTTACTGATTTCGGGGCGATTTGGCACGATATATATTATCCGCTGATGGACACGCCCGAGGGCGCCCCCTTTAAACTGGCGGGATTGGCGGGAAAAGGATTTTTCTGGTTTGAGGGAGCATCAAATTTTTCAAGAGAGTTGCGGGTCGCTGACCTAGGAGTAAAAGGTACAGTAACGGAACTTAGAGGAGCTTTTACAGTAAAAGATGGTGTTGCAACAATGCGCGTCGATATGCTGGAAGGGCGGATATTAAATCCGTACAGAATTGTTGATAACATGGTTGAAACCGCAAGGGCTACGGGGGCAACTTCGCTCCGAATAGAAGCATCTTTTGCTAATGAGAAGTTGTTTGACTTTTTGGCAAGGCGCTACAACGTGGTATCAGAAGGTGCAAACGAAACTATAACAATTTCATTGAAGTGAGCGATTAGATCTGCCTATGAATCCATATATTCGCGCGCGCAGAATTTTACGTGAAACATGCAACTTCATTAGTTCAGCGGAAAGCCCTGCAATTCCAAAAGAATTTAGTGCCGTATCACTTGGTGAATTCATCGGAATTTATCAAAACAAATCGGATAGTGTCGGTAATGTTGCTTTCTTTTTTGATGGATTAGCATGGGTTGAGGACTTGGCAATAAGAAAAATAAGGTATGACGAAATAAAGAGGGCTTCCGTGCCTTATGGAAAAAACGACTTGTGCGTCTCAATTCAGCTCACAAGCGGTGGAGAAGCTTTGATACCGGTGACAGGAACAAGCGGAAAATTTTTCGACACGATGCAGGTCATTAGGTTTATAAGCCGCGTGGTGGAAGATCTAAATAGAAAGTAGCCGGGATTTCACAATATAAAATGGCTCGACATATCGCTTATGAGTCAGGCGAGTTTGAGGCTGGATCACTCTACTAGGTCCGCGGTGTGGGCTGCGGCTAAAGTAATCACAGCGTGGCAAGCTTGGTACGCGAATTGAACCAGTTGTCGCCCTATGCCACTCGAGCTAAGGTAGAAGCATTTATTTAGCCTCAAAGATCGTATGGCCCTGCAAAACTGCCTCGTTGCCTCTCTCACCCTAAGCCTCGCTCTTATCGCCACCGCGACCACCACCGCCCATGCCGACGAAGGCATGTGGATGCCATCGCAGATGCCGGAGCTAGCCAAGCCACTTCGCGAAGCAGGCTTCCAGGGTGATCCGCAGGTGTTGGCCGAGGTGACCCATCCGCCGTTGAGTGCGGTGGTCAAAGTCGGAGGTGGGACCGGGGCCTTCGTGTCCGGGGACGGGTTGCTGTTGACCAATCACCACGTCGCCTATGGAGTGATCCAGTACAACACGTCAGCGAAGGAGAACCTGATCGAGAACGGGTTCATCGCGCGGGATCGCGCCGACGAGCGCGCGGCCAATCCCGATTTCCGGGTGCTGGTGACGGTGGGCTTCGACAAGGTCACCGATCAGGTGCTGGGGTCGGCCAAGGGCAAGACGGGGCGCGCCTACTACGATGCGGTGGATGCGGCGAGCAAGCGGATCGTTGCCGACTGCGAGCGCGAGGCTGGGGTGCGCTGCAGTGTCGCCAACATGTATTACGGCACGGACTTCTACCGGATCCGCCAGCTGGAGCTGCGTGACGTGCGCCTGGTGTATGCGCCGCCGCGGGCGATCGGTAATTACGGCGACGAGATCGACAACTTTATGTGGCCGCGGCACAGCGGCGATTTCACCTTGCTGCGCGCCTACGTAGGCAAGGACGGCAAGCCGGCGGACTACAGCGCCGACAACGTGCCCTACCAGCCGCCGGCGCATCTGCAGATCGCCACCGATGGGCCGAAGGCCGGCGATTTCGCGATGCTGGCTGGGTATCCGGGCATCACCTATCGGCATCGCACGGGGGCCGAGTTCGCCGAGCAGGTGGGGGCGACGCTGCCGCAGCGGGTGGCGGTGCTGGACCAGTTGATCGAGGTGATCGAGGCGTCGGGCAAGGCCGATGCGGAGGCGCGCACGCGCTACGCGTCGCAGCTGCAGTCGCTTAAGAACAACCGCAAGCGGGCCGCTGGCGAACTGGAAGGGCTGCAGCGCAGCGATGCGGTTCGCTTGCGCGCGGAGGATGAGCGCGGCATGCTCGCGGCTACGCATGGCAGCGACGCGCGCGACATCGCCGCGCTGCAGAAGCTGCTTGGTCAGGCTTCGGCGCTGCGCGAGCGCGACCTGTTGCTGGGGTTGGTTGCCACGCAGACCCAGGCGCTGCGTTCGGCCCTGACCCTGGAGCGGCTGCGGCTGGAGGCAAGCAAGCCCGACGATCAGCGCGAGAGCGGCTATCAGCAGCGCGACCTGGCGCTGATCGAGGGCATGCTCAAGCAGGTGCAGCGGCGCTATTCGCCCACCGTGGAGAAGGCGCTGCTGACGACGCTGCTGATCCGCTATCAGCAACTGCCGGAGGCGCAGCGGGTGCCGGAGTTCGATGCGGCGTTCGGGCGGACGCCGGCGCAATTGCAGGCGGCGCTGGACAAGGCCTATGCCGACACCGCGCTGGGCACCGAGGCCGAGCGCCTGTCTCGCTTCGCTGCCGCGCGTGAAGGCAAGGCGCCTGCGGCCGATCCGTTGCTGACGTTGGCCGTCATGCTGGTGCCGGCGCAGCTGCGGCTGGACGACGAGCGCAAGGCGCGCGAAGGTGAGCAGTTGCGGCTGCGCCCGGCCTACATGCGTGCCCTGTTCGCCTGGCGCAAGCAGCAGGGGCGTGCGGTGTATCCGGACGCCAACAGCACGCTGCGGATCAGCTATGGCCGCGTCGAGCCGCTGGCGCCGCGCGATGCGGTCAGCTTCGCGCCGCTGACCACGGTCGCCGGCATCGTCGAGAAGAACACCGGCAAGGAGCCGTTCGATGCGCCCAAGCCGCTGCTGGCGGCGATCGCCAAGGGCGACTTCGGCAGCACGGTCGATCCGCAGTCGAAGACCCAGCCGGTGAACTTCCTGACCAACCTGGACACCACCGGCGGCAACTCCGGCTCGCCGGTGCTCAATGCGCGCGGCGAGCTAATCGGGCTGAACTTCGACAGCAACTGGGAGGCTGTCAGCGCCAGTTGGTGGTACGACCCGCGCTACAAGCGCGCGATCCATGTGGACATGCGCTACCTGCGCTGGTTGATGGCCAAGGTGTATCCGGCACCGCAATTGCTGAAGGAGTTGAACGTTCCGCAGGAGTGAGTGGGGCAGGTCGGAGATGCGGACGATGCTTGGCGTTGCCTCAAGCAGAATCGGGGCGGGGCATGCGATGTGCCCTGCGCCCTGATGCGGTGGTGGCATGACTGGTAAAACTCAGTCGCCGTCGCAGCGGTCGAACACGCTCCGCACCCCGGCCGCTGCCTCGGTCAGAGAGCCGCCACCGTTCACCGCGATGCGTGGTGCGTCATCGGAGACGAGGAAGAAGATCGTGATTCTGGAGACCTCCTGCGTCGGGACTGAAGTCCCTCCCACACGGGCGGCATGCCGCGCCGTTGGCAGACTCAGCATTCGGTTGGAAGAATCACGATGCTCGAAATGCATCGTCGCGGCTCACTCAGCGACTCTGCCGCAGGGCTTAGACTTACTGGATGAATCTGCTTGTCGCTAAGCCCTTGCCACGTGCGTTCTATGCGCGTGATGCCCGTGTGGTGGCGCCGGAACTGTTGAACAAGCTGCTCGTCACCGCCGACGGTCGCTGCGGGCGTATCGTCGAGGTGGAGGCCTACTGCGGTGCGGAGGATCCGGCGGCGCATTCGTTCCGCGGCATGACCCCGCGCACGCGAGTGATGTTCGGTCCCCCCGGACATCTGTATGTGTACTTCATCTACGGCATGCACTGGGCGCTCAACGCAGTGTGTGGCGGTGCGCCGGGGCATGCGGTGCTGATTCGCGCCCTGGCGCCGGTGGCCGGGATCGAGGCGATGCAGTTGGCACGCGGCGCGGTGCGCGCGGCCGATCTCACCCGTGGGCCGGGGCGCCTGGCCAAGGCGCTGGGTGTATCCGGTGCGGACAATGGGCTGGACCTGACCACGCGACAGTCGCGCCTGTGGCTAGGCCAGGACGGGACGCCGCCGCCGACCGCGCCGGTTGTCACCCAGCGGGTCGGCATCAGCAAGGCGACGGACGCGCCGTGGCGCTGGCACGTGCCCGACGAGCCGAACGTGTCGCGCTTCGTGGCGGGTCGGACGAAGCGCCGCCGGTAGTGTGGCGCTTGTAGGCATCGTCGTCCTACAAGCTGCAGGAATGCCGGCGCCTTGCCCGACGTCACAAGCCAAAGACACGCAATGCGGTTGTGACGGAAGGCGCGTCGGTTCGGCTAGGAAAGCATGTCTCAGGTGCCTTCGCTTCGTTCGTCGCGGCTGAAGCCACTCCTACGACGGGCAGCTTGCGTCATCACCGCCACAAACCCGGCGTGCATGGTTGAGGATGTACCGACGAGGAACGCGCTAGGCGATGGCGGCGCTTGCATCCAGTTGCGCGATGGCATCGGCCACGACCGTGGCGAACGGTGCGTCCACGTCCACCGAAATGACGTCGGGCTCGTCCAGCGGGAGCTCCAAGGTGTCGAGCTGGCTCTGCAGCAGCGTCGGTGGCATGAAGTGGCCGTGACGCGCGGCCAGGCGCTCGGCGATCACATGCGCGGCCGCGTGCAGGAACACGAAGCGCATCGGCACGCCTGTATCGCGCAACTGTTGCCGATGCGCTTTGCGTAGCCCGGAGAAGGCCAGCACCACGCTTTGTCCGGCATCCACCGATGCGCGCAGGCGCTGCGCCAGGGCCGCGACCCAGGGCGCGCGCTGTGCGTCGCTGAGCGGAATGCCGTGCGCCATCTGTGCCTTGGCGGCAGCACTGTGGAAATCGTCTGCATCCAGGAAGGTCAGCCGGTAGTGCGCCGCCAGTGCCTGGGCGACGCTGGTCTTGCCGCTGCCGGACACGCCCATCACGACGATGGCTTCGGCGTGCGGGGGCGGGGACGAGGCGAGCTGTGTCACGTGGTGCGTTTCCTGGCGGTGTTTTGCGCATGATGCCTGGATCAGCGTTGCGTGCGCATGCAGTGCGTTCGGTGCCGTTGGTGCGGGTTTAGCTGCGCTCGCCGAGGGCTGGTGTTTATCGCGTTGCTGAGTCGCTGAGCGCTTGGCTCCGTCTGGCCAGCCGCGTCGGGGCCGAAGCCCCTCCCATAGAGGATTCCGGCCGAACACCGTGGAGGCACGCTGCCACATTCGGTGGCTGGATTCTCTCTCCGCGCTTACGCGTTGTTCGTCTTGTTGCACTACTCAAATGTTTCATATGGTCGGCCAAGCATGTCAGGCCGATGCATTTCAAAAAGCCACATGTCGCACTTTGGATCGACTCGAGCGCACGTTCCCTTCTGCCAGATGTGGCCGGATGCGCCACTGTCTCGTAGGAGCGGCTTTAGCCGCGACAGGTATCCCCAGGAATGCCCTGTCGCGGCTAAAGCCACTCCTACAAGGGACACACCCCATCAAAATTGGAGGTGTTATTCGCCGCGACAAATGAAGCCGTCATGCTTCCGGTCGTATCTTCCCGGAAAGACCCGGGGCGGCATGCTTCAGCCCGCCAGTCAGCCGTCACGCGCCACGCCGACCAGCCCGAAGCACCTACACCGAAGCCCCCGCCGTCTCGACCAGATCATCCCACTGCAGCCGCGTACCGGAGGCGTCGTCGCTGTCCTGCAGGGCGCGGCGGACGGCGCGGCGCATGGCGCGGCTGATCCAGTTCTGCAGGTCGCGACCGGAGTGGCCTTCGCTGCGATCGGCGATCCAGGCCGCCGCCGCGTCGGCGTCGAGATCCAGCGGCTTGCCGTGCAGCAGGCGCGCGACGATGGCGGTACGCGCCGCGTGGTCGGGCAAGACGATGGCGATCTGCCGGTCCAGTCGCGACAGCAGCGCAGGGTCGATCGCGGCGGCATGGTTGCTGGCGGCGAGCAGGAACACCTGGCCTGTGTGGCTGGCGACGCCGTCCAGTTCCTGCAGCAACTGGCCGACGATCTCGCGGGTGAAGGCGTCGTCGCCGTCGGCACCGCGCGCCGGCGCGACGATGTCCAGTTCGTCGACGAACACGATGCACGGCGCCTGCGCCCGCGCACGCTCGAACGCGGCCTGCACGCGCTGGCCGGACTGGCCGAGGTAGCCGGCCTTGAGGTCGGCGCTGCTCAGGGCGATGAAGGCCAGGCCCGACTGGCTGGCGAGGATGCGCGCGACCTGGGTCTTGCCGGTGCCGGGCGGGCCGACCATCAGGATGCCGCGCGGCACCGGCACGCCCAGCGTGGCCAGGGTTTCGGCATTGCGCAGTTCCTTGCCCAGGCCGACGAACTCCTCGACGGTGGCGGCCGGCAGCACGATGTCGTCCCACCCGAGCGTGGCGACGGCAGTGGAACCCTTGCCACGCAGCGCGCGCAGTTGCGCCAGCAGGGTGGCGTTGTCGAGCGTACCGTCGACGCACTCGGCGGCGACCCGCGCGACCAGCGTGTGCAGGTCGCGGCCGGAGAGGCCGCTGCTGTCGGCGATCACCTGCGTATCCGGCTCCAGGGCGAAACCGGCACGCCGCAGTTCGGCGCCGAGGATGCGGGCACGCGCCGCGGCGTCGGGCAGGCCGATGGCGATGCTGGCGGTGAAGCGCGACAGGATCGCGTCGTCCAGCAGCGCCGGGCGGTTGGTCGCGCCGATCACCAGCACCTGCCCATGCGCGGCGTGGAAGCCGTCCCATTCGGCGAGGAAGGTCTGCACCAGCTCGGCGCCGAAGCTGTCGCTGTCGGCGCCGCCGCGGCGCGCGAACACGCTTTCGCACTCGTCGATGAACAGGATCGCCGGTGCGCGCTCGCGGCAGCGCTGCCAGATCGCCTGCACCTTGGGACCGGTGTGGCCGATGTGCGCGGCCTTCAGATCGGCCACGCCCAGCGCCTCGAAATGGCAGCCGGCATGGCGCGCCAGCTTGCGCGCGATCAGGGTCTTGCCGGTGCCCGGCGGCCCGTGCAGGAGCATGCCTTTCGGCGCCGGGGCGCGTCCGGACACGAACAGGTCGACCAGTTTCAGGATCTGGTCGAGCGTGGCGTCGGGCAGGGCGATGTCGGCCCAGTGCCGCTGCACCGCATCCAGGCTCTGCAGCCGCTGCTGCAGCGCGCGTTGCTGGGCGCGCGCGGTCTCCCAGGCCTGCACGTGATCGTGCAGCGCGGCGATCGGGGCCGCATCCTCCACGGCGTCCTGCGCGAGCGCGAGCGCCATGGCGTGCAGCGCCTGCGGCGCGGTCTCGGTCACGGCATGGTCGAGGACGATGCAGGCCGCGGCGTGGTCGGTGCCGGGCAGTACGATCAAGGCGAGCAGGCGCGGTTCGGCAGCGCCGTCATGCAATGCCAGCAGGCGCGCGCCGGACAGATCGCCATGCATGGCGGGAATGGACCAGCGGCCATGCAAGGCACGCTGCGGCCATGGTGCGCGGGTGACCGTGTACATGGAGGCCGCATCGCCTTGCGCCGCGTCGGCCACCTGTACCAGCGCCAGCGGCATGCGTGCGAACGCGTGCAGCGCGCGCCGCTCGGCATGGCTGTGGTGCCAGGCCAGCAACTGTGCACCGGCGGCGACCAGCAGGCCGTACGCCAATAGCGAAGGCAGCAGGCTTTGCAGCAGCAGGCTGCCATCGCCGTGCGGGCCGACCTGGCGCCACCAGTCCAGGAAGCCGCGCGTCTCGCCCAGCCAGTGCGCGCTCGTCCATGGCAGTACCAGCAGCAGGAGGCCGAGCAGTGCCGCCCGCCAACGCCAGTCCGGCAGCAGCGGCCGCAGTAGCAGTGCCGGTCCCCAGGCGCGGCGGCGTTCGCGCCGCACCGCCGCCCGCGCCGCTGCCCGGGCATGGGTAATGAAGCGGCGCCGGATCGTGGCCACCGCCTGCTCCACGGCCGGCAGGTGCCGCTCCACTTCCACCTCGGCTTGCGCCTGGCGCGCCTGCGCCTGCTGCACCTGCGTGTGCAGGCGCTGCGTCTGCTGTTGCAGCGACGGCGGGGGCGTCGGCGAGGCGGCCGGGATGCAGGACATCAGCGAGGGCGGGCGCAGGTGGTCACCGCGCGCATCTTAGCCCGAGCGCCGGTCGCGCTGCGGTGGCTGGTGGCGGATGGGATATTGCCTGGGTTGGACACGGCACGCCGGCGCGTGAGGCGAGTGCTGACATGGGAGGAGCGCATTTTTTGGAGAGGGATAGGGCGCAAGGTACGACGTGGCGCGTGGGTCTAGAGACCATCGCGGCTTCGTTCGTCGCGGCGGAAGCCGCTCCTACGCAGGGCTTGCAGCCCATGATGGCTATTGCCGTTGCCGTTGCCGTTGCCGTTGCCGTTGTTTTGGCCGTTGCTTTTGACTTACCGGGTTCCCTTCCGAAGCGGCGGCCAGCCCGGGGAAAAACCCCGAAGGGGCGGCGCACAGGGACGTGCGCCGTCCGCGGCAGGGGCAGGGCTCGCCGGAAAAAGGCGAAGCACTGCTTCGCCCCGGCGGGCGGGCTGGCGCCGTGAGGCGACTGCCCCGGACTTGGCTGCGAAGCAGACAAGCCCCTTCCGCGGATCCCCGGGCTGGACGCGGACCCGGAGCGCGCAGCGCGGAGGGCGCGAGGCAGGGTGTGCTTTCTTTTGGTTACTTTTCTTTGCACAAGCAAAGAAAAGTAACTCGCCGCAAGGCGAAAGCTTTGCCTTTGCCCTGGCTATGGTGGTTGCCGTGGCTTTTGCGCTTAGAAGCTTAAAAGCAACAGCAACGACTTTCGCCCTGACGGCGAGTTACTTTGATCAGCCTTCGGCTGCTGAGAAGCGCTTCTTTAGCTTGTGCAAAGAAAAGTAACCAAAAGAAGTGCTCCACCACAGCCGTAGGCTGGTCAAGCACACCCCGCCGTGGCTGCCGCGCCCGGGGGGCCATAAAGCAACAGCAACAGCAACAGTATCGCGGCAACCAGCCCGGTGCACGCGCAGCCCGAGCGAGACGCAACGACCCGAACCCCCGACTACGCCGAAACCCAGCGCACGCTCTAGACTGCACGCATCGTCGTGGGGGCTCGCCTTTGGTTTCCAGTTGGATCCTGCTGCTGGTGTCGGTCGGCTATGCGGCGCTGCTGTTCGCGGTGGCGTGGTGGGGCGACCGCCGTCCGCTGTACCCGGAGCGGCCATGGTTGCGGCCGGCGGTGTACAGCCTGGCGCTGGCCGTGTACTGCTCGTCGTGGACGTTCTACGGCGCAGTCGGCAGCGCAGTGCGCAACGGCGCCGGCTACCTGCCGATCTATCTGGGCCCGCTGTTGATGCTGCTGTTCGGCTGGCGCATCGTCGAGCGCCTGGCGCTGATCGCGCGCAGCGAGAACACGGTGTCCATCGCCGACTTCATCTCCTCGCGCTTCGGCCGCTCGCGGCGCCTGGCCGCACTGGTGGCGGTGATCGCCCTGGTCGGCGTGGTGCCGTACCTGGCGTTGCAGTACAAGGCGGTGGCGATGAGCCTGCAGGTGCTCAGCGGCCAGTCCAGCGCCGGTGCGCCGTTCTACGCCGACCCGGCGTTGTACGTGGCGTTGGGGATGGCGCTGTTCGCCACCTTGTTCGGCACCCGCCAGGTCGATGCCACCGAACACCACCACGGCATGATGCTGGCGATCGCGCTGGAGTCGGTGGTGAAGCTGCTGGCGATGGTGGCGGTGGGCGTATTCGCCTACGTGTGGCTGTCCGTGCGCGACGGCGGCCAGGTGCTGCAGTCGGCGCGCACGCTGTTCCAGAACACCCCGCCGGTGGGCTTCATCTCGCAGACCCTGCTCAGCTTCCTGGCGCTGGTGTGCCTGCCGCGGCAGTTCCACGTGGCGGTGGTGGAGTGCAGCGACGTCGGCGACATCCGCAAGGCGCGCTGGCTGTTCGGCCTGTACCTGGTGCTGATCTCGGCGATGGTGGTGCCGATCGCCGCGGCCGGCATCGCGCTGTTCGGCGGCGGCGACGTGGCCGACGACAGCATCGTGCTGGCGCTGCCGCTCGCCGAAAGCCGCACCGCGCTGGCCCTGGTTGCCTACGTGGGCGGGTTCTCCGCCGCCACCGGCATGGTCATCGTCTCCAGCATCGCGCTGGCGACGATGATCAGCAACGACCTGGTGATGCCGGTGCTGCTGCGCCGCCGCGGGCACCAGGCGGCCGGTGCCGACGTGGCCTCGAAGGTGCTGTGGATCCGCCGCCTGGCGATCCTGCTGCTGGCGCTGATCGCCTACGGCTACTACCGCAGCAGCAGCAACGACACGACGCTGGCCTCGTACGGGCTGATGGCCTTCGCCGCGGTGGCGCAGTTCGCGCCGGGGGTGATCGGCGGTCTGTACTGGCGCGGCGCCAGCCGCAAGGGCGTGGAGACCGGCATGGTGCTGGGCTTCGCCACCTGGATCTACACGCTGCTGCTGCCGGCGCTGACCCAGGCCGGCTGGCTGGCGCCGGCCTGGCTGCTGGACGGGCCGTTCGGCATCTCCTGGCTGCGCCCGCAGCAGCTGTTCGGCATGAGCGGCTGGGACCCGCTGGCGCACGGGACGTTCTGGTCGCTGCTGGTCAACGTCGGCACGATGATGCTGGTGTCGGCACGCTGGCGGCCGGGCCTGGACGAGCGCCTGCGCGCGGCGCCGTTCCTGGAGCCGTACTCGCAGCGCCCGGCGGTGGCCGGCGACTGGCTCGGGCAGGTGCGCGTGGTCGATCTGCAGGCGCTGGCCGAGCGCATGGTCGGCGAACGCCACGCCCGCCGCGCCTTTGCCGAGCAGGCGCAACTGCTCGGCCGCGAGCCGCAACCCAATGCCGTGGCCGACCGCGCCTGGGTGCAGTTCACCGAGCGCCTGCTCGCCGCCTCGATCGGCGCGGCCTCCGCGCGCCTGGTGCTGACCAGCCTGCTGCGCGGCTCGGGCATGGATCTGGGCGAGGTGGTGGCGGTGCTCGACGAGGCCGGGCAGGAGCTGCGCTTCAACCGCGAGATCCTCTCCACCACGCTGGAGAACATCAGCGCCGGGGTCAGCGTGGTCGATCCGGCGATGCGCCTGACCGCGTGGAACCGCCGCTACCAGCAGATGTTCGGCTACCCCGACGGCATGCTCTACGTCGGCCGGCCGGTCGCCGACCTGATCCGCTACAACGCCGAGCGCGGCGAACTCGGCGGCGGCGAGGTGGAGGACCAGATCGCCCGCCGCATCGCGCACATGCGCGCCGGCACCCCGCACGTGTTCGAACGCACCCGCAGCGACGGCAAGGTGATCGAGATGCGCGGCCAGCCGCTGCCCGGCGGCGGCTACGTCACCAGCTACAACGACATCACCGACTACAAGCGCGCCGAACAGGCGCTGCTTGAAGCCAACGAGACCCTGGAGCAGCGCGTGGCCGATCGCTCGCGCGAGGCCGAGCTGGCGCAGCAGTCCAAGACCCGCTTCCTGGCCGCGATCAGCCACGACGTGTTGCAGCCGCTCAACGCCGCACGCCTGTTCGCCTCGGCCTTGCGCGATGCGCATCAGAGCGAGGAGCAGCGGCACCTGGCCGAGCGCGTGGACGCCTCGCTGCGCGCGGCCGAGGAACTGCTCGACGGCCTGCTCGACGTGTCGCGGCTGGATGCCGGCGGCCTGCGCCCGACCATCGAGGACGTCGATGCCGGCCTGCTGCTGCGCGAACTGGCCGCGCAGTACAGCCCGATCGCCGCCGGCCGCGGCCTGCGGCTGCACGTGTACGCGCGCCCGCTGTGGGTGCGCAGCGATCGCCGGCTGCTGCGCCGGGTGCTGCAGAACTTCCTCGCCAACGCGCTGCGCTACACCCGCCAGGGCCGCATCGTGCTGGGCATGCGCCGCCGCGGCGCGGCGCTGGAGTTGCAGGTCTGGGACACCGGCCCGGGCATCCCGCCGCACCACATGCAGCAGATCTTCGACGAATTCCAGCGCTACCAGCAGCCGTTCGACTGGGGCGAGCAGGGGCTGGGTCTGGGCCTGTCGATCTGCCAGCGCATCTCGCGCCTGCTCGGCCACGACCTGGACGCGCGCAGCCGCGTCGGCCACGGCAGCATGTTCTCCATCAGCGTGCCGCGGGCGGCGCCGCCAGCGCAGGCGCAGCAACGCGCGCCACGCGCGGCGGCCGCCGCCGACTCGCTGGCCGGACTGCGCGTGCTGTGCGTGGACAACGACCAGGAGATCCTCGACGGCATGCGCGCACTGCTCGGCCGCTGGCAAGTGGAGGTGATCTGCGCCAGCACCGTCGACGAGGCGCTGGCGCAGGCCGCGCGCGCGCCGCACGTGATGCTGGTCGATTACCACCTGCACGACCGGCTCGACGGCCTGGAGACGCTGGACGCGCTGCGCGCGGCGATGCCCGGGCCGGTGGCCGGCGCGCTGCTCACCGCCGACGGCCGCGACGAACTGAAGCTGCAGGCCCGCGAGCGCGGCTACCGGCTGCTGACCAAGCCGGTCAAGCCGGCCTCGCTGCGCGCCTTCCTCACCGCCTATCACGATCCGATCTAGGGACCGTCGTGTGTTTTTGTAACGGCAATGTATGCGCTGTGTGGCAAGTGGCGGCGCGGCCGGCGTGGCGCACGGCGCGGGCCGGCGGCTAAGGTGGTGGACCGCCCACCACCCGCCTGCGCATGACCTCCCTGGACGACACCGCGATGCCTTCGCTCCCGGACCTGCTGGCGGCGCTGGAGGCCGGCCAGGCGCAGACGCTCGAACACGGTGCCCGCGCCTATCTGCGGCAGCGCCCCGACGATGTCCTGGCCAGCAGCCTGCTGGCGATGAGCCTGCAGATGCAGGGCCAGCCGGCGCCGGCCGCCGCCGTGTACCGCGCGCTGGCCGAGCGCGAGCCGCACGAAGTGGCGCACTGGAACAACCTGGGCACGGCGCTGCGCGAGGCCGGCGAACCCGGCCCGGCCGGCGAGGCCTATCTTCGCGCCCGCGCGCTGGCGCCGGACGATCCGCTGCCGCACCACAATCTGGGCCTGCTGGCGATGGACGCCGGCGACTACGCCGCTGCCCGCGAACATTTGCTCGATGCGCATGCGCTGGCGCCGCAGGCCCCGCCGCTGTGCGTGCACGCGGCGATGGCCTGCCACGAATGCGGCGACTTCCAGCGCGTACAGGCACTGATCGCCGACTGGCGGCAGTGGCCGCCGCTGGGTCCGGACACCACCGTGGAACTGGCCTGGCTGCTGTCGCAGGGCGGCGCGACCGATGTCGCCTGCACGCTGCTGCGCGCCTGCGCCGAAGGACCGATGGCACAGCCGGCGCGGGCCTGGTCGCGGCTGGTGCTGGTGCTCGAACGCGCCAATCGCCTGCCGCAGGCGCGCGAGGCCGCCGCGCAGCTGCCGCCGCCGGAGCGGATCGACGACCCCGACGTGCGCCAGGACGCTGCCAACGCGCTGGCGGTGCTGGCCATGCGCGAGGGCCACTGGCAGCAGGCGCATGCGCTGCTGCGCGGGCTGCTGGCCGACGGCAGTGCGGTCGACCGGCGCAAGCAGAGCAATCTGTTCTTCGCCCTGGCGCGGGTCTGCGACCGCCTGGGCCTGCATGACGAAGCGCTGGATGCCTGCGCGCAGGGCCACGCCGGCCAGGTCGACGGCCTGGCCGCGCTGGTGCCGGAACTGGCGGCGGCGGATGCGCCGCCGTTGCCGGTCGCGCGTTCTCGCTGGGACCCGGCGCGCCATGCCGCGGCGCGGCCGGTGAAGGCGCCGGCGATGGCGGACTCGCCGATCTTCGTGGTCGGCTTCCCGCGCTCGGGTACCACCCTGCTGGAACAGATGCTCGACGCCCATCCGCAGTTGGTCGCGATGGACGAGCGGCCGTTCCTGCAGGGACTGGCCGATCGCCTGGAGGCCCGCGGGGTGGCCTGGCCGGACGGGCTGGGCGACCTCGACGATGCCGCCTGCGCCGAGTTGCGCGCCGAGTACTGGCAGGCGGTGCGCGGGGTAGTGCAGCTGCAGCCGGGCCAGCGCCTGGTCGACAAGAACCCGCTGAACCTGCTGCGTCTGCCGCTGATCCGGCGGCTGTTCCCGGAGGCCCCGGTGATCCTGGCGTTGCGCCATCCCTGCGACGTGCTGCTGAGCTGCTACATGCAGGCGTTCCGCTCGCCGGCCTTCGCCCTGCTGTGTTCCAGCCTGCCGCGGTTGGCCCGCGGCTATGCCGATGCGATGGAGTTCTGGCTGTATCACGCCGCCTTGCTGCAGCCGCGCGCGCTGGAACTGCGTTACGAGGACCTGGTGGCCGACCCGCAGGCGCAGGTGGCGCGGTTGGGGCAGTTCCTGCACCTGGAGCAGCCGGAACGCCTGCTGGAGTTCCAGCGGCATGCGCAGGGCAAGGGCTTCATCAGCACGCCGAGCTACGCGCAGGTGGTGGAGGGCATCAACCGCAAGGCCCTGGACCGCTGGCGTGCCTACCAGGATGCCTTCGCCCCGGTGCTGCCGGTACTGCAGCCGTTCCTGCAGCGCTGGGATTACCGCGGCGCTTGAGTCCCGCGCGGTTGCCTGAATCGTTCCCGTCTGCCGGTTGAACGGTAAGGACGCCGCGTGCGCTGCAGCCGGTTGCAGTGGCGTTTTTGTCAGGCCCTGGCGCACGTTGGCACACCGAAACAACACCCCTCTTATAAAAAACTAACAAGTGCCTGACGGTCCTGTAATGGACCGCAGGCCCGAGGCATCCATTCCACCCGCCGCGCAGCCGCGCGTTCGGGACGCTTCGCGCCTGCGTGCAGCGCTGGCGCTTGTCGCACATCACATGAGGTCTTCCCGATGTCCGTAGCAAAGAACAGACTCGCCCACGCCGTTTGCCTGGCCATGGCGACGCTTCCCGCCACGCTCTATGCGCAGAGCGCCGCGCCGGCGGCGGCCGCGTCCGGCGATGCGCCGGTGACCCTGGACAAGCTCACCGTCACCGGTTCGCTGGTGCGTCGCGTGGACGTGGAGACCGCCAGCCCGGTCGCCGTGGTCGATCGCCAGCAGATCCAGCAGAGCGGCAAGCAGACCCTGGGCGATCTGCTGCAGGCGCTGCCCGGTATCGCCGGTGCCGCCACCAACCCGCAGGTCAACAACGGCGGCGGCGACGGCGCCTCGACCATCTCGCTGCGCGGCCTCGGCGACGAGCGCACGCTGATCCTGATCGACGGCCACCGCATCCAGAACAACGACGTCAACTCGATCCCGGCCAACATGATCGACCACGTCGAAGTGCTGAAGGTCGGCGCCTCGGCGATGTACGGCTCCGATGCCATCGGCGGCGTGGTCAACTTCATCCTGCGCAAGAACTTCGAAGGCGGCGAAGTCTCGGCCAACTATGGCCAGACCAGCCGCGGCGACGGCGCGCGCCAGGGCGGCAGCTTCACCTTCGGCAAGACCTGGGACCGCGGCAACGTCGTGGTCGGCCTGGACTACAACAAGCAGAAGGAGGTCTCCACCGCCAATCGCGCGTTCTCCAAGTACGCGATGTACCTGTCCAGCGGCAGCGTCTACAAGGGCGGTTCCGCGCGCACGCCGACCGGCTACTACAAGCTGCCGGCGGCGACCCTGGCGGCCAACGGCTGCGCCGCCGACGGCGCGCTGACCGGCAACGGCAGCGGTGGCTACAAGTGCTACAGCTCCTCGGCCGATTCCTACAACTACGAGGCGCAGAACCTGCTGCTGACCCCGCAGCAGCGCGTCGGCGGCTTCGTGCTCGGCAGCTTCAACATCACCGACTCGATGCAGGCGTACGTCAACGCCTACCACAACCACACCATGTCCAACTTCGCGATCGCGCCGCTGCCGCTCGATGCGCAGAACGACGGCATCACCATCGCCGCCAACAATCCGTACAACCCGTTCGGTGTGGAGTTCGGCCCCAACGGCTACGAGTATCAGACGCGCTTCACCTCGCTCGGCCAGCGCGAAGGCTTCTACGACACCGCCACCGACCAGGACGTGATCGGCCTGAAGGGCGGCATCGGCGACAGCAGCTGGGTGTGGGACGCCAACTTCAACTACGGCCACTACCGCCAGCGCAACTGGAGCCACGGCTACGTCGATTACGCCGCGCTGCAGAACGCCATCAATGCCGGGCAGGTCAACATCCTCGACCAGGGCAGCCCGACCACGGTCGCCTGGCTGCAGAGCAACGAGTCGATCCCGCGCCAGGAAACCACCACCATCATGCGCCAGTGGGAAGCCAGCGCCAACGGCAGCCTGTGGGACATGCCGGCCGGCGCCGCGCAGCTGGCGGTCGGTGCGCTGTACCGCAAGGAGAGCCTGAGCTCCAGCGTGTCGGCCAACGCGCTGATCAACAGCGACAACACCTGTGCGGTCTCCTCCGAAGCCTGCGCCTCGCCGCTGAGCGGCAGCTTCAACGTCAAGGAAGCCTACGCGCAGCTGTTCCTGCCGGTGCTGGAGCAGTCCTCGCCGATCGGCGCGCTCAACCTGACGCTGAGCGATCGCTACTCCGACTACAGCAGCGTACGTTCGGGCAACAACAGCGCCTCGTTCCAGGTGGAATGGCGGCCGATCCACGACCTGATGGTGCGTGGCACCGCGGCGCAGGTGTTCCGCGCGCCGACCATCACCGACATCTACCAGGGCCCTACCGCCGACGCGCCGAACTTCATCGATCCGTGCGTCGGCTATAGCGGCAGCGGCCATGACAACGCCTGCGCCGGCGTGCCGGCCGGCTTCAGCGGCACGGGCCTTTCGCAGACCAACGCGATCAAGTCCGGTGCCACCTATGTCGGCTACCAGCTCAAGCCGGAGAAGGGCACCTCGTTCGATTACGGCCTGGTCTACAGCCCCGAGTACGTGCCGGGCCTGTCGGTCAACCTCGACTGGTGGAAGGTCAAGCTCAATGATCTGATCCAGCCGATCTCCGCGCAGACCGTGGCCGATCTCTGCTACAACGACAACAACAGCCCGTACTGCAGCTACATCCACCGCTATCCCGCCAGCAGCGTCAGCGCCGGCAACATCGACTACATCCAGACGCCGGTGGTGAACATCGGCAAGCTCAATACCCAGGGCATCGACCTGGGGGCGAGCTACGCGCTGCCCGCCACCGACTACGGCAAGTTCACCGTGACCGTGGACAGCACCTACCTGCACCGCTACGACATCGACACCGGGGACACGGTGGTGCACATGGCCGGCCGCTACAACTCGTCCTACGGCAACTACGCGCACTGGCGCGCGCATGCCCTGCTCGGCTGGAAGCTGGGCAACTGGGATGCGAGCTGGACCACGCGCTGGATCGGCAAGATGCAGGTCGGCAGCGGCGACCTGACCCAGAACATGTCCGCCGATGCGGCGTTCAAGGGCGTGGTGCTGGACTACGGCAGCTACATGTACCACAACCTGCAGGTGGGCTACGACATGGCCGGGGCCAACCTGCGCCTGGATCTTGGCGTGGACAACCTGACCAACAAGCAGCCGCCGATGATGTACCAGAACAACGTGTTGAACGCGAACACCGACGTGAGCACCTACGACACGCTGGGCCGCTACTACTGGATGCGTGCCACGTACAAGTTCTAATGCGCAGCAAGGTGTTGCGAAGTAAATGGCATCGGCGCCTCTTCATGGGGCGCTGATTCCAAGTGGGTAATGCCTGGTTGTTGGTTTGGTGCTGGTGAGGATTTCCCGAACACGCCATCAATTTCAACGGCAAGTTATGGATTCTTCCCGCAGAACTCATGATGTTGGTCGCGCCGCGCACCCAACTCCCTGGGTGGCGCTGCGCAGTGCCATCACTGCATCCTGTCCACCTACCTGGACTTCACTGACAGGCCGGCCTGACCCAAGGCGCCGGCATGGCGAGATGGGCGCGCACCGTCGTCGCACATCCCCAATCCCGAATCCCCAATCCCGGCCGAAACAGGCGCCGCGGCGCTCACCCCGCGCCGTGCAGATGCTCGAACAGGATGGTGCTGCCGATCGCGATCAGCAGGGCGCCGCCGACGATCTCCGCACGCTTGCCGGCGAGCGCGCCGAGCGCGCGGCCGAGCATGATGCCCAGGGTGACCATGGTCAGCGTGCACAGGCCGATGATCGCCGCGACCTCGACGATGTTCACGTCCAGGAAGGCCAGGCCGACGCCGACCGCCATCGCGTCGATGCTGGTGGCGAACCCGGTGGCGGCCAGGCTCCAGAAGCCGTGACGCTTGGGCGCGGCCTCGTCGGGCGCGTCGGACTCCGGCTTGAGGCCGGCGACGATCATGTGCACGCCCAGCGCGCCGAGCAGGCCGAAGGCGATCCAGTGGTCGAAGGCGACCACGTACTTGGACGCGGCTTGGCCAAGCACCCAGCCCAGCGCGGGTGTCAGTGCCTCGATGCAGCCGAAGATCAGGCCGGCGCGCAGCGCGTCGGCCCAGCGTGGGCGTTGCATCGCCGCGCCCTTGCCGACGGCGGCGGCGAAGGCGTCGGTCGACATGGCGATGCCGAGCAGGAGAATCGAAAGAAACGACATGGGGGACCGTACCGGGACAGGCGACAACGACGAGCGCGCGCGCCCGGCCTTCGCCTTGCGCACTCGCCGCTGGTCTCGCCAACCGAACTGGCTGCCCGTACCACGGCGCATCGGCCGAGTGTGTTGACACGGGCGCTGTCCGCGCAGGTCGGACAGCAGGCTACTCCCCAAGGGGACGCGCAGTCTAACAGCGGCCAACTGCGGCGAACATCCCTGGAACGCACGCGAACCTGCAGCTTCTCTTCTTAGCATCGGCTATAGCGGGGCGTGCCGGCCGGCGTTCCGCGTGGGGTGCTGCGATGGCCCGCAGCGCCCGTGATCACTGCAGCGCATTCGGTTGATCGCTGCAGGGAATCCGGTGTCGCCGCTGCGGCGCTGTGCATGCTGGTGATACGCGCCGCCTGCTGAGGCGAACGCGGCTGTGCGCGGTCGGTAATGGCGCGCTGCTTGCCGACGCCAACACCGCGCGCTGCGCTGCAGCGTGTTGCTGTCGCCGCGGCGCGACTACACTGGCCACGCTTCAGGTGCCTGGTCGTCGCAAGACGCACCGGGTGAAACGGGAAGCCGGTCCGATGCCGGCGCTGCCCCCGCAACGGTAGGCGAGAACACCCGACAACAGACCACTGCGCAAGCGGGAAGGTGTCGGGGTGATGCGGTCGCGCATTGCTCGCAAGCCCGGAGACCGGCCTGACGTGGACGTCCTGCGACGTTCTTTCTCGGGTGTTGCGGTGGGCAACCTGACGAGCGGAACGACGTCGGGGCCCTTGCGCCGCGCGTTCGCTTGTCCTGTCCATCGCCGCCCGCCCGGTGGTGATGCGATGAGGAGACAGGACCCGTGAACCAGATGACCCGGACCGGCGCCGACGTGGCGACCGTCAAGCTCTTGATCGACGGCGCGTTCGTCGAATCCAGCAGCAGCCAATGGCGCGAGGTCGTCGATCCGGCGACCCAGGACGTGCTCGCGCGCGTGCCGTTCGCCACGGCCGCGGAAGTGGATGCCGCCGTGGCCGCCGCGCAACGCGCATTCGCGAGTTGGCGCAAGACGCCGATCGGTACCCGTGCGCGGATCTTCCTGGCCTATCAGCAGCTGATCCGTGCGCACATGGGCGAGCTGGCGGCGATCCTCACCCGCGAGCAGGGCAAGACCCTGGCGGACGCGGAAGGCGACGTGTTCCGCGGCCTGGAAGTGGTGGAACAGGCCGCGGCGATCGGCAACCTGCAGCTCGGCGAACTGGCCAACAACGTCGCCAACGGCGTGGATACCTACACGCTCTTGCAGCCGTTGGGCGTGTGCGCCGGCATCACCCCGTTCAACTTCCCGGCGATGATCCCGCTGTGGATGTTCCCGATGGCCATCGCCACCGGCAACACCTTCGTGCTCAAGCCATCCGAGCAGGATCCGCTGGTGACCATGCGCCTGGTCGAACTGGCGGTGCAGGCGGGCGTGCCCAAGGGCGTGCTGAACGTCGTGCATGGCGGCGCCGAGGTGGTCGATGCGCTGTGCGACCACGCCGACATCAAGGCGCTGTCGTTCGTCGGCTCCACCAAGGTCGGCACCCACGTCTACCGGCGTGCGGCGCTGGCCGGCAAACGCGTGCAATGCATGATGGGCGCGAAGAACCATGCGGTGGTGTTGCCGGATGCGGCGCGCGAGCAGACCCTCGACGCGTTGGTGGGGGCGGCCTTCGGCGCCGCCGGCCAGCGCTGCATGGCCGCTTCGACGCTGGTGCTGGTCGGCGAGGCGCGGCAGTGGATTCCGGCGCTGGTGGCCAAGGCGCAGACGCTGAAGGTCAACGCCGGCAGCGAACCCGGCACCGATCTGGGGCCGGTGATCTCGCGCAGTGCGCGCGAGCGCATCGAAGCGCTGATCGCCACCGGCATCGCCGAGGGCGCGACGCTGGAACTGGACGGACGCAACCCGACGGTGCCCGGATTCGCTCATGGCAACTTCGTCGGCCCGACGATCTTCTCCGGGGTCGCGCCGGGCATGCGCATCTACGACGAGGAGATCTTCGGCCCGGTGCTGGTGATCCTGGAGGCGGCCACGCTGGAGGACGCGATCGCCCTGGTCAACGCCAATCCGAACGGCAACGGCACGGCGCTGTTCACCCAGTCCGGCGCCGCCGCACGCAAGTTCCAGGAGGAGATCGACGTCGGCCAGGTCGGCATCAACGTGCCGATCCCGGTGCCAGTGCCGCTGTTCTCGTTCACCGGTTCGCGCGCCTCCAAGCTCGGCGACCTCGGCCCCTACGGCAAGCAGGCGGTGCAGTTCTACACGCAGACCAAGACCGTCACTGCGCGCTGGTTCGACGATGCCGGCGCCGGGCAGGGCGTCAACACCACGATCCGCCTGTCGTGATGGCCGCGGCGATGCAGTGGCCGCTGGAGCAGTCGGCCGATGTCGGGCTGGACGAGGCGCAGCGCGCCTATCGCGAGGCCGCGCGCGGCTTCGCCCAGGCCGAACTGGCGCCGCACGCGGCGCGCTGGGACGCGGACGGGATCTTTCCGCGCGAGGCGATCGGCAAGGCCGGCGAACTCGGCTTCTGCGGCCTGTACGTGGACGAGCACGCCGGCGGCAGCGGGCTGTCGCGCCTGGATGCGGCGATCGTGTTCGAGGAACTGGCCGCGGTCGATCCGTCCACCGCGGCCTTCATCAGCATCCACAACATGGCCACCTGGATGCTGACCCGTTTCGCCACGCCGGCCGTGTGCAGGGACTGGGGCGCGGCGTTGGCCAGTGGCGCCAAGCTCGCCTCGTACTGCCTGACCGAACCCGGCGCAGGCTCCGACGCGGCCGCGCTGAAGACCCGGGCGGTGCGCGATGGCGACGGCTACCGCATCGACGGCAGCAAGGCGTTCATTTCCGGCGCCGGCGCGACCGACCTGCTGGTGGTGATGGCACGCACCGGCGAGGACGGCCCGCGCGGCATCAGCGCCTTCGCGGTGCCGGCCGATGCGGCGGGCATCGCCTATGGGCGCAACGAGGACAAGCTGGGCTGGCACAGCCAGCCGACCCGCGCGGTGAGTTTCGACGGCGTGCGCGTGCCGCTCGCGCATCGCCTGGGCGAGGAAGGCGAGGGCTTCCGCATCGCGATGCGCGGCCTCGACGGCGGCCGCCTCAACATCGCTGCGTGCTCGCTGGGGGCGGGGCAGGGCGCGCTGGATGCGGCGCGGCGCTACCTGGGCGAGCGCCGCCAGTTCGGCAAGAAGCTCGCCGAATTCCAGGCCCTGCAGTTCACCCTGGCCGACATGGCCACGCAGCTGGTCGCCGCGCGGCAGATGGTGCACACCGCCGCACGCAAGCTCGACGCCGGCGCGCGCGATGCGACGGTGTGGTGCGCGATGGCCAAGCGCTTCGCCACCGATGCCGGCTTTTCGATCTGCAACGACGCGCTGCAGCTGCACGGTGGCTACGGCTACATCCGCGAGTACCCGGTCGAACGCCTGCTGCGCGACAGCCGGGTGCACCAGATCCTGGAAGGCACCAACGAAATCATGCGCGTGATCGTCGCGCGCCACCTGTTGAACACCGAAGAGGAATTGCGATGAGCGCCGCCGACACCTCCTACCGCCGCCGGGACTGGACCGGGCTGGCCCTGCAGATCGACGGCCACACTGCCGTGGTCACCCTGTCCAATCCGCCGGCCAACACCTGGACCGTGCACAGTCTGCGTGCGCTGCGCGAGCTGGTCGACGCGCTGGACGCCGATCGCGACATCTATGCGCTGGTGCTCGTGGGCGCCGGCGAGAAGTTCTTCAGCGCCGGTGCCGACCTCAAGCAGTTCGCCGACGGCGACAAGGCGCTGGCGCGCGAAGCGGCCCGCCGCTTCGGCGAGGCCTTCGAGGCGCTGAGCGGATTCCGCGGCGTCAGCATCGCCGCGATCAACGGCTATGCGATGGGCGGCGGGCTCGAAGCGGCGTTGGCCTGCGACCTGCGCATCGCCGAGGCGCAGGCGCAGATGGCCTTGCCCGAAGCGACGGTCGGCCTCCTGCCCTGCGCCGGCGGCACCCAGAACCTGCCGCGGCTGGTCGGCGAAGGCTGGGCCAAGCGCATGATCCTGCTCGGCGAACGGGTCGATGCCGAGACCGCGCTGCGGATCGGCCTGGTCGAGGAAGTCGTGCCGAGCGGACAGGCGCTGGCGCGCGCGCTGGACTGGGCGGCCAAGGCGGCGCGGCAGAGTCCGATCAGCGTGGCCGCGGCCAAGCGCCTGGTGCAGGCCACCCGCATGCAGTCGCATGCGAGCGCGCTGATCAGCGAGCGCGAGGCGTTCGTGGATCTGTTCGACAGCGCCGACCAGGCCGAGGGCGTCAACGCCTTCCTCGGCAAGCGTGCGCCTGTATGGAGGAACGCGTGAGCGCGCTCGCCACCGACGCCGCCGCGGTGCTGTTCGAGACACGTGCCGCTGGCGACGGCCGCCGCATCGGCATCGCCACGCTCAACGCGCTGCGCACGCTCAACGGCCTGTCGCTGGAGATGGCGCGCCTGCTGGATGCGCAGCTGACGCAGTGGGCGCAGGACGCGACGGTGGCGCTGGTGGTGTTGCAGGGCGCGGGCGAGAAGGCGTTCTGCGCCGGCGGCGATCTGCATGGCCTGTATCGCGGAATGCGCGAGCGTGCGGCGCGCGGCGTTGACGCGCAGGCGGACCCGCGCGGCGATGCGCATGCCGAGGCCTTCTTCGAAACCGAGTACCGCCTCGACTACCGCATCCATACCTTCCCCAAGCCGGTGCTGTGCTGGGGCCACGGCATCGTGATGGGCGGCGGGATCGGGCTGATGGCGGGCGCCAGCCACCGCGTGGTCGGCGAACGGTCCCGGCTCGCCTTCCCCGAGATCACGGTTGGCCTGTTTCCCGACGTCGGCGGCAGCTGGCTGCTGTCGCGGGTGCCGGCGCATGCGGGCCTGTTCCTTGCCTTGACCGGCGCGCCGCTGGGCGCCGGCGATGCGATCTATGCCGGCATGGCCGATGTGCACGTGCCGGAGGCGGCGCGCGCGGAGGTGCTGGCCGCCCTGCAGGCGACGGCCTGGCCGGCCGCCGCGCACGACACCTCGCACGCGCTGGACGCGCTGCTGGCCCGCTTCGCCACGCCTGCGCCGGCCGGCCCGTTGCAACGGCACGCCGCCGCGATCGCCGACGCCTGCGCGCATTCCACGCTGGACGCGGCGGTGGCGGCGATCGCCGGCCTCGACGCCACCGATCCGTGGATCGCGACGGCGCAGGCGACGTTGGCGGCCGGCGCGCCAGGCTCGGCACGGCTGGCCTTCGAGCTGCAGCAGCGCGCCGCATCGCTGTCGTTGGCCGAGGTGTTCCGGCTGGAGTACACCGTCGCCTTGCACTGCGCCGCGCATGGCGATTTCGCCGAAGGCATCCGCGCGCTGCTGATCGACAAGGACCGCGCCCCGCACTGGCAGCCGGCCACGCTCGAGGCCGCGTCCGCCGCGTGGGCGCACGATTTCTTCCACGCGCCCTGGCCGCCGCAGGCCCACCCCCTGGCCGATCTCGGCCGCCACACGGAGACCCGCGCATGAGCCGGATCGCCTTCATCGGTTTGGGCAACATGGGCGGCCCGATGGCCGTCAACCTGGTCAAGGCCGGGCACGTGGTCCGCGTGTTCGACCTCAACCCCACCGCCCTCGCGGCTGCCGCCGCCGCTGGCGCGCATGCGGCCGACAGCGCGGTGGCCGCGGTCGCCGAGGCCGAGGTGGTGATCTCGATGCTGCCGGCCAGCCGCCACGTCGAAGACCTGTTCCTCGGTGCGCAGGGGCTGCTCGCGCACATTCCCGCAGGCGCGCTGCTCATCGACAGCAGCACGATCGCTCCCGCCTCCGCACGCGCGCTGGCCGCTGCGGCCGAGGCCCGCGGCCTGCAGCCGCTGGATGCGCCGGTGTCCGGCGGCACCGCCGGCGCCGCTGCCGGGACCTTGACCTTCATCGTCGGCGGCCCGGCCGCCACCCTGGAGCGCGCGCGGCCGGTACTGGAGGCGATGGGCCGCAACATCTTCCACATGGGCGAGGCCGGCGCCGGGCAGGTGGCCAAGCTGTGCAACAACATGGCGTTGGGGGTGATCATGGCCGCGACCGGCGAAGCGCTCGCGCTGGGCGCCGCGCATGGGCTGGATCCGGCGGCGCTGTCGCGGATGATGGCGGTCAGCACCGGCCGCAGCTGGGCCACCGAGGTCTGCAACCCGTGGCCGGGCGTGCTGGAACAGGCGCCGGCCTCGCGCGGCTACAGCGGCGGCTTCGGCAGCGACCTGATGCTCAAGGACCTGGGCCTGGCCGCGGAGGCGGCGATGGCCACCGGCGCGGCGATCCCGCTCGGCGAACTGGCGCGCAACCTGTACGCGCTGAACCGCCGCCAGGGCCGCGGCGGCCTGGACTTCTCCAGCGTCGTGCAACTGTTGGCGGATTCGCCATGAGCAATGTCCGCGAGCGCCTGACCCTGCCCGGCGACGGTGGACGCCTGCTGCTGCACTCGTGTTGCGCGCCGTGTTCCGGCGAGTTGATGGAGGCCTTCGTCGAGTCCGGTATCGACTACACGGTGTTCTTCTACAACCCCAACATCCACCCGGCCAGGGAATACGAACTGCGCAAGCAGGAGAACATCCGCTTCGCCGAACAGCATGGCGTGCCCTTCGTCGACGCCGACTACGACACCGACAACTGGTTCGCCCGCGCCCGGGGCATGGAGAACGAGCCCGAACGCGGCATCCGCTGCACGATGTGCTTCGACATGCGCTTCGAGCGCACCGCGCTGTACGCGCACGAGCACGGCTATGCGGTGATGACCAGTTCGCTGGGCATTTCGCGCTGGAAGGACATGCGCCAGATCACCGACAGCGGTATCCGTGCGGCGTCCCCGTACCCGGCGCTGACCTACTGGGACTACAACTGGCGCAAGCACGGTGGCGCCGCGCGCATGGTCGAGATCAGCAAGCGCGAGCGCTTCTACCAGCAGGAATACTGCGGCTGTGTGTATTCGCTGCGCGACACCAACCGCCACCGCCGCGCGCAGGGCCGCGAACGGATCAAGCTCGGCGTGGTGTTCTATGGCGACGAGGACGGGACATCGGGCTGAGCGTGGCCTGCAGGCCGGAGCGTGCGCGCTCCCGGCGGCGGCTCAGTCCTCTTCCGGCGGCAGCACGATGGCGTCGCTGTCGATGGCCAGCTTGCCGGCCAGCAGCACCGCCTGGGTGCGGTTGGTGACGCCGAGCTTGCGCAGGATTGCGGTGACGTGGGCCTTGATGGTGGCCTCGGACACGCCCAGGTCGTAGGCGATCTGCTTGTTGAGGCTGCCGGCGCCGAGCATCTGTAGCACCCGGAACTGCTGCGGGGTCAGTTCGCGCAAGCGCTGCCCGACCTCGCGCTCGGCGCGGTCGGTGGGCGGCACGTTGTGCGCCTCCGGCGGCGCCCAGTGTTCGCCGTCCAGCACCGTACCCAGGGCCAGGCCGATGGTGTCCGAGTCGGCCGACTTGGGAATGAAGCCGAACGCGCCGTGGTCCAGCGCGCGCCGCATCACCGTCGGCTCCTCGCGTGCGGACACCACCACCACCGGCAACTGCGGATGCAGCGCGCGCATGTGCACCAGCGCGCTGAAGCCCTGCGCGCCAGGCATGTTGAGATCCATCAGCAGCAGATCGGCATCGGCGTGGCGATCGGCCAGCGCGTACAGCGCCTCCACGCTGTCGGCCTCGTACAGCTGCACCCCAGGCATCACCCGCTGCACCGCCCCACGCAGCGCCTCGCGGAACAGGGGATGGTCGTCGGCGATCAGCAGGGTGGGCATGGGGCGGGGATTCAGGATTTGGGATTGGGGATTCGTAGAGCAACAGCAACAGCGGAGCGTGACGTCGTCAGGAGATTGGACACGGACAGGGGACCGCTTTGGCGAATCCCCAATCCCGACTCCCGAATCCCGGCGCGCCTCAGCGCGTCAACCGCTCGTTCACCAACGAATCCACCACCGACGGATCGGCCAAGGTCGAGGTGTCGCCGAGTTGGTCGGGGGCGTTCTCGGCGATCTTGCGCAGGATGCGGCGCATGATCTTGCCCGAGCGGGTCTTGGGCAGGCCCGGCGCCCACTGCAGGTGGTCGGGGGCGGCGATCGGGCCGATCTCCTTGCGTACCCAGGCCACCAGTTCCTTGTGCAGGGCCTCGCTCGGCTGCTCGTCGGCGACCAGGGTCACGTAGGCGTAGATGCCCTGGCCCTTGATGTCGTGCGGGAAGCCGACCACCGCCGCTTCCGCCACCTTGGGATGGGAGACCAGCGCGCTCTCCACCTCGGCGGTGCCGATACGGTGGCCGGAGACATTGATGACGTCGTCGACGCGGCCGGTGATCCAGTAGTAGCCGTCTTCGTCGCGGCGGCAGCCGTCGCCGGTGAAGTAGCTGCCTGGGTAGGTGCGGAAATAGGTGTCGATGAAGCGCTGGTGGTCGCCGTAGACGGTGCGCATCTGCCCCGGCCAGGAATCGCGCAGCACCAGGTTGCCCTCGGTGGCGCCTTCCAGGATCTCGCCGTCGGCGCTGACCAGCGCCGGCTGCACGCCGAAGAACGGCAGCGTCGCCGAGCCGGGCTTGAGGTCGATGGCACCGGCCAGCGGGGTGATCAGGATGCCGCCGGTCTCGGTCTGCCACCAGGTGTCCACGATCGGGCAGCGGCCGTCGCCGACCACGTCGTAGTACCAGCGCCAGGCCTCGGGATTGATCGGCTCGCCGACGCTGCCGAGCAGGCGCAGGCTCGTGCGCGCCGTCTTCTTCACCGGCGCCTCGCCTTCGCGCATCAGCGCGCGGATCGCGGTCGGGGCGGTGTAGAAGATCGTCACCTGGTGCTTGTCGATGACTTCCCAGAAGCGCGACACGCTCGGGTAGTTGGGCACGCCTTCGAACATCAGCGCGGTGGTGCCGTTGGCCAGCGGCCCGTAGACGATGTAGCTGTGGCCGGTGACCCAGCCGACGTCGGCGGTGCACCAGTAGATGTCGTCCTCGCGCAGGTCGAACACGGTCTCGTGGGTGTAGGCCGCATACAGCAGGTAACCGGCGGTGGTGTGCAGCACGCCCTTGGGCTTGCCGGTGGAGCCGGAGGTGTAGAGGATGAACAGCGGATCCTCGGCGTTCATGCGTTCCGGCTCGCACTCGGCCGGCTGTGTGTCGACCACGTCGTGGAACCAGCGGTCGCGCGGGGCCTGCATGTCCACCGCGCCGCCGGTGTGGCGCACCACCAGCACGGTTTCCACGCTGGTGGTGCCGGGCAGCTTCAGCGCCGCGTCCACGTTCGCCTTCAGCGGGATCTTCTTGCCGCCGCGCAGGCCTTCGTCGGCGGTGATGATCAGCTTGCTGCCGCAGTCGATCACGCGGTCGGCGATCGAGTTGGGCGCGAAGCCACCGAACACCACCGAGTGGATCGCGCCGATGCGTGCGCAGGCCAGCATCGCCACCGCCGCGTCCGGGATCATCGGCAGGTAGATGGTGACGCGGTCGCCCTTCTGTACGCCGAGCGCGCGCAGCGCGTTGCCGAGCCGGCACACGCGCTCGTACAGCTCGCGATAGGTGACGCGGTAGGACGGCGCATCCGGGCTGTCCGGCTCGAACAGCAGCGCGGTCTTGTCGCCGCGGGTGGCCAGTTGCCGGTCCAGGCAGTTGACGCTGGCGTTGAGTTCGCCGTCGTCGAACCAGCGGATATGGAAGTCGTCCAGGGCGAAGCTGACGTCCTTGATCCGGGTCGGCTTCTTGAACCAGTCCAGGCGCTCGGCCACCTTGCCCCAGAACGCCTCCGGCTGTTCCACCGATGCCTTGTACTGGGTCTGGTACTGGGTCTTGTCGACCCGCGCCCGGGCGGCGAACTGCGGATCGACGGGATAGAGATCGGCCATGGTTCCCTCTGCAATGAACGGGGCGCCGCATGCGGCGGCGCGTCAATGCGAAGTGTGCCGCATCCGGCGTTAAGCGCACACGCGCCGGGCCTTAGACGATGGTCGTAACTCAGCCGACGTTCGACTAATGGCCAATAGGCGCGGCCAGCGCGGTCGCGCACGCTGCGGTTCGGCCGCGCCTGTGTGCGCGGCGATCCATTATTCGGGAGGGAGTAATGAGCAACCGCATCGCATCCTTGGCGCGTCGCCCGTTGGCGGCCGCGCTGTTGGTGGCCCTGGTCGCGCCTGGCGCGGCCTTCGCCCAAGGCAAACCCTCGGCGCGCGAACAGGCGCTGGAGACCCGCGTGGCCGAGTTGGAGCGGCAGGTGCAACAACTGCTGTCCGCGCAGCAACAGCAGCAGGGGCAGATCGCGCAGACCCAGACCGAGGTCGCCGCGGTCCGCTCGACCCAGGCCGCGCCGCCGCCGGCACCCCCGACACCGCCGGCCGGCAAGGCGCCGATCCAGGTCACCACGATCACCCCGGGGGCCACGCCCGGCACCACCTTCAAGGTCGGTGGCTTCATCAAGGCCGACTTCCTGGCCACCCGCACCGGCGACGGCCAGCTCGCCGACGACGCCACCGGCCGCGCGCTGTACCTGCCCGGGCAGACTCCGGTGGGCGGCGCCAAGTCCGGCACCGACTACAACGCCCACGCCAAGTTCTCGCGGATCAACTTCGGCGTGGACAGCGTCACCGAAGGCGGCAACAAGGCCGGCGCGCTGGTGGAGCTGGACTTCTTCGGCAATTCCCTGGGCACCCAGACCGCCACCAACACCTACGGCGCCACCCTGCGCCATGCCTACATGTACTGGAACCACTGGCTGGCCGGCCAGACCTGGTCCAACTTCATGGATCCGGCGGCGCTGCCGGAAGCGGCCGACTTCATCGGCCCCACCGATGGCGTGGTGTTCGTGCGCCAGGCGCAGGTGCGCTACACCAACGGCGGCTTCAGCATCGCCCTGGAGAACCCGGAAACCACCCTGTACACGCGCAGCGTGGCCGGCGTGGTCAGTACCGCCAGTTCCGACCGCGGCGCGCTGCCGGACCTGACCGTGCGCTACGGCTGGAAGGGCGACTGGGGCAGCTTCGGCGTCGCCGGCGTGGTCGGCCAGCAGAAGGTCGACAACCGCGCCACCGGTGCCGACGCCAGCAAGGCCTCCGGCGGCCTGACCCTGGGCGGCAAGTGGGTGGCCAGCGACAGCGACAGCCTGTTCTACCAGCTCACCGGCGGCGAAGGCATCGGCCGCTACATCGGCCTGGGCATCGCCCAGAACGCGGTGTACGACGCCGCCGACCGCGACCTGGACACGGTCGGGGTGGTCGCCGGCTATGTCGGCTGGCGCCACGCGTTCTCGCCCAAGCTGCGCACCAACCTGATCTATGCGCGCAGCGACTACGACAACGACACCGCGCGCACCGGCCTGGGCGTGACCAAGAGCGTGCAGAGCATCCGCGGCAACGTCTTCTACTCGCCGCTGCCCAAGGTCGATATCGGCGCCGAGCTGATGTACGGCAAGCGCGAGATCGAAAGCGGCGCCAAGGGCGACATCACCCGCCTGCAGTTCACCACCAAATACAGCTTCTGATCCGCGCCGCGGCCACTTTCCGGAGTCACCACATGACCCTCTCCAACGACGCGCTGATCGCCAAGATCGACGCCAATCCGAAGTATCACGCGCTCAAGCGCCAGCGCAACGCACTGGGCTGGACGCTGACCATCCTGATGTTGCTGGCCTACTTCGGCTTCATCGGCCTGATCGCCTTCGACAAGGCGTTCCTGGCCCAGCCGATGGGCAGCGGCGTCACCACCATCGGCATTCCGATCGCGATCGGGGTGATGGTCTTCACCATCGCCATCACCGCGATCTACGTGCGTCGCGCCAACACCGTGTACGACCAGCTGACCGCCGACATCCTCGAGGACGCCCGCCAATGAGCAAGCACCTGCGCTTCCTTCTGCTGCTGCTGGCCGCGCTGCTGCCGGCCGGCGCGGCCCTGGCCGCGGGCGGCGATGTCGGCCAGACCGACAAGCAGCCGACCAACTGGGTGGCGATCGGAATGTTCGCCTTCTTCGTCGCCGGCACGCTGTGGATCACCAAATGGGCGGCGAAGAAGACCCGCTCGGCATCCGACTTCTACACCGCCGGCGGCGGCATCACCGGCTTCCAGAACGGCCTGGCGATCGCCGGCGACTACATGTCGGCGGCCTCGTTCCTGGGCATCACCGCGGCGGTGATGACCAACGGCTACGACGGCCTGATCTACGCCATCGGCTTTTTGGTCGGCTGGCCGATCCTGACCTTCCTGATGGCCGAGCGCCTGCGCAACCTCGGCAAGTACACCTTCGCCGACGTGGCCGGCTACCGTTTCGCGCCGACCGCGATCCGCAGCTTCGCCGCCTCCGGCACGCTGGTGGTGGTGCTGTTCTACCTGATCGCGCAGATGGTCGGCGCCGGCGCGCTGATCAAGCTGCTGTTCGGCCTGGACTACTGGGTGGCGGTGAGCCTGGTCGGCGTGCTGATGATGGTCTACGTGCTGTTCGGCGGCATGACCGCCACCACCTGGGTGCAGATCATCAAGGCGGTGCTGCTGCTGACCGGCGTGACCTTCATGGCCGTGGCGATCATGTGGCACTTCAACTTCAGCTTCGAGGCGCTGTTCGCCGAGGGCGTGCGGGTGAAGACCGCAGTGGCGGCCAACGGCGGCGCCTCGCCGGAAGAGGCGGCCAGTGCCGGCCTGTCGATCATGGGCCCGGGCGGCTTCGTCAAGGATCCGATCTCGGCGATCTCCTTCGGCATGGCGCTGATGTTCGGCACCGCCGGCCTGCCGCACATCCTGATGCGCTTCTTCACCGTCCCCGACGCCAAGCAGGCGCGCAAGTCGGTGCTGTGGGCCACCACCTGGATCGGCTACTTCTACATCCTGATCTTCATCATCGGCTTCGGCGCCATCGCCCTGGTGCTGACCAACCCGCAGTTCGCCGACGTCGCCACCGGCACCATCCACGGCGGCAAGGGCGCGGCCAACATGGCGGCGGTGCTGGTCGGCAACGCGGTGGGCGGCAACGTGTTCATGGGCTTCATCTCCGCGGTGGCCTTCGCCACCATCCTGGCGGTGGTCGCCGGCCTGACCCTGTCCGGCGCCTCGGCGGTGTCCCACGACCTGTACGCCACGGTGATCAAGAAGGGCAATCCGGCCCCGGGCTCGGAGCTGAAGGTGTCGCGCGTCACCACCATCGCGCTGGGCATCATCGCGGTGCTGCTGGGCATCGTGTTCGAGAAGCAGAACGTGGCCTTCATGGTGTCGCTGGCCTTCGCCATCGCCGCCTCGGCCAACTTCCCGGTGCTGATCCTGTCCTTGCTGTGGAAGGACTGCACCACCCGCGGCGCGGTGATCGGCGGCTTCCTGGGCCTGATCTCCTCGCTGGTGCTGACGGTGCTGTCGCCGTCGGTGTGGGTGGACACGCTGGGCAACCCGACCGGCTCGGCGCCGTTCCCGTACACCTCGCCGGCGTTGTTCTCGGTGACGATCGGCTTCGTCGGCATCTGGCTGTTCTCGGTGCTGGACCGCAGCGCGCAGGCCGGCAAGGAACGCGCCGCGTTCAAGGCGCAGCAGATCCGCGCCGAGACCGGGCTGGGCGCCTCGCGGGGGTCGGGTCACTGAGCCATCGACACGGCGGTCATCGACAGGACGCCGGCCTCGTGCCGGCGTTCTGCGTTGGAGCGATCGTGACTTTTTGGCATCAGCATCTGCGCCTGCCGATCTGAGGCGCTGACCGAGTGCCGGCTCGTGCTGGTCGCCGCACGCTTGCGTCACGGCCATGTGGCCGATGACGAGGCAGAACGATGACACGCCCATTGAATCCGCAGGAATTCAAGGTCGCCGACAAAGCGCTGGCAAACGCCGTGGCCCTCTGCAACCACGTCCTCGGGCTGTCCGATCAGGCGCTCGCCGGCCTGGTCGGCAAGCACTTCGACAGCCGCGGCACCCCCGCGCATCTGGACGGCTACCGTCGAGACTACCGACAGATCGTCGAGGCGTTGCAGCGGCTGGACCGCAAGGCTGCGTTCGAGTTCGACGAGCACGAGGCCGAGGACACGATCGCGTACGTGTGGCCGAACAATCCGCAGCGGATCTACCTGTGCGCGGCGTACTTCACCCTGGATGCGGTGGAGCAGGCGGGGACCCTGGTTCACGAGGCGTCGCATTGGGCGGTGGTGCGGGGCACCGACGACCATGCCTATGGCGAGCGGCAGGTCCGGGCGCTGTCCTATACGCTCAAGCGCAACACCGCCGATGCCTACGAGTTGCTGGTCGAGGACCTGGCACGGACGGGCGGATGACGGCGCCAGGCGGCAGCGCGGTACTGAGTTGCCGCACACGACGCCGGCCCGAGGGCCGGCGTCGTCGTCTGCACGGCGAGGCGGCGCTACCATGAGCGCCCGCCGCCTTCGTCGTGCCGCCACATGCGCTACCGCTGGATCCTGTTCGACGCCGACGACACCCTGTTCCACTTCGACGCCTTCGCCGGCCTGCAGCGCATGTTCGCCGGCTACGGCGTGCAGTTCGGCGAAGCCGAGTACGCCGCCTATACCGCCTGCAATCGACCGCTGTGGGTGCAGTACCAGAACGGCGCGATCACCGCGCTGCAATTGCAGCAGCGCCGTTTCGCCGATTGGGCGCAGCGCCTGCAGACTGAGCCGGAGACCTTGAACACGGCGTTCCTGGCGGCGATGGCCGAACTGTGCACGCCGCTGGACGGGGCGGTGGCCTTGCTCGACGCCTTGCGCGGCCACGCCCGCCTCGGCCTGGTCACCAACGGCTTCGGCGCACTGCAGAACGCGCGCCTGCAACGCACCGGCCTGCACGATCGCTTCGAGGTCATCGCCATTTCCGAGGTGGTGGGCGTGGCCAAGCCGCACCCAGGGATCTTCGCGCACGCGCTGGCGCAACTGGGCGATCCGCCGCCGGCGCAGGTGCTGATGGTCGGCGACAACCCGCAGGCGGACATCGGCGGCGGCCTGGCCGCGGGCCTGCACACCTGCTGGTTCAATGCGCACGGCGCCGCGGCGCCGGAGGGCATCGTGCCGCACCATGAAGTCGCCTCGCTGGCGCAGTTGCAGGCGTGGTTGCTGGAAGAACCGGCGTAGCCGGAGCACAGCGTCTCGCGTGCCCAGCTCCATCGGGCCGGGACTGAAGTCCCTCCCACAGGTGGCACTTCAGTCCGCGGCGATGCTGGCGCGCCCCTTGTGGGAGGGACTTCAGTCCCGACGCGACCCGCTGTGAAACCTCAGGGTCTCGGTCGTGCCGCTGCCCTGCGACTGACGCGCACGACACCCGCAACCGCCATCGTATAGTGCGCCCATGCCGACCCCCGTTGCCGATGCCGCTTCCGCCGACACGCCGCTGGCCGCCCTGCCAGTCACCCTGCAGCGCCTGCGCGCGGCCTGGCAATCGGCCAAGCCGGAGCGGACGCAGCGCCGCGAGGACCTGCTGCGCTTGCGCGCGGCGCTGAAGCGGCGGCTGCCGGAGATGGCCGATGCCATCGCCGCCGATTTCGGCCACCGTTCGCGCCATGAATCGCTGCTCGCCGACGGCATGACCGTGCTTGGCGAGATCGACCACCTGCTGCGCCACCTCAAGCGCTGGATGCGCCCGCAGCGGGTCGGCGCCGGCTGGCGGCTGTGGCCGGCACGCGCGGAAGTGCGGCCGGTGCCGGTCGGCGTGGTCGGGGTGATCGCGCCCTGGAACTACCCGGTCAACCTGGCGCTGATCCCGCTGGCCACCGCCATCGCCGCCGGCAATCACGTCTACCTGAAACCCTCCGAGCACACCCCGCGCAGCGCGCAGTTCCTGCAGTCGCTGCTGGCCGAGGTGTTCCCGCCGCAGCGCGTGGCGGTGGCGCTGGGCGGTGCCGAAGTGGCGTCGGCGTTCGCCGCGCTGCCGCTGGACCACCTGGTGTTCACCGGCTCCACCGCGGTCGGGCGCAAGGTGATGGCGGCCGCCGCCGCCAACCTGACCCCGCTGACCCTGGAACTGGGCGGCAAGTCGCCGGCCATCGTCTGCGCCGACTACCCACTGGAACAGGCCGCCGCGCGCCTGGCCACCGGCAAGTGGTTCAACGCCGGGCAGACCTGCATCGCCCCGGACTACGTGCTGATCGACGCAGGCCGCGAGGCGGCGCTGGTGCAGGCGCTGCGTGCGCAGGTGCTGGCGCGCTACGGCGATTTCGCCAGCGCCGAGGACTACACCCGCATCGTCAACGAGGGCCAGTACCGGCGCCTGCGCAGCTATCTGGACGATGCCCGTGCGCGCGGCCTGGAGGTCATCGAACTGGCCACGGTGGAACGCGAACGTGCCGAGCGCGAGCGGTTGATCGTGCCCACGCTGGTGCTGCAGCCGGGCGACGACGCGCTGCTGATGCGGGAGGAGATCTTCGGCCCGATCCTGCCGGTGCGCAGCTACCGCTCCCTGGATGCGGCCATCGCCGAGATCAACAGCCGCGACCGGCCGCTGGCGCTGTATCCCTTCAGCCACGACCGCGCGCGGATCGAGACCATCCTGCACGCCACCCTCGCCGGCGGGGTCACCGTCAACGACAGCCTGCTGCATTTCGCCGCCAACGCGCTGCCGTTCGGCGGCATCGGCCCCAGCGGCATGGGCGCCTATCACGGTCGTGCCGGCTTCGACGCCTTCAGCAAGGCGCTGCCGGTCCTGTGGCAGTCGCGCCGCGCCGGCAGCGACCTGCTGAAACCGCCGTATGCGCGGATCGCGCGCATGCTCTCGTTCCTGGTGCGGTGAGCGGGGCGCAGCCGACGTCCAGGTGCGGGTGCAGGGCGGGGCGATAGGGCACGTGCGCGCGGGTTTGGCTTCACCGCGACAGCCTGGCCGGTAACGCCTCGTCACGGCTGAAGCCGCTCCCACAACGTAACCACGTGTCTCGCCATGTCGCGGCAACAGCGGCGATGACTGGAGGCGTGCTTCAGCCGCGACCGGCACGTCCTCGATGCAGCTAGCGCGCTCCCGACGGCAGCGCGCGCACAAGGCGGTGTCCGAACTCCCGCCACCAGGGCCCATCGCGGGACCGAAACTGCACCAAATCGGGGTGCAGTCCACAGTCCCGCACCGGGTCGCACCCTGGAAATAAATAATTCACAGTAAGTTATTAGGTTCTCGCCCGACGCCGCCGCCGATCACGGTGGCTCAGGCTCCTGCGCGAGACGTCCGTGCGGAGCGCAACACACGAGATGCCGCCATGCGTCGACCTGACCGGCGCTCGTCCCCCCCGTGTCTCCCCCTTTCCTTCAGAACCGGACGCAGCCCAATGAAGATCGCATTCGTTCCCTCGCCCCTGGCGCGCGCCTGCCGCGTGCTCGGCGCCCTGGTGACCCTGGCCGTCGTGCCGCAGCTGGCGATGGCCAACTGCAACGACACCGTCGGTACCAAGATGAGCAACATCCTGTTCGGCGACAGCAGCGGCGACAGCGTCGTGCTGGCCCACCGCGGTCTGTGGGGCAAGTATGGCAACTTCCCCGACATGCCGGAAAACTCGCGCGGTTCGCTGCAGCTGGCCAACGACCAGTGCATGGACGGCGTGGAGCTGGACATCAAGATGACCAGCGACGGCGTGCCGGTGGTGCTGCACGACTGGAACCTCGGTCGCACCACCAACGTGTGGACCAGCCGTGCCGGCGAAACCAAGTACGACCCGATGAGCAACCAGGGCTACAACCCGTCGATCACCGTGACCCCGTGGTCGGTGGTCAGCGGCCTGTTCCTGCTGACCCCCGACCGCCGCACCACTACCGGCTACCACGTGCCGCGCGTGGACGAGCTGTTCTCCTACTTCAAGCAGCACGGCCTGAAGACCCCGATCGTGTTCGACATCAAGGACGCCGCCTCGGTGCGTGCGGTGTCGCGTGCGGCCGATGCCGCGTTCTCAGTGGGTGCGTCCAACTTCGTCGCGGCCAAGGTCAATGCCACCCTGTACCCGAGCCGCTCGGCGTTCCGCGCCGACACCACCAGCATGGTCGGCATTCCGGTGTTCACCACCAACATGCTGACCAAGATCAATGTCGACAACGCCATATCGGCCTGGAGCGATACCAAGGAGGCGATGGAGATCAACGTCAAGCAGCTCGGTGGCCTGCTGCAGGGCCAGGCCGACCGCGTGCGCGAGCGTGGCGTGCGCGTCGGCGTGTTCCAGGCGATTCCGGACAGCCCGCTGGCCGGGAAGTTCTACCAGAACAGCGGCGCCTGCTGCTATCAGCTGTCTGACCTCTATTTCTCCTACTCCGGCGGCCGCGACACCGCCGACAACCGTGGCGATCTCAACTTCATCGTCAACCAGGAGGCGTTCAGCCTGATCACCACCGACGACCCGAAGGCGGCGATCGCGTACCTGAAGGCGCGCGGCAAGCACGACTGAGTCCTTGCAGGTCCTGGCGGCCGGCCCCGTGTCGGCCGCCTCGTTGCGGCCGCGACGCTCCGGCGTCGCGTGCCGCCCTCTTCACTCCTGGAGAAGCGCATGTCCCTGTCTTTCGCAACGTCCGCCGTGGCCAGGTCCATCACCCTGGTCACGTGCGCGGTGGCCGCGTTCGCCGTCCTGGCCGCGCCGGCCGCCGAGACCGCCACCGCCGACCCGGTAGTGCTGCGCGTCGGTGCGCAGCAGTTCACCGCCAGCGAATACCGCGCCCTGGCCGGCGACGCCACGCGCGGCGCCGCCGGCATCGACGATGCCTCGGTGGTGCGCCGCTTCGCCGACCGCGCCATCCTGCTCGACCAGGCCCGGCAACAGCATCTGCAGGACGACCCGGTGGTGGCCGCGCGCCTGCGCCGCGCCGCCGATGCGATCCTGGCCGAGGCCGCGCAGGCGCGGCTCAGCGCCGACGCGCACATCGACGAGGCGATGCTGCGCCGGCAGTTCGCCGCGCATCCGGACGACTACACCGAATACCATCTGCGCCACCTGTTCGTCGCCCTGCACCCGCAGGGCGGGCCGCGCAGCGGGCACATCCTGACCGAGGCGCAGGCGTTGCAGCGCGCCGAGGCGCTCAAGCGCCAGCTCGATGGCGGCGCCGACTTCGCCACCCTGGCGATGCACGAGTCCGACGACACCGCCACCGCCGGCGAGGGCGGGCAGCTGTCGCCGACCTTCGGCCGCTATCTGGCCGATGCGTTCGATGCGCCGATCCGCCGGCTGGCGGTGGAGCAGGTCTCCGCGCCGGTGCGCGGACCCGACGGCTATCACCTGATCCGCCTGGATGCGAAGACCGCGGCGCGCTTCGAGGCGGTGCGCGGGCAGATCGACCTGCAGTTGCGCGAGCAGGCCGCGGCCGACGCCATGCAGCGCCTGCGCCAGGCGCAGCCGATGGCGTTCGACCGCGACGCCTACACGGCGGCGGCGCACTGAGCATGGCGGGGATGCGGCGTGCGCTGCTTTGGTTCGGCGGCGCGGTGGTGGTGGGGGTGGCCGCGCTCACGCTCGCGGCGAAACTGATACAGCCGACGGCCGCGCCGGCCGTTGCCGCGAACAAGGCGCAAGCGCCGTCGCCGCCGCGGTCTGCAGCATCGTCGCCGCTGCCGACGTCCGCGACCACGCCGCCCGATGCGGCGCTGGCGGCCGGCACCAGCGAGGCGCAGCGCCTGTCCGCCACCGCGCTGCTGGCGCTGGATTGCCGACAACGCGCGCAAGCGCCGCCGTCCCGTCCGGCATTGCTGCCGGGCGCAGACGCCGAGGACGCCGCGGCCGCTGCGGCGAGACGGGCGGCCGAGCGGCAACGTCTCGCGGCCTGCCGTGGCGTTGCCGGGTTCGATGCCGCGCAGATCGAGGCGATGCTGCGCAGCGCGGCCGCGCGCGGCGATGCCGATGCGCAACGCCAGTTGCTGGCGCAGCGGGTGGCGCAGTTGGTGGCGCGGGCCGGCAGTGTCGACGCGGACGGGCAACGCACCCCGCTGTCGGCCGCCGACGAGCGCGATGCCGAGGACGTGGTGACGCAACTGGAAGATCGCGCGCTGCACGGCGACCGCACGTCGATCGACGCCTTGGCGCAATTGCTGCGTGCGCCCTGGCTGGCGGTGGCCGATCCGCCGTACGCCGCGGCCTGGCAACTGGCCGCGCGGCAGGCGCCGGAGCGACCGTTCCCGCCGCCGGAGCAGGCGCTCGGCGCCGAGGAACTGCTCGACGGCTTGAACGAGGCGCAACGGCAGCAGGCGCTGAACCTGGCGCCGGCGCTGTTCGCGCAGTGCTGCGCGCGGCGCTGAACGGCCTGGTATCCGCGGTTTGGCCGGCGCCGCGGCTGCGGTCAGAATAGCGGCCGGCTTCCCCGTCCCGGATTTCTCTTGAAGATCGCCAGCTGGAACGTCAACTCGCTCAACGTGCGCCTGCCGCACCTGCAACAGTGGCTGGCCGCGTTCGCGCCGGACGTGGTCGGGATCCAGGAGACCAAGCTGGAGGACCACAAGTTTCCCGACACCGCGCTGGCCGAGGCCGGCTACCGCAGCGTGTTCGCCGGGCAGAAGACCTACAACGGCGTGGCGATCCTGTCGCGCCTGCCGATCAGCGACGTGCAGATCGGCGTGCCGGGCCTGGAGGACGAGCAGAAGCGCGCCATCGCCGCCACCGTCGGCGACCTGCGCATCGTCAATCTGTACGTGGTCAACGGCCAGGACGTGGGCACCGACAAGTACGCCTACAAGCTGCGTTGGCTGGAAGCGGTGCACGCCTGGCTGGCCGACGAGCTGCAGCGGCATCCGCGGCTGGTGGTGCTGGGCGACTTCAACATCGCCCCGGACGCGCGCGACGTACACGATCCGCTGGTGTGGAGCGACAACCACATCCTCACTTCCACCGCCGAGCGCGGTGCCCTGCACAAGCTGCTCGCGCTCGGCCTGCACGATGGCTTCCGCCTGCACCACGCCGACGGCGGCATCTTCAGCTGGTGGGATTACCGCCAGGCCGGTTTCCGCCGCGACCTGGGCCTGCGCATCGACCTGACCCTGGTGTCCGAGGCGCTGAAGGCGCGCACCCGCGGCGCCGGCATCGACCGCGAGCCGCGCGGCTGGGACCGCCCCAGCGACCATGCGCCGGCCTGGGTCGAGCTGGAGCCGGCGGCGTGAGCGAGCGCCACGTGCGCCGCTGCATCGACAAGGTCGGCGACACCGCGATCGCGCCGCTGCATCGGCTCAGCTGCCACTGCGGTGCGGTGCAGATCGACCTGGACCTGCCGCACGGCATCGTCGACCCGCGCCGCTGCAACTGCTCGCTGTGCCGGCGCCGTGGTGCCATCGTCGCCTCGGTGCCGCTGGCGGCCCTGCATGTCCGCCAGGGCGAGCAGGCGCTGCGCCTGTACCAGTTCCACACCCACACCGCGCAGCATTACTTCTGCGGCACCTGCGGGATCTACACGCATCATCGGCGCCGCTCCGATCCCAGCCTGTACGGCTACAACGTCGGCTGCCTGGAGGGCGTGGACCCGTATGCGCTGACCATTGCGGTGCCGGTCGAGGACGGCGTACGCCATCCCGCCGACCGCGTTGCGCCGTGAGCGGGGCCGCAAACGCAAAACGCCCGGCGAACCGGGCGTTTGCGCAAGCGGCGAAGGCGCTGCGTCAGCGCGCGCGGCCGCGGGTGAAGAGGTTGACGATCGCCAGCAGGATGATGGCGCCGATCAACGAGTACAGGAACGTCCACAGGGTGATCGCCTGGTTGATGCCGCCGCCGAACAGCCAGCCGGCGATCAGCGCGCCGACGATGCCGACCACGATGTTCAGGATGATGCCCTGCTGTGCGTCACGGCGCATGATGATGCTGGCCAGCCAGCCCACGATGCCGCCGACGATCAACCAGATAATGATGCCCATGCGTCAGACTCCTCGGTTCGGTCCGCACCAGAAGCGGTGGGGTGGGCGCCATTTAAGGAGCGCCGTCGTGAAGCGGCCGTATAACGCCGGCGGCACCGCGCAGTGGCCATTACAGTTTGTGGCGACGGCGTGAGCGAGTCCGCACCCCCGCCTGTCGCCGTTGCCGCCGAAGCACCGGACTGGCGTGTCGGCCCGGTGGCGCTGTGGCTGCGCCCGCATCCGCCGCGCACTTCCGGCGAGGCGCAGGCGCGGCGCCTGTTGGCCGGGGAGCTGGCGGTGCCGGCGGCACAGCTGCCGCTGCGCCGCGACGCCCGCGGCCGGCCCGGGCTGCACGCACCGCTGGCGCACGTGGACACCGGCTGGAGCCACAGCGGCGGCTATCTGCTGGTGGCGGTCGCCACGCACGCGCGGCTGGGCGTGGACATCGAGCGCCAGCGGCCGCGGCCACGCCTGCTGGAACTGGCGCAGCGCTTCTTCCACCCGGAGGAGGTCGCGCTGCTGGCCGCGCTGGCGGCGCCGGAACGCGAGGCGGTTTTCTTCCGCCTGTGGTGCGCCAAGGAGGCGCTGCTCAAGGCGCACGGCCACGGCATCGCCTTCGGCCTGCACCGGCTGCGCTTTGCCGAGGATGCCGCCGGCGCGCTGCGCCTGGTCTGGTGCGACCCGGGGCTGGGCGCGGCCCAGGCCTGGCACCTGTACGAATGGGAGGCCGCACCCGGCTATCGGGCCGCGCTGGCCTGGTGCGCGGAGGTGCCGGTCGAGACCGCGTCCTAGCGCAGCGCGCGTCTCGGGCAGCGGCGCCACCTGCGATAATCCGCCGATGACCGATGCCTCTCTTCCCGATTCCGTCCGTGTCGCGCTCGAGCAGGGCCTGCACGCGCAAGGCCTGGACGCCGCCGCGCTGGCGCCACCGCTGCTGGCCTACCTGGCGCTGCTGACGCGCTGGAACCGCACCTACAACCTGACCGCGATCCGCGACCCGCACGAGATGGTGACCCGCCATCTGCTGGATTCGCTGGCCATGCAGCCGTTCGCCCAGGAGGGCGCGCTGGCCGACCTGGGTACCGGTCCCGGACTGCCCGGGATCCCGCTGGCGATCGCGCGGCCGCAGCTGCGGGTGACCCTGGTGGAGAGCAACGGCAAGAAGGCGCGGTTCCTGCGCGAGGCGGTGCGCCAGCTGCGCCTGGACAACGCGCGGGTGGCCGAGTCGCGCGCCGAGGCGCTGGACGAGCCCGGCGCCTACGACCTGCTGACCGCGCGCGCGCTGGATACGCTGGCCGGCATCGTCGCCGTCGGCGGCCACCTGCTGCGCCCGGGCGGGCGCCTGCTGGCGATGAAGGGCGTACGCCCGGACGAGGAGATCGCCGCGCTGCCACCGGGCTGGGTGGCGCCGACGGTGCACCCGCTGCAGGTCCCCGGCCTGGGCGCCGACCGCCACCTGGTGGTGGTCGAGCGCGGTTGAGCGGCGGCCGCGGCCGGCCCCGATTTCCGCCATGGGGGGCTGTGACCGCATAATGCCCGGTCCCACCCCATCGCCGACGAGGCTCCCGCATGGCCCGCATCATCGCCATCGCCAACCAGAAGGGCGGCGTCGGCAAGACCACCACCGCGGTCAACCTGGCCGCGTCGCTGGCGCGGCAGTCGCAGCGCGTCCTGCTGGTGGACCTGGACTCGCAGGGCAATGCGACGATGGGCAGCGGCATCGACAAGCGCGAGCTGGCTGCCTCCACCTGCGACGTGCTGCTCGGCGAGAGCAGCGCCGAACAGATCCGGGTGACCGCGCCGGAGGGCTTCGACCTGCTGCCGGGCAACATCGATCTCACCGCCGCCGAGATCCAGCTGATGGATCAGCCGGCGCGCGAGCAGCGGCTGAAGACCGCGCTGGCGCCGCTGCGCGAGGCCTACGACTTCATCCTGATCGACTGCCCGCCGGCGCTGTCGCTGCTGACCCTGAACGCGCTGACCGCCGCCGATTCGGTGATCGTGCCGATGCAGTGCGAGTACTACGCGCTGGAAGGGCTGACCGCGCTGCTGGAAACCATCGAGGCGCTGCGCGCCGAGCTGAACCCGGCGCTGGAGATCGAAGGCGTGCTGCGGACCATGTTCGACGTGCGCAACAACCTGGCCAACGCGGTGTCGGCGGAGCTAACCAACCACTTCGGCGACAAGGTGTTCCGCACCATCGTGCCGCGCAACGTGCGCCTGGCCGAGGCGCCCAGCCATGGCCAGAGCATCGTCGGCTACGACCGCACCTCGCGTGGCGGCGTCGCCTACCTGGGACTGGCCGGCGAGATCGTGCGCCGCCGCAACGAACGCAATCGGCCGGTGCCGGCCATGGAGACGTACTGATGAGTGCCAAGCCCCCCGCCCTCGGAGCGAAGAAGCGCGGCCTCGGCCGTGGCCTGGAAGCGCTGCTGGGGCCGAAGGGCGCGGCCGCGCCGGCGCCCACCGCCGAGCTGCAGCCGGGCGAGAGCCTGCGCCGCCTGCCGGTCGGGCAACTGCAGCCGGGCAAGTACCAGCCGCGCCAGGAAATGGACGAGGCCAAGCTGCAGGAGCTGGCCGAGTCGATCAAGGCGCAGGGCGTGATCCAGCCGATCGTCGCCCGCGAACTGGCGCCGGGCAGCTTCGAGATCGTCGCCGGCGAGCGCCGCTGGCGCGCCTCGCAACTGGCCGGCCTCAGCGACGTGCCGGTGGTGGTGCGCGAGCTCGACGACCGCACCGTCATCGCCATGGCGCTGATCGAGAACATCCAGCGCGAGGACCTCAATCCGCTGGAAGAGGCGCAGGCGCTGCAGCGGCTGATCGACGAATTCTCGCTGACCCACGCCGAGGCCGCCGAGGCCGTCGGCCGCTCGCGCGCCTCGGTGTCCAACCTGCTGCGCCTGCTGGAACTGCCGCCGGCGATCCGCGCGCTGCTGGAAGCGCGGCGCCTGGAGATGGGCCATGCGCGTGCCTTGCTGACGCTGTCGCCGGAGCTGGCCAGTCGCCTGGCCTCCGACGCCGCCGACCAGGGCTGGTCGGTGCGCGAGGTCGAGCACCGCGCGCAGCAGTTCGCCGCCGGCAAGGTGCCGAGCAACCGCAAGGCCAAGCCGGCGCGCACCGCGCCGCAGGCCGACATCGCCTCGCTGGAGACCGAGTTGTCCGAGTCGCTGGGGACCAAGGTGTCCATCGCCCACGGCCGCGGCGGCAAGGGCAAGCTGGTGATCCACTACACCGACCTGGACACGCTGGACGGCGTGCTCGAGAAACTGCGTCCGCGGCAGGCCTGAGCGCCGCCGCCCGCGTCCGCCAGGACCGCCTCCGCCATGCATCCCAGTAAGGTCGACCGCCACCATCTGCTGCGCCTGACCGACCTGCCCAACGTCGGGCCGGCCTGCGAGAAGGACCTGCGCCTGATCGGCATCCGCGTGCCCGCGCACCTGCAGGGCCGCGATCCCTACGATATGTACGCGCAGCTGTGCCTGCGCACCGGCGTGGTCCACGACCACTGCGTGATCGACGTGTTCCTGTCGATCGTGCGTTTCATGCAGGGCGAGACGCCGCGCCCGTGGTGGGAATTCAGCAAGGAGCGCAAGGCGGCGCTGGCCAAGGACGCGCCGCTGACCTTGCGCTGAGGCCGCGCGCCGCGGCGCTGGCCAGCAACCGGAGCATTGCATGAGCAACGAGGACACGCAGATCAGCCCGGGCGGTAGCCCGATCCTGCAGCATCGCGAGGAAAAGCCGTTCGCACCGGCGCGCGGCGACTCCTGCATCGAGCAGATCGGCGCGCACATCGAACGCCACCTGGGGCCGGTCGCCGGCGTGCTGCACGAGATCATCTCCGACACCGTGCACCTGGACGTGCACGTGGTGCCGGCGACGGCGGAAGCGCCGTACCTGCGGCTTGTGACCTCGGGCATGAGCGACCTGCCGATGGTCCTGCCCGAGGGCGTGGAGGCGCCGCGCTTCATGGAGCTGATGCTGACCCTGCCGCCCGACTGGCCGATCACCCAGGACGACTTCCAGGACGAGCGCCACTACTGGCCGGTGCGCCTGCTCAAGACCCTGGCGCGACTGCCGCACAAGTACGACACCTGGCTGGGGTTCGGCCACACCGTGCCCAATGGTGACCCGGCCGAGCCGTACGCGCCCGGCGTCGGCTTCGACGGCGCGATCGTGCTGCCGCCGGTGAGCACCCCGGAGGCGTTCGCGGAGCTGGTCATCGATGCCGACAAGACCATCGCGTTCATGACCCTGGTGCCGCTGTATCCGGAGGAAATGGCGCTCAAGCTGAAGAAGGGCGCCGAGGCGCTGCTGGACCGCTTCGACGCCAAGGGCCTGCAGGACGTGATCGACCCCGCCCGGCCCAATGTCGCGCGCAAGCGCTTCGGGCTGTTCTGACCCGCTGCTCCGCCCCCGCGCCCCGCGCACGCCGTTCCAAGCTTTCCAGGATCTCCGCCATGCCCATTCTCGTCACCGGCGCCGCCGGCTTCATCGGCGCCCATACCGTTCGCGCGCTGCGTGCCGCCGGGCAACTGGTGGTAGGCCTGGACAACTACAACGACTACTACGACCCGCAGCTCAAGCACGACCGCGTTGCCGCGCTGTGCGCGAACGCGGACATCCGGACCCTGGACCTGACCGATCGCGACGGCCTGGCCGCGCTGTTCGACGAGGTGCAGCCGACCCGCGTGGTGCACCTGGCCGCGCAGGCCGGAGTGCGCTATTCGCTGCAGAACCCCTACGCCTATGTCGACAGCAATCTGGTCGGCTTCGTCAACATGCTGGAGCTGTGCCGGCACCGTGGCGTGGAGCACCTGGTCTACGCGTCCAGCAGCTCGGTGTACGGCGATTCGGCGACGCCGCCGTTCTCCGAGGACCAGCGCATCGACCAGCCGCGCTCGCTGTACGCGGCGACCAAGGCCGCCAACGAGCTGATGGCGCACACCTATGCGCAGCTGTACGGCCTGCGCGCCACCGGGCTGCGCTTCTTCACCGTGTACGGCCCCTGGGGCCGCCCGGACATGGCGCCGCTGCTGTTCAGCCGCGCGGTGCTGGCCGGGCGCCCGATCGAGGTGTTCAATCACGGTCGCATGCGCCGCGACTTCACCTTCGTCGCCGACATCGTCGCCGGCGTGCTCGGCGCCCTCGAACACCCCTCCACCGAGCCGGCGCCGCACCGCGTGTTCAACCTCGGCAATCACACCCCGGTGGAACTGGAGCGTTTCATCGCGGTGATCGAGGCCGCCGCCGGGCGCAGCGCCCAAAAACAGTACCGACCGATGCAGCCGGGCGACATGATCGAGACGATGGCCGATACTGCACGGGCCCACGCCGCGTTCGGCTTCGATCCGAGCACCCCGATCGAGGTCGGCCTGCCGCAGGTGGTGGCCTGGTGCCGGGAGTACTTCGGCGCCGCCGCCTGACGCTTCATCCGCGGATCATCGGTCCGCGGCACAATGCCTGCCGCTTTTTCCCCCACGCGCGCCCCGCGCCCAGCCCTGCCGAATCCATGAGCCAGCTTTCCCTCTCCGTCGTCGTCCCGGTGTTCAACGAGCGCGACAACGTGCCGCCGCTGGTCGCCGAGATCGTCGCCGCGCTGCGTGGCACGATCGATTTCGAGATCGTCTACGTCGACGATCATTCGCGCGACGACACCCTGGCGGTGCTCGAAGGGCTGAAGGCGTCCACGCCGGAGCTGCGCGTGCTGCACCACGTCAGCCAGAGCGGGCAGAGCACGGCGGTGCGCAACGGCGTCAAGGCCGCACGCGGGCTGTGGATCGCCACCCTCGACGGCGACGGCCAGAACGACCCGGCCGACATTCCCAAGCTGCTGGCCGCACGCCAGGCAGCCGAGCCGCTGGTCAAGCTGTTCGCCGGCTGGCGGGTGTCGCGGCAGGATTCGGGCAGCAAGCGCTGGGCGTCGAAGTGGGCCAATGCGATCCGCGCACGCATGCTGCGCGACGACACCCCTGACACCGGCTGCGGCATCAAGCTGTTCGAGCGCGAGGCGTTCCTGGACCTGCCGTACTTCGACCACATGCACCGCTACCTGCCGGCACTGATGCAGCGCGCCGGCTGGCAGACCCTGAGCGTGCCGGTGAACCATCGCCACCGCACCTCGGGCGTGTCCAAGTACAACAACCTCAACCGCGCCCTGGTCGGCATCCGCGATCTGCGCGGCGTGGCCTGGCTGATCGCTCGCAGCCGCCGCACCGCGGTGCAGGAGCGCTGAGATGGACGCGCATTTCCTCAACGAACCGATCCAGGCGCTGTACTGGACCGGGCTGCACGTCACCGGCTGGAAGCTGATCGGCTACGTCGGCGCGCTGATGTTCGGCGGCCGCTGGCTGGTGCAGTTCGTCGCCTCCAAGCGCGCCGGCAAGCCGGTGATTCCGCGCCTGTTCTGGTACATGAGCGTGGTCGGCAGCCTGATGACGCTGAGCTACTTCATGTTCTCGGCCAAACAGGACTCGGTCGGCGTGCTGCAGAACCTGTTCCCCGCCTTCACCGCGTTCTACAGCCTGTACCTGGACATCAAGCACCGCGGCTGGCGCCGCGACCGCGCCTCGCATTGAGCGCGGCGCGCCGGCGCGGGATCGCAGACGGCGCGTAACAGTTTCCGATCGCGACCGGCCCTCTCGTAGGAGCGGCTTCAGCCGCGACCCGGACCTTGCCGCCCTCAGTGGCAAGGATCACGGCGCAGACACCGCGGCAAGCACGCGCCCCGCCGTTGCCGGCACCAATCCGACATGGATTCGCGCACTATTCCGACAAGCGCGCCAGTCAAGCGCCGCTGTTGCCATGGTGCGATGAGCTGGATGCTGGTGCCATGCACATCGAACCAACCAAAGGCCATCGCGCGTTGCGCGCTGGACGCCATGGCGATACGGGGCAGCTCTACTTGCTGACCGCTGTGACGTTCGAGCGCGCGCCATTGTTCGCGGATTGGCGGTGCGCCCATGCGGCTGCGGCGTGCCTGGCAGAGCGAAGCAGCTGGCCCGGTGCTCGCCTGCTGTGCTGGGTGTTGATGCCCGACCACTGGCATGGCCTGATCGAACTACATGCCACCATGACGTTGGCGCAGGCCATGCAGCGGGCCAAGGGGCGGTGCGCCCGCGCAGTGAATCTCGCGCGCGGTCGTGGCGGCTGTGTCTGGTCGCGTGGCTTCCATGATCATGCGCTGCGGCGCGACGACGATGTCCTGCGTGTTGCCCGTTACATCGTGGCTAATCCATTGCGTGCCGGCCTGGTGCCGCGTCTGGGCGAATATCCGTATTGGGATGCGGTATGGCTGACTTCTCCTTCGTGAAGTGGCAGCCGCAACCGAAGCCAACGGTGGAGGTGCATGTGTATCGGTGGTCTCAGGGGCTTCTAATCGGTGGGGAAGGCCCACTGTAGGAGTGGCTTCAGCCGCGGCCGGCATTGTCGGTAACGCCCGTCGCGGCTGAAGCCGCTCCTACGAATGACGACATGCCACGTTGGTTCCGGCAAAGAGCGGGTTATCAGATACCTTACGCCGTCACCCCATCATCGCTCCACACAGGACTTCCGGCCCACCCGCCAAGCAGGGTGGGGATGCGATGATCGACGATCCGTTCCTGCCGTGTGCCGCCCATGCCGATGTTCGCCAAGACCCCACTGGCCGCTTCCCTGCTGCTCGCGCTCGCCGTCGCTGCGCCCGCGCTGGCCGCACCGCCGGCGTCGCCGACGTCCGGCGCAGTGCCGGCCACGGCCGCTGCCAGCGCCGCCGATGCGCGCTTCCAGGCCATCTACGAGAAGGAGTGGGCCTGGCGCCAGGCGCAGCTCGGCCAGGCCGACGAGGACAGCGACAGCAGCGGCGACAACCGCCGTCTGCCGGACGTCGGCGCCGCCGCGCAGGCAGCGCGCTTGAAGGTGTGGGAGGACGTGCTGCAGCAGTTGGACACGCTCGATGCGGCCCAGCTTTCGCCGGAGAACCAGGTGAACCTGGCGGTGTACCGGCCGCAGGTGGAGAACCTGGCCGCCTCGGTGCGGCTGCGCGCCTACGAGATGCCGTTCAACTCCGACAGCGCGTTCTGGTCGGACCTGGCGTTCATGGCCCGACGCAATCTGCGCACTGCAGACGAGTACCGCGCCTACATCGCGCGGCTGGAGGACGTGCCGCGCTACTTCGCGCAGCAGACCGACAACATGCGCGCCGGGCTCAAGCGCGGCTTCAGCGTGCCGCGTGCGGTGCTCGATGGTCGCGACGGCGCCATCGCCAATGTGGCCGAACTGAAGGATCCGACCGCGGCGGTGCTGTACACGCCGTTCAAGCAGATGCCGGCGCAGATTCCCGCCGCCGAGCAGGCGCAGCTGCGCGCGCAGGCGCAGGCGGCGCTGCGCGACAAGGTGATCCCGGCCTACGCGCAGCTGCTGACCTTCTATCGCCAGGAGTACATGCCGCAGGCGCGCACCACGCTGGCCGCCGAAGCCCTGCCCGACGGCAAGGCCTTCTACCGGCAGCAGATCCGTGAGTACACCACGCTGGACATGGACCCCGAGCAGATCCATCAGCTCGGCCTGCGCGAGGTGGCGCGGATCCAGAAGGAGATGGACGCGATCATCCAGCAGGTCGGCTTCCAGGCGCCGGCCGGGCAGAAGACCTTCCCGGCGTTCCTGCAGTTCCTGCGCACCGATCCGCAGTTCTACGTGAAGACCCCGCAGGAGCTGCTCGATCGCGCCGCGTGGATCGCCAAGCGGGTGGATGGCGAGGTCGGCAAGTTCATCGGCACGCTGCCGCGCGGGCGCTTCACCATCGTGCCGGTGCCGGCGGACATCGCCCCGTTCTGGACCGCCGGCCGCGGTGGTGTCGGCACCTACTGGCTCAACACCTACGACCTGCCGTCGCGGCCGCTGTACAACCTGCCGGCGCTGACCCTGCACGAATCTTCGCCGGGCCATTCGCTGCAGGGCGCGCTGGCCGAGGAACAGAGCGCGCAGCCGGCGTTCCGCCGCGAGAACTACATCTCCGCCTACGGCGAGGGCTGGGCGCTGTACACCGAGAAGCTGGGCAAGGAGATGGGCATCTATGCCACGCCCTACGAGGACTTCGGCCGGCTCAGCTACGAGATGTGGCGCGCCTGCCGTTTGGTGATCGACACCGGCGTGCACCACAAGGGCTGGACCCGCGCGCAGGCGCAGGCCTATCTGCGCGAGCGCACCGCGCTCAGCGAGCACGAGGTCACCACCGAGGTCGACCGCTACATCTCCTGGCCCGGCCAGGCGCTGAGCTACAAGCTCGGCGAGTTGACCATCCTCGACCTGCGCGCCGAGGCCGAGCGCGAACTCGGCCCGGACTTCGACATCAAGTCCTTCCACGACGCGGTGCTGCAGCAGGGCTCGGTGCCGCTGCCGGTGTTGCAGCAGCAGATCCGCGCCTACATCGCCGCGCGCAAGAAGAAGGCCTGACGGCCGCCGCGCGGGCCGGCGCCGCTTCCAGCGGGAAGCGCGCCGGCCTGTGCGGGATCAGCCGGCCACGCGCGGCCCGGCGATGCGCGCGGCGAACGTCGGCAGCACCAGCAGGGTCAGCGCGGTGGCGGTGAGCAGCCCGCCGATCACCACCGTCGCCAGCGGTTTCTGCACCTCCGCCCCGGCGCCGCTGGCGATGGCCATCGGCAGGAAGCCGACGATCGCCACCAGCGCGGTGGTCAGCACCGCGCGCAGGCGGCTGGCCGCGCCGTCGATCGCGGCCTGCCACGGCGCCTCGCCAGCCTGGCGGCGCTCGCCGATGGCCTGCATCAACACCAGCCCGTTCAAGGTCGCCACGCCGGACACGGCAATGAAGCCGACCGCCGCCGAGACCGAGAACGGCATGCCGCGCAGCAGCAGGGCGAGGATGCCGCCGACCAGCGCCAGCGGCACGCAGCCGAACACCAGCAACGCTTCCCTGGCGTTGCGCAGGGCCATGAACAGCAGGCTGCCGATCAGCAGGAACACCACCGGCACCACCATCGCCAGGCGCCGTTCGGCACGCTGCAGGTTCTCGAACTGTCCGCCCCAGCGCAGGTAGGCGCCCGGCGGCAGCGCTACTTCGGCCACCGCCGCCTGCGCTGCGGCGACGAAGCCGCCCAGGTCGCGACCGCGCACGTTGGCCTGCACCACCACGCGGCGGCTGCCGTTGTCGCGGCTGATCTGGTTCGGTCCTTCGCTGACGTCGATGCGCGCCACCGAGGACAACGGAATCACCTGCCCGGCAGGCGTGGCGATCGGCAGTGCGGCCAGCTGGTCCGGATCGTTGCGCGCGGCGTCGTCCAGCCGTACCACCACGTCGAAGCGGCGGTCGCCCTCGAAGATCCGCCCGGCCGCGGCGCCGCCGATGCCGGTGCTCACCGCCTCGCTGACGTCGGCCGCAGTCAGCCCGAGTTGCGCGGCCGCGACGTGATCGATGCGCACGTTGAGCGTGGGCAGGCCGGCGACCTGTTCCACCCGCACGTCAGCGGCGCCGGGCACCGCGCGCAGTTTCAGCGCCACCTGGTCGGCGGTGGCGCGCAGGCGCTGCATGTCGTCGCCGAACACCATCACCGCCAGGTCGGTACGCACGCCGGAGATCAACTCGTTGAAACGCAGCTCGATCGGTTGGCTGAACTCCACGCCGTTGCCCAGCTGCTGTCCGGCCAGTTGTTCCAGGCGTTCCACCAGCGCTTCCTTGTGCAATGCCGGATCGGGCCACTGCGCGCGTGGCTTCAGCATGATCAAGCTGTCGGAGATGTTGGTCGGCATCGGGTCGATCGCCGCCTCGGCGGTGCCGATGCGCGAGAACACCGCCGCCACCTCAGGCTGCCGGGCGATGGCCGTCTCCAGTGCCAGCTGCATCGCCAGCGACTGCTCCAGCGAGGTCGAGGGCACGCGCAACGCCTGCATCGCCACGTTGCCTTCGTCCAGCGTCGGCATGAACTCGCGGCCCAGCAGCGCGAACGCGCCGACGCCCAGCACGCCCACCAGCGCCACGCCAGCGGCCACCGTGCGCGGACGCGCGACCGCGCCGCCGATCAGCGGTTGCAGGCGCCGCCGCAGCCAGCCGATCAACCAGGTCTCGTGCTCGCCGGCGTGGTCCGGGGCCGCATCGGCGCGCGGGGTCGGCTCGCGCACCAGCAGCGCGGCCATCGCCGGCACGAAGGTGAAGGAGAACAGGAACGCGCCGACCAGGGCCAGCATGAAGGTCGCCGCCATCGGCTGGAACGTCTTGCCCTCCACGCCCTCCAGGGTGAGGATCGGCGCGAACACCAGCAGGATGATCAACTGCCCGAACGCCGCCGGCCGCGCCATCTTGCGTGCCGCCTCCGCCGCCACGCCCAGCCGCTCGGCCGCGGTGAGGGCGCGGCCCAGCGCGGCGCGGCGCTGGCCCAACAGCAGCAGCGTCGACTCGACCACGATCACCGCGCCGTCGACCAGGATGCCGAAGTCCAGCGCACCCAGGCTCATCAGGTTGCCGCTGATGCCGAAGCGCTGCATGCCGATCACCGCGAACAGGAACGACAACGGGATCACCAGCGCGGCGATCGCCGCCGCGCGCAGGTTGCCCAGCAGCAGGAACAGCACCACCACCACCAGCAACGCGCCTTCGGTGAGGTTCTTGGCCACCGTGCGGATGGTGGCGTTGACCAGCACGCTGCGGTCCAGCACCGGCATGGCGACGATGTCCGGCGGCAGCGTGGCGTTGACCTGCTGCAAACGCGCGGCCGCGGCCTGTGCCACGGTGCGGCTGTTGTCGCCGGCGAGCATCAACGCCGTGCCCAGCACCGCCTCGTGGCCGTTGCGGCTGGCCGCGCCCAGGCGCGGTGCGCGGCCGGTTGCGACCTCGGCCACGTCGGCCACACGTACCACCACGCCATTGCGGGTGGCCACCGGCGCCTGGGCGAGATCGTCGGCGCCCAGCGCCAGGCCGTCGGCACGCACCACCAGGCCTTCGCCGGCGCGCTGCACGAAGCCGGCGCCGGCCTGCACGTTGGCGCGCTGCAGGGCCGTCACCAGATCGGCCAGGCCCAGGCCATGCGCGGCCAGCCGCGCGGTGTCCGGATGCACGGCGTATTCCTTGACGTAGCCGCCGATCGTGTCGACCCCGGCCAGGCCCGGGCTGGAGCGCATCTGTGGCGCGATGATCCAGTCCTGCACGGTGCGCAGGTAGGTGGCGCGTTCCTGCGGCGTACGCAGCAGTTCGCCTTCCGGCGTGCGGTAGACCGCGCCGGCCTGCCAGCCCGCCGCGCCCGGCCGCGCCAGCCGGGCCGGGTCGAACGCGGTGAAGTCCACCGTCCACATCAGCACCTCGCCCAGGCCGGTGGTCACCGGCGACAGCCGCGGCGTCACGCCGTCGGGCAGATCCTCGGCCGCCTCGCGCATGCGCTCGGCCACCTGCTGGCGGGCGAAGTACAGATCGGTGGCGTCGCTGAAGATCGCGGTGACCTGCGAGAAGCCGTTGCGCGACAGCGAGCGCGTGGTGACCAGGCCGGGAATGCCGGCCAGCGCCGTCTCCAGCGGATAGGTCACCTGGCGTTCGATCTGCTCGGGGGTCAGCGCCGGGGCGACGGTGTTGAGCTGCACCTGGCGGTTGGTGATGTCCGGGACCGCGTCGATCGGCAGCCGGCCCAACTGGTACAGGCCCCAGCCGGCGATCAGCGCGGCCAGGAACAGCACCAGCCAGCGCAGGCGCACCGCGGTGTCGATGATGAGAGTGAACATGGTCGCGTCCTCAGTGGCCGTGCTCGGCGTCGCCCTTGGCCAGTTCGGCCTTGAGCAGGAAGGCGTTGCGGCCGGCGATGCGTTCGCTGCCGCGCAACCCGTCGAGGATCTCGATGCGGTCGCCGGCGCGGCGTCCGGTCAGCACCGGCTGCGCGCGGAAGCCCTCGGCGACGGCGACGAACACCGCGCTGCGGCCTTCCACGGTCTGCACCGCGTCGGCCGGCACGCTCAGCGCGGTGTCCTGGCCTTCGGTGACGACCACCGCCGACACCGGCGACCCCGCCGGCGGCAGCGGCGCGGCGACCGGCATGGCGCGGATCACCGCGGCACCGCCCGGGGCGCGCAGGTCGGCGGTCGCCGCAGTGACCGTGGCGGCGAAACTGGCGCCTGGCGCGCTCACCTCCAGCGTCGTCCCCGGTGCGACCTGCGCCGCCAGTGCCGGCGGCGCGGCGAACACCAGTTCGTTCATGGCCGGATCGGTGACCTCGGCCACCACGCTGCCGGCCGCGACCACGCTGCCCGGGGTGACCTGCACCGCGCCGACCCGCCCGTCCAGCGGGCTGACGATGCGCACGCGGCCGCTGGCGTCGGGCGCGCCGTTGGCCGCAGCCTGCGCCTGTGCCGCCGCGGCCTGCGCACGCGCCGCCACGGCCCGCGCATGCGAGCTTTCCAGCTCCTGGCGGGCGACCACGCCCTGCGCGACCAGGGTCTGGTCGCGCGCATGCACCAGCCGCGCGGCCTCGGCCTCGGCGCTGGCGGCCAGCGCATTGGCGCGGAACACCGCGGCCTCGCCGCTGACCACGATCGCCAGCGGCTGCCCGCGGCGCACCGTGCTGCCGGGCGCGACCAGCACGCGCTCGACGCGGCCGGTGATGCTCGCGGCCACCGCGGCGCGTGCACCCACCGCCGGTTCGACCCGGCCGGCCAGGCGGGTCGATGCGCCACCGCCGCGGCCGACCGCGACCACCTCGATCCCCGATGCGGCGCGTTGCTGCGGGGTCAGCCGTACCGTGTCGCCGGCATCGGCATCGGCATCGGCATCGGGCGTGTCGGTGCGCTCGCGCGCGGCGTCCTCGCGTTCAGTGCCATGGCCGTGGGCATCGGCGGCCGCCGGGGCGGCCTGCTTGTCGCCGGCGCACGCGGCCAGCAGCAGTGCCAGCAGGGGCCCCAGCAGCAGGCAGCCGGCGCGGAAGATCGGACGGGACAGGTTCATTGGACCTCCATGAACGGCGCGCGCCCTTCCAGGCGGGCCAGCTCGATTTCTGCCGTGACCCGCGCCAGGCGGGCGTCCACGGCGATGCCGCGGGCGGCGATGAGCGCAGCACGGGTGCTGCGCAGTTCCAGTTGTGCGATGCGCCCGGCATCGAAGCCGATGCGGGCCAGGCGATAGGCCTCCTCCGCGGCCGCCACGCCGTCGTCGGCCGCGCGCGTGCGGCTACCGGCGGCCTTCAGCGTGGCGAGCGCGGCCAGGCGGTCGGCGGCGCTGGCGCGGCGTTGCTGGTCCAGCCGCGCCTCGGCCGCGCGCTGTTCGGCGCTGGCGGCACGGATGCCGCCGCGGTTGCGGTCGAACAGCGGCACGCTGAGGCTGACGCCGAGCGTGTAGGCGTGGGCGCGGTCTTCGCGGAAGCGGGTCTGCCCGGCGGTCAGGCTCAGGTCGGGCAGGGCGCGCTTGCGCTCCACCTCGACCAGGCGCGCGGCGGCCTCGGCCTCGGCGCTGGCGATGCGCACCGGCAGCGCCGCCGCCTCGCGCGCGCGCGGCAGTGGGGGCGCGCGGTCGAGCAGGCCGGCGTCGATGGACTGCACCGGCGTCTCCAGCAGGGCGATCGCGGCCAGGCGTGCCAGCGCCGCGTCGCGGAATGCCTGTGCCTCGTCCACCGCGGCGCTGGCATCGGCCACCTCGCTGCGCGCCTGCACCGCACGCAGTTGCGGCTCGCGGCCCTGCGCGACCATCGCGGCCATGGCCGCCGCATCGTCGCGGGTCAGCGCCAGCGCCTGTTCGGCCAGGGCGGCGCGGCGCAATGCGGCCTCCGCCTGCGCGTAGGCCAGCGCCAGTTCGCCGGCGGCATCGCTGCGGCTTTGCGCGCCGCGCAATGCAGCGCTGTCGGCCTCGGCGCGGGCCGCGCGCACGCGTGCGCCGCGCTGGCCCCAGAGCTCCAGCGGCTGCGACAGGCTGAGTGTGGTTTCGGCCCGGCCCGTGCCGGCATAGGCGCCGGTGCCCCAGGCGTTTTCGGTGGAGTATGACAGCGACGGGTTGGGCAGCGCACGGGCCTGGTCGGCGCGTGCGTCTGCGGCCTCGGCCAGCGCCGCGCCCACGCGGGTGCCGGGCAACTGGTCGAGGCGTTCGAGCAAGGTGTCGTAGGAAGGGGCGGTCTGCGCCATCGCCAGCGCGGCCGGGACCAGGCCCAGCAGCACGGCAACGACCCGCCCGGCCGCGCGCGGCGGCAGACGTGTCGGAGTCGACATGAAGAAATTCCAGAGGTGAGGGAAACGGAAACCCGCGATCGCGGGACACGCTCAACTCACGCTCGGGGAGGTCGCTTCAATCCGTCCTGGACGAGACCGTCGGGTGCGGCCTCGCCGGCCTGCATCCAGCGCGCCGGTCGTGGCGCGCCGAGCATGGCGAGGGTGCTCGCCGGCAGGCTCAGATTCGAGTGGTGGCAATGATTGTGGCTGCAACTGCCGGCGTGCTTGCCGTCGCTGTCGTCGCCATCGGCATGCGCCGCGGCGGGCGTGTGCACGGCGTCGGCGGACTCCGGCTCCAGCGCGCAGGCCAGCGCATCGGCCACCGGCACGACCACGAATGCCGCCAGCAGCAGCATCAGCAGGGAGGTACGCAGTGGTCGGAACAGGCGGCGCATGACCGGGGCAGGCTAGCAAGCCGATTCGGCCGGATACAATAGCAACGCCTGCTCGGTCCAGCGGCACGGACCCGCACACCGCCCGGCCCCTGTGGACAACTTGCACAAGTGCTTGATCGCCTGCATAATGCGCGGCTCGCTGTGCCCGGCTCCGGTCGGAACGGCGGCCGGATGCGCGATCTCCGGCCGGCCTCTTCCAGCGTAACCGCTTGATTTCCCACGTCGCGTGGTGGCCGCAGGGCTGCCGGGGCCGCCGTCTCCCAGGCTATGGGCGACTCAAACTACTATCGAGGTGCGCAATGTCCCGCGTATGCCAAGTGTCCGGCAAGCGTGTGCAGACGGGTAACAACGTCTCCCACGCCAACAACAGAACCCGTCGTCGCTTCCTGCCCAACCTGCACGAGCGCCGTTTCTGGGTCGCCAGCGAGAACCGCTGGGTCAAGCTGAAGGTTTCCGCGCACGCGCTGCGCACCATCGACAAGAACGGCATCGACAGCGTTCTGGCTGAGCTGCGTGCGCGCGGCGAAAAGGTCTGAGGAGTAGAGCATCATGGCAGGCAAGCGCGATAAGGTCCGTATGATTTCCTCGGCCGGTACTGGCCACTTCTACACCACGGACAAGAACAAGAAGAACACCCCGGGGAAGATGGAATTCCTCAAGTACGATCCGGTCGTGCGCAAGCACGTCCTGTACAAGGAAGGCAAGATCAAGTGATCGGCTGATCCTCGGATCGCTGCTCACGCTGGACACGGAACCCGCCGCAAGGCGGGTTTCGTGCGTCTGGGGGCATGGAAAAACCCGCCGTTGATGCGGCCATGGTTGCGTTTGTCGGCGCAGTCCGCAGAATCGGGCGACCTGGGTTGCGAGGATCGCGATGCTGCCGGTCTGGTTGGAAGGCACGTGGCTGCTGGCGCTGGACTGGTTGATCCGGCTGGTGGCGCTGTTGTGGATCCCCACCCGCACCACGCCGGGCGCGGCGCGCAGCTGGCTGCTGCTGGTGGGCTTCGTGCCGTTGCTGGGGCTGCCGCTGTACCTGTTGCTCGGCCACCCCTGGCTGTCGCGCGAGCGCATCCGCCGCCAGGCGCTGGCCTCGCAGGTCATCCGCGAGCAGCAGGTGCCGCTGACCGCGCTGCGCTGGGCGCCGCCGGCCGACACCGTGGTCGCCGAGGTGGTGCCGCTGGTCGAGCGCCAGGGCGACTTCATGCCGACCCACGGCAACAGCGTCGAGCTGCTCGACCGCTATGCGTCCTCGCTGCAGGCGCTGATCGACGACATCGACGCGGCGGTCGAGCGCGTGCACCTGCTGTACTACCTGATGTTCGACGACGCGGTCGGCGATGCGGTGAGCGCCGCGTTGCTGCGCGCCGCCGCGCGTGGCGTGCACTGCCGGTTGCTGCTGGATGCGCGCGGCGGTCGTCGTGGCCTGTGCCGCTACCGCAGGCGCCTGCACGCGGCCGGGGTCGAGGTGCAGGCGCTGTTGCCGGGCGGGCTGCGCTGGCGCCGTAGCGGCCGCATGGATCTGCGCAACCATCGCAAGATCGCGGTGATCGACAACCGCGTCGGCTACATCGGTTCGCAGAACCTGGCCGAGCCGCAGTTCGTCCCCGGCCATCCCAATCGCGAACTGGTGGCGCGGGTGCAGGGGCCGGTGGTGGCGCATCTGGAAGCGGTGTTCGCCAGCGACTGGTTCATCGAGACCGGGCAGCGCCTGAGCGTGGTCGCCCCGGCCTCCATCCACGGCGGCGGCGTCGCCACGCAATTGTTGCCCAGCGGGCCGGCGTACCCGTTCGAGAACGCGCGCGACACGGTCAACGCGCTGATCCACCTGGCGCGGCGGCGCATCGTCATGGTCACGCCGTACTTCGTGCCGGACGAGGCCACGCTCAGCGCGCTGCGCATCGCCGCGCTGTCCGGGGTGGACGTGCAATTGATCGTGTCCGAGAGCAACAACCAGCGGCTCACCGCCTGGGCGCAGGAGGCCTATTACGACGAGTTGCTGCGCAGCGGGGTCAAGATCGCGCTGTACCGGCCGTGCTTCCTGCACGCCAAGCACCTGAGCGTGGACGAGGGCATCGCCCTGGTCGGGTCGATCAACCTGGACATCCGCTCGTTCGCGCTGAACGCCGAGGTCGGCATGCTCTGCTACAGCGCCGCGGTGGTGCAGCGGCTGCGCGCGGTGGAAGCCGACTACCTGGCCGATGCGCGGATGCTGACGCTGCAGGACTGGCGCAAGCGGCCGGCCTGGCGACGCAGCCGCGAAGGTATCGCGCGCCTGGCCGATGCGCTGATGTGAAGCGCATGCCGATGACAGGCGCATGACGCGCTCATGCGCGATCGGTGCGGGCACATGCGCGACGGTTCTCAGCCAAGGGCCGGGCCGGTGGGGGCTTCCCTTACAATCGCCGCATGAATGAGCTTGTGCCCAGCGAACCGGCCGACGACGACTGCGATATCGCCATCGTCGGCGGCGGCGCGGCCGGCGTATTGGTCGCGTTGCAGGTGCTGCGCCGGGCCGGCACCGCGCTGCGCGTGCAACTGATCGAGTCGCAGCCGGCGCTGGCGCAGGGCGTGGCCTATGCGACGCCCTGCGCCGAGCACCTGCTGAACGTGACGGCCGGGCGCATGAGCGCCTTCGTCGAGGCGCCCGACGATTTCCTCGACTGGCTGCAGCAGCAGGCGCTGTATCCGCAGCTGTCGCGCGCCGCACTGGCCGAGGCCTACGTGCAGCGCCGCCATTACGCCGCCTATCTGCGCGCGCGCCTGCTGCAGGCGCAGGCCGCCGGGCCGGCGCGTCTGCAATGGCGCCAGGCGCGGGTGCTGGCGTTGCACCCGCAGCCGACGGGCGGACAACGTCTGCAGTTGCACGAGGGTGGCCAGTTGCATGCCGGCGCCACCGTGCTGGCGTTGGGCAACAGCCTGCGCCCGCTGCCGGCGCGCGGCGCCCCCAGTCTCGATGCGCCGGCGCGAGTGGAGGCGTGGGATTACGCGCAGTTGCAGGCGATTCCGCGTGAGGCGACGGTGTGCATCGTCGGCTCCGGGCTGAGCATGGCCGACAGCGTGCTGACCCTGCTGGCCAACGCGCACCGTGGCCCGGTGCACGTGGTGTCGCGGCATGCGTTGCTGCCGTTACCGCACGCTGCGCATGGCGCGCCAGCCGACTTCGATGCGCAGGCGCTGCTGGCGATGCCGCTGCGCCAGCGGATGCGCGCGCTGCGCCGCCACGCCGCCGCGGCGCAGGCGCAGGGCCAGCCCTGGCAGAGCGTGATGGACCGGGTGCGGCCGCTGAGCCAGGCGCTGTGGCAGTCGCTGTCGGTGGCCGAGCAGCGCCGCTTCCTGCGCCACGTGGTGCGCTACTGGGACGTGCACCGTCATCGCATCGCCGCACCGGTCTTCGCGCAACTGCAGGCGATGCGCCGGGTCGGCCAGTTGCGCCTGCACCGCGCGCGGCTGGACACGGTGTTCCCGGTCGGCGCCTGCGTGCAGGTCAACGGCACGGGCGCCGATGGCGTGCCGCTGCAGCTCGATGCGCACTGCGTGATCAACGCCACCGGCGTCGAACTGCGCGCGCAGACCATGCGCAATCCGCTGCTGCATCAGTTGCTCGGCTGCGGCCATGCGCAGCCGGGGCCGCACGGCATCGGCGTGGGCAGCGCCGCCGACGGGGCGCTGCTCGACGCCGACGGCCGCGCCACGCCGCGTATCCGCGTGCTCGGCAGCCTGCGCATCGGCAGCCTGTGGGAAAGCCTGGCGATCCCCGAGCTGCGGGCGCAGGCGCAGCAGACCGCGCAAGCCTTGCTGACGTTGGAGTTGCCGGTCGCCGCCGTGCATTGAGCGCCGCGGCGCATGCCGGCCGCGGTTGCGCGCGGCGCAGCCGCGACCTCCTTTTGTAGGAGCGGCTTCAGCCGCGACCCGGGATTTCGGGAAAGCCCGTCGCGGCTGAAGCCGCTCCTACAGGGGGGCTCCTATCGCGATCCGCGGCTTCCCTCCACCGCATCCTGCGGCGTGCGCCCGAGCAGCACGCAGATCGCGATCGCCGCCAGCGCGGTGATCGCCGCCAGCACCCGGGTCAGCGTGCCGAAGGCCGCGGCGTAGGCCAAGCGCAGTTGCGCTGCGGACAACGCGCCCCCCTGTAAGGATGCCGGTAGATCGCCGGCGACCAGCCGCTGTGCGGTGTCCGCCAGGGCCGCGTGCGGCAGCAGCGGCGCAAGCGCGGCCAGGCGCACGTGCAACAACGCCGCCAGCAAGGCCGCCACGCTGGCCAGGGCGATGCCTTCGCCGGCCACGCGCAAGGTGCCGAACAGGCCGGCGGCCATGCCGGCGCGTTCGGTCGGCACCACGCTGACCGACAGTGCATCCATCAGGCCCCAGGGCAGGGCGGTGCCGGCGCCGATCAACAGCAGCGCCGGCAGCGCCTGCGCCGGTGGCCGCGCGCCCAGCCAGCACAGGCCGGCCGCGGCCACCGCCAACCCGGCCGCGGACAGCCAGGCCGGGGCGATGCGCTGCGCCAGTGCGGCGGCCAGGCTCGGCACCAGCAGCATCGGCGCCGACAGCGCCAGCAGCGTCAGGCCGGCGCTGGCGGCCGGCGCGCCATCCACGCCGATCATGCGCAGTGGCAGCAGCACCAACAGCACCACGTAGCTGTAGCAGGTGGCGACCGGCAGCAGCTGCACACCGACGAAGCGCCGGTAGCGGAACAGGCTCAGGTCCAGCAGCGGATGGCGGCGGCGCCGTTCGATCCGCACGAAAGCGAGCAGCAGCAGCGCGGCGGCACCGAGCAGGGCCAGCGTCGCGGCGCTGCCCCAGCCGCTGTGCGGCCCCTGGATCAGGCCGGCGGTGAACAGCGCCAGCGCCGCGCTGAAACACAGCGCGCCGGCGCGGTCGGGCGGCCCGGCGGCCGGAGCGCGCGAGGCGGGCAGCCAGCGCGCGGCCAGTGCCCACGCCAGTGCCGCGACCGCGGCCACGCCGAAGAAGATCGCGCGCCAGCCCAACTGTTCGCTCAGGGCGCAGGCGGCCAGTGGGCCGAACGCCAGGCCGGTGCCGAAGGTGGTGCCGAGCAGGCTGAACGCGCGCGTGCGCGCCGCGCCGGTGTACAGCTGCGCCAGCGCCGCGGTGCCGGCGGCGAGCGCGGCGGCGGCACCGACGCCTTGCAGCGCCCGCCACAGATCGATCGCCGCGACCGAGCCGGCCACGGCCACGCCCAGGCTGGCCGTGGCGAACAGTGCCAGGCCGCCGAGGAACACCCGGCGCCGCCCATGCCGATCGGCGAGCGCGCCGGCGGCCAGCAGCAGGCTGCCGAAGCTGAGCATGAACGCGTTGGTGATCCAGGCCAGGGCCAGCGCGCTGCCGCCCAGGGCCGCGCCGATCGCCGGGGTGGCGACGGCGCCGCCGGAGAAGTTCAGCGGCAGTGCCAGGGCGGCCAGGCACACCGCGGCCAGGGCGGCGCCGCGGCGCGGCACGGGAGTGGAGCGGGAGGGCGAAGCGGAGGTTGAAGCGGAGGTTGAAGCGGAGGTTGAAGCGGAGGTCATCGGAGCGACTCTTGCGGCGGAGATCGGGACGCCACTAGAGATACCGAGGCGGCAATCCGCGAAAAAGGCCGCAGTCCTCCGCGCTTTGCGGAATGGAACGCTCTAATATCCCGGCATGGATCGCCTCACCGGCATCGTTGCCTTCGTCCGCACCGCCGAACAGCGCAGTTTCGTCGGCGCCGGCCGCGTGCTCGGCATCTCGGCCTCGGCGGTGGGCAAGAGCGTGGCCGCGCTGGAGCGCGAGCTCGGCGTGCGCCTGCTGCAGCGGACCACCCGGCGCATCGCGTTGACCGCCGAGGGCGCGCTGTTCCTGGAGCATTGCCAGCGCGTACTGGCCGACCTGCGCGAGGCCGAGGACGCGCTGGCGCAGACCCGGCAGGCGCCGCGCGGGCGGCTGCGGGTCGGCCTGCCGACGATCGGCTACCGCTTCCTGGTGCCGCTGCTGCCCGAGTTCCGCCAGCGCTATCCGGACGTGGAACTGGACCTGGCGTTCGACGACCGCGTGGTCGACCTGCTCGAACACGGCCTGGACGCGGTGATCCGCAGCGGCGTGCAGGCCGACTCGCGGCTGCTGGCGCGGCGCCTGGGGCCGTTCCGTTTCTGTCTGTGCGCCGCGCCGGACTACCTGCGCCGCCGCGGCGTACCGCAGACCCCGGCGCAGCTGGCCGCGCACGACGGCGTGCTGTTCCGCGTTCCCGGCACCGGCAAGCCGCAGGACTGGCCGCTGGCGGAACCGGCGCCGCTGCCGCCGGCGGTGCTCACCTGCAACAACATGGAAGCGGTGCGCGCGGCGGCGATCGCCGGCATGGGCATCGCCTGCATGCCGGCGTTCCTTGCGCAAGATGCACTGGCCGACGGCCGCCTGCAGTCGGTCCTGGACGCGCACCTGGCCGACGGGGGCGCGTTCTTCGTGGTGTGGCCCTCGAGCCGGCAGCTGTCGCCGAAGCTGCGCGTGTTCGTGGATTTCCTCGCCGATCGGCTGTTCCGCGCCGACTGAGGCGATGCCGCACGCCGATCGGCGCGCGCTGTCGCAGCCGCTGCGCCGCCGCACCGGCTAAAATGCGCGGGTGGATGTCTCTCATTTGCTCGACGATCTGAACCCCGCCCAGCGCGAGGCCGTTTCCGCACCGCCCGGCCATTACCTGGTCCTGGCCGGCGCCGGGTCCGGCAAGACGCGCGTGCTCATTCACCGCATCGCCTGGCTCAACGAAGTCCAGCGCGTGCCGGTGCACGGCATCTTTGCGGTCACCTTCACCAACAAAGCGGCCGGCGAGATGCGCCAGCGCACCGACCTGCAATTGCGCAACGGCAGCCGCGGCATGTGGATCGGCACCTTCCACGGCCTGGCGCACCGGCTGCTGCGCCTGCACTGGCAGGACGCGAAGCTGCCCGAGAGCTTCCAGGTGCTCGATTCGGATGACCAGCTGCGGCTGGTCAAGCGCGTGGTGCAGCAGCTGGAGCTGGACGAGGGCAAGTTCCCGCCCAAGCAGATCGTGTGGTGGATCAACCAGCAGAAGGACGAGGGCCGCCGCGCCCAGCACATCCAGCCGGAGCCGCGCGACGAGTGGGTCACCACCCTGCGCAGCGCCTATGCGCTGTACCAGGAGCGCTGCGACCGCGCCGGCCTGGTCGACTTCGCCGAACTGCTGCTGCGCGCGCACGAACTGCTGCGCGACACCCCGGCGCTGCTGGCGCACTACCGCGCCCGCTTCGGCGAGATCCTGGTCGACGAGTTCCAGGACACCAACGCCATCCAGTACGCGTTCGTGCGCGTGCTCGCCGGCGACAGCGGCCACGTGTTCGTGGTCGGCGACGACGACCAGGCGATCTATGGCTGGCGCGGGGCCAAGGTCGAGAACGTGCAGCGCTTCCTCACCGATTTCCCGAGCGCGCAGACCATCCGCCTGGAGCAGAACTACCGCTCCAGCGCCAACATCCTCAACGCCGCTAACGCGGTGATCGCGCACAACCCCGACCGCATCGGCAAGCAGCTGTGGACCGATTCGGGCGATGGCGAGCCGATCGACCTGTACGCGGCCTACAACGAGGTGGACGAGGCGCGTTACGTGGTCGAGCGCGTGCGCCAGTGGGTACGCGACGGCGGCAGCTACAGCGAGGCGGCGGTGCTCTACCGCAGCAACGCGCAGTCGCGCGCGTTCGAAGAGGCGCTGATCGCCGAACAGGTGCCGTACCGCGTCTATGGCGGCATGCGCTTCTTCGAGCGCGCCGAAATCAAGGACACCCTGGCCTACCTGCGCCTGGTCGCCAACCGTGCCGACGATGCGGCGTTCGAGCGCGCGGTGAACACGCCGGCGCGCGGCATCGGCGATCGCACGCTCGACGAGGTGCGGCGGCTGGCGCGCGCGCAGTCGCTGTCGCTGTGGGCGGCGGCGCAACAGGCCGCGCAGCAGGGCGGCGAACTGGCCGCACGCGCGCGCAACGCGCTGGGCCAGTTCCTGGGCCTGATCGAGCAACTGGCCGCGGAAGTGGCAGGGCTACCGCTGCCCGAGCAGATCGACCAGGTGCTGGCGCGCTCCACCCTGCGCGAGCACTGGAGCAAGGAGAGCCGCGGCGGGCTGGATTCGGAATCGCGCACCGACAACCTCGACGAACTGGTGTCGGTGGCCTCGCGCTTCGTCCGCGCCGACGGCGACGAGGACGCCGACGAAGGCCGCCAGGCGATGACCGAACTGGTCGCGTTCCTGGCCTACGCCTCGCTGGAGGCCGGCGAAGGCCAGGCCCAGGCCGGCGAGGAGGGCGTGCAGCTGATGACCCTGCACTCGGCCAAGGGCCTGGAATTCCCGATCGTGTTCCTGGCCGGCATGGAAGACGGCCTGTTCCCCAGTGCGCGTTCGCTGGAAGAGAGCGGGCGCCTGGAGGAAGAGCGGCGCCTGGCCTACGTCGGCATCACCCGCGCCCGCCACAAGCTGGTGCTGAGCTATGCCGAATCGCGGCGCATCCACGGCCAGGACAACTACAACGTGCCCTCGCGCTTCCTGCGCGAGATCCCGCGCGAGCTGCTGCACGAAGTACGGCCGAAGGTGCAGGTCTCGCGCAGCGCATCGCTGGGCGCGCCGCGCAGCATGGGGCATGGCGTGATCGAGGCGCCGGCGGTCAAGCTCGGTGCCAACGTGCAGCATCCCAAGTTCGGCGGCGGCGTGGTCATCGACTACGAAGGCAGCGGCGCCCACGCCCGCGTGCAGGTGCAGTTCGACGAGGCCGGCGCCAAGTGGCTGGTGATGGCGTACGCCAATCTGACGGTGCTGTAGGCCGCGGCGATGGTGGTATGCCGGGGGGCGGCGTGGTGCGCAGGTCGCCCGCCGACCGCTCCGGCGCGGACTGCATCATCCCAACGTCGCGGCAGCCACCACGAACTGCGGTGCAGTCTCGAACTGCGCGATGTGGTCGGAAAGGTGCAGATGATCGTAATCGGCACCCACGCGCTCCATCTCCGCGGCACAGTCGAGAAGGAACTGCGCGATCGCCTTCAGCTCGCCGGGGCCGCCGCTAACGCGATTGGCCGCAGCCGTGTCAGTCGGTGCCCGCTGCGTGTGGTGGCGCCTGAGCGCCGCGCCGGCGCCGCGCCTCCAGCACCGCATAGCCGGCACAGGCGAGCAGCAACGGGCCGAGGTAGTAGAAGGCGCGGTAGGCCAGCAACGCCGCCAGCAGTTCCGCTTGCGGCGCCTGCGACCCCAGCAGCGGCAGCACCACCGCTTCCAGCACGCCGATACCGGCCGGCACATGCGCGATGGCGGTGGCCACGGCCGCCGCCAGCAGTGCGCCGAGCACCGAGGTATAGCCGACGCCGGCCGGCATCAGCACGTACAGCAGGGCGCCCATCAGCGCCCAGTTGCCGGTGCCCAGACCGAGTTGCAGCAGGGCCAGCGGCAACGGCGGCAGGTGCAGGACATGGCCGCGCACCTGCAGGGTGTGGCCATGCGCACGCTGGCAGCCGATCAGATACGCCAGCACCGCGGCCAGCATCGCCGCGCCGATCCACGGCAGCGCCGCACCACTCAGTGACCACTGCGCTGGCATGCGCAGGCGGCCACTGACTAGCAGCACACCAGTCAGCAGCAGATAGCCCATCCAGTTGGTGGCGATGGCGAAGCCGATGACGCGACTGATCGTCGCCAGGCCCAACCCGGCGCGGCCGTACAGGCGGTAGCGGATCGCGGTGCCGCCGATCAGCGCACCGATGTTCAGGCTGAAGGCGTAGGCGATGTCTGCGATCGCCATGACCCGCGGCGTCGCCACCGCATGCGCCGCGTAGCGACGCGCGGCCAGGTCGTAGCCGCCGTACAGCAGGTAGCTGGCCAGGCTCAGTCCGGCCGCGGCGGCCAGGGTGCCGGTACCGTAGCCGGCCAGGGTGGTGCCGACTTGCGCCCAGTCCACGGTGCGCGCCGCGCGGACCAGCAATACCGTCACCAGCACCAGGAAGGCCAGATAGGCGAAGCGGCGCAGCATGCGCCAGCGCGGACGCGCACGGCTCATGGTGCGTGCCGATTGCGTCGCAGCACCGCGGTGCGCGGCGTGCGTGCCGGCAAGCGGCTGGCCCACTGCGGCACGTTGCGCAGCACGTGGAACAGCAGCGGCCGCAGCAGCGGTTGCCAGAAGCGCCCGCGCGGTACCTGTGCCGGCACGACTTGCCGGCAATGCCGCTGCATCAGCCGCTGCAGGCGCCCATGCAGGTCGCGCGCAAAGGTGGCGTCGCGGATCACCAGGTTGGCTTCCAGGTTCAGCGCCAGGCTCAGCGGATCCAGGTTGCTCGATCCCACCGTGCTCCAGTGGCCGTCGATCACCGCGACCTTGCCGTGGAACGGGCGCTCGCAGTATTCGAAGATCTGCACGCCGGCGTCGACCAGATGCCGGTACAGCGCGCGTGCGGCGAACAGCGCCAGCGGCGTGTCCGGTTGTCCCTGGAAGATCAGCTTCACCGCCACCCCGCGGCGCGCGGCGGCGCACAGGTCGCGCAGGAAGCCGTAGCCGGGGAAGAAGTACGCATTGGCGACCACGATCTCCTGCCGGGCGCCGCGGAACGCCTGCCGGTAGGCGCGCTCGATGCTGCGCGAGCGGCCGGCATTGTCGCGCGGCAGGAAGCACACTTCGGCCTCGCCAGCGGGCGGCACATCGACCTGCGCCTGCGGCACCCAGCCCGCGCCGGTGCCGTGCGTGTCCTGGGTCCGGCGCACGAACGCGACCATGTCCGCCACCACCGGGCCGTGCACCTCCACCGCGTAGTCCTGCTTGGCCTCCGGTCCGAAATCGGCCAGGTGATCGGCCGACCAGTTGATGCCGCCGATCATGCCGATCCGCCCGTCCACCACCAGCAGCTTGCGGTGCATGCGCCGGAACACATTCAGGCGCACGCCGAGCAGGGTCGGCTGATGGTCGAACAGGCGCAGCTCGGCGCCGGCTTCGGTCAGTTCGCGCACGAACCCGGGCGAGAGATCCGGCGAGCCGAACGCGTCCACCAGCAGGTGCACGCGCACGCCGCGGCGTGCGGCGGCGACCAGGTGGTCCTTCAGCGCCAGGCCGACCTTGTCCTCGAACCAGATGAAGGTCTCCAGCAACACCTCGCGCCGGGCCGCGTCGATCGCGGCGAAGGCGCGCGGGAAATACGCATCGCCGTTCTCCAGCAACTGCAGGCGGTGGCCCTGGCGCCAGCACGTGTCGCGGTTCGCCGCGCGGTTCACAGCACGATCCTGGCATGCAGTGGGGCGTGGTCGGACAGGTGCGACCACGGGCGGCCGGTCAGCACCCGCGCGGCCTCGATGCGCACATTGCGCAGGTAGATGCGGTCCAGCGGCAGCAGCGGCCAACGCGCCGGGAAGCTGCGCGCCACGCGTCCGTGCAGGTGCGCGAAGGCCTCGGTCAGGCCATGCCGCTGCAGCAGCGGATGCCCGCGCTGGCGCCAGTCGTTGAAGTCGCCGGCGACGATCAGCGGCGCCTGTGCTGGCAGTTCGGCGATCAGCGCGCCGAGCAGGCCGATCTGCCGCCGCCGGTGCGCCTCGCGCAGGCCCAGGTGCACGCAGATCGCATGCAGCGCCACGGCATGCCCGGGGATTTCCAGCACTGCATGCAGCAGCCCGCGGTGCTCGTGGCCGGCGATGGAGACATCGCGGTTGACGAAGGAGGCGATCGGGAAGCGCGACAGCAGCGCGTTGCCGTGGTGCCCGTGCGGATACACCGCATTGCGGCCGTAGGCGAACTGCGGCCACAGCGTATCGGCGAGGAATTCGTACTGGCTCTGCGCCGGCCAGTCGGCGTGGCGGCCAGCATGCACCTGATGCTCGCCCAGCACCTCCTGCAGGAACACCAGGTCCGCGGGCAGGGCACGGATCGCCGCGCGCAACTCCGGCAGCATGAAGCGCCGCTTCAGCACGCTGAAGCCCATGTGCGCATTGATGGTCAGCAACTCGATCGCAGGCATGCCGGGGCAGGACGGAAATTACGCCTGCCATTGTCGCCAGCGTCCGCGTGCGGCGTGTGACGGTGTCACCTCGCGCACCTGCCGCCGCTGTATTGCCAGCAGCGGCGGCGAGCGCGTGCTCAGCGCCGTGCGGCGATGATCTTGCTCAGGTAGTCCGGCGTGCCCTCGACCCGCACCAGGTGCGGATACTGCAGGCCGTCGTGATAGTTCACCGGCACGTCGCGCACGCCGCCCTGGTACTTGAGCGTCAGCACGATCGGCGCGCTGCCGCCCTTGGCGTCGGCGATGGCCTGCTTGAGCGTGTCGCGGGAGTAGTCCTGGCCGTTGACCGCGAGCACCGTGGCGCCACTGCTGACCCCGGCCTTGAACGCCGGGCCGTCCCACAGCACGTCGTTGATGCTGGCGTCGTCGTTCATCACCAGGCCGATCGACCAGGCGAAGTTGTAGCGGTGCCGCGCCGACTGGTGGCGGCCGTCGTACTGCTTCTCGAATGCGCTGGGCTGGTCGGTGTACACCAGCTTCCAGCCGCTGGCCTGCAGGCCTTCCAGCAGCGGCGGATCCACCTGGTACACGCGCCGGTTGATGTAGTCGGCCCAGTCGTAGTGGACCACGCCGTCGAGCGCGGCGACGACGTCGTCGAAGGTATAGGTCTTGACCGCGAAGCTGCCGTCGTCGACGCCGAAGAACGCCTTGGCCACGTCGTCCAGCGACTTGCGCCCGCCGCTCATCGCACGCAGCTTGGCATCCACCGCCAGCCACACCATCTGCCCGCCGCTGTAGTAGTCCTCGCTCATCTGCCAGCTGCGGTAGGGCAGCGGCGCGCGGTGCGCGGCGGTGGGATCGTTGGTGGTGTCCTCCAGCGAGCGCCAGCGGAAGCCGGCGCGGTTGCGGTCGTAGTTGGCCGCGGTCATCGCCAGCGCGTCGCGGAACTGCTGCGGCGTCCACATCCCGGCGCGCGCGGTCAGCACATAGCCCCAGTATTGGGTCTGGCCCTCGTACACCCACAGCAGCGAGTCGCCCATCGGCACGTTGAAGGTGGGCGTCCACAGGTCGGCCGGGCGCCGGAACTTGCCGTTCCACGAGTGCGTGTACTCGTGCGCCAGCAGGTCGCGGTCGGGTGCGTTCTCGTCCCAGGCGCTGAAGTAATCGGCGCCCAGCCCGTTCTCGCTGGACTGGTGGTGCTCCAGGCCGTTGCCGCCGAGCACGTCGGACAGCGAGAACAGGAAGTCGTAATGCGCGTAGTGGTGCGAGCCGAACAGCTTGATCGCCTGCACCGGCAGGTTGCGGTGCACCTGCAGCTGCTCGGCGCTGATGTCCAGGAACCGCGGCGCGTCGGCGACCACGTCCAGATGCACCGGCGCACCGCCGGCCGGGGTCAGGTCCACGCGCTTGAAGTAGTGCCCGGCGTAGATCGGCGAGTCGACCAGCGTGGTGAAGTCCACCGGCTTGAAGGTGGTGGTGGCGCCGTCGCGGCTGGCGGTCTCCAGCGCCGTGCCGAACTCCCAGCCGGCCGGCAGGGTCACGCTGGGCGTCACGGTGATGCCGCGGGTGTCGTGGCCGGCCGGGTACAGCGCCACCTTGTTCCACTCCAGCTGCAGCATCTTGTCGGTCATCTCGAAACCGTCGTCGCGCGGCGACAGATACTGGAAGCTGGCGTCGATCGCGCTCACGCCCTGCGGCACGTCGACGTGGAAGCTGTACACGTCGAAGGTGTCGCGGCGCCACGGCAGGGGCTTGCCGTTGGCGGTGAGGGTGAGGCCGGCCAGCATCGCCACCGGCCCACTCGGCGAATGATCGCCGGGGATCCACTGCGGGTACTGCAGGGTCAGCCGCCCGGCGCTGACCGGGATGGTCTCGTGCACGCGGTAGATGCCCTGGCGCACGTCGCCGGCGTCCACCTGCAAGGTCAGGGTGCCGGGGTAGGGCGTGTCCTCCGGCGCCGGCACGTCGGGCGCGCGCACCACCTGCGCCTGCGCGGCGCCGGCGAGCGCCAGGCCGATGCCGAGGACCAGCGCCCGATGGGCGCGACGGGAGGCGGGGAAAGCGGTGGCGGACATGCGCGGCTCCGAGGCAACATGAGGTACGGAAGCGCGGAACGTTAGCACTTGCCGGCATCGCCGGCGTACCGGGTCTGCCTGGCCGCGCAAGCGCCAGGCGATGCCGTTCATGCGGGCACCGGGTGGGCTGATGGCGGTCGGGGCGCGGGGTGCAAAATGACCTCGGCGACCTGTTGCATCGCCAGCGGCTGAGTTGTTCTTGGTCCGCGGCGGCCACAGCGGTGCCTGCGGGCGATCGGTCGCCCGGATCGCGCAGACCGGGAAGGCGTCCTCCATGCCGACCGTGGTCTTGTGGGAACGGCTGCAGCCGCGCCGCGCGGTGATTGAACTTGCGATCACGCCCTCAGCGATCACACCCTCAATGGAACCGGCGTTTTGCTCGAGGACACAGGCATGCCCCGGCAAGGGCATGCGTTCGATGCCAGGCGGCGCGGTCGATCGTCTGTACGCCGCCGTGTCCGTGTCGTCGCGCGACTAGTCCTTCAGCGCCCCGTCGCTCGGATCGCTGGCGGCATAGGTCGAGGTCGGCAGTTCTGCAGCGTGCGGATGCCGCAGCGCCTCGCGCAGCGGCGCCGGCAGATGTTCGACCGCCAGGATCACCTTGCCGAAATGCACGTCGCGCACCGCGCTCGACGGCACCACGAAATCGCCGCCATTCTCGATGTTGATGACGAACGTCGCACCGCCGTCGCGCACTTCGCGCACCGCGCCGACACCGACCTCGCCGTCGGCGACGAAGACCGTCTGACCTGCTTCCACATGCTCGGACATCGCGCACCGCCTTGTCTGGGAGAGAGCCCGCGCGGCCAGGCATGGGCGGCACGGTCGTTCGATGATCGGCTGCGTGTGTGTTGCTGGACGGTGAATGCCGCGTGGCCTGCAAGTCACGACGTCGCCGCGCCGCCCGCGTCGTGACCAGGCTACGCGCCGTTACGCAGCGCGATGCGATCATGCCGGCTCGACCGATGCCTGGGAGGGCAGGATGCGAAGCGAGAAAGAGAAGATGCTGGCCGGCGAGGCCTATCGGCCTAACGACGCGCAGCTGCAGGCCGAGCAGGACGCGGCCAGTGCCTGGATGCTGCGCTACAACGCGGCGCTGGCCCAGCCGCCGGCGCGTCGGCACGCGCTGCTGGTCGAGGGACTGGGTTCGGTCGGACACGGCGCGGTGGTCCGGCCACCGTTCCATTGCGACTACGGCTACAACATCCATCTCGGCGAGGACGTGTTCCTCAACTTCAACTGCGTGATCCTGGACGTGGCGCCGGTGCACATCGGTGCCGGCACCCAGATCGGGCCGGCGGTGCAACTCTATGCCGCCGATCACCCGCGCGATGCCGCGCAGCGCGCCGAGGGGCTGGAACTGGGGCGGCCGCTGACGATCGGGCGCAACGTCTGGATCGGCGGCGGCGCGATCGTGCTGCCGGGGGTGACCATCGGCGACGACGCGGTGATCGGCGCCGGCAGCGTGGTCACCCGCGACGTGCCCGCCGGCGCGCGCGTGGCCGGCAATCCGGCACGCCTGCTGAAGCCGCACAGCGACTGAATTTGATCCGGGTCAAGGAAGGCGCTGCGCATCGGGTGTGCAATGCTCTCCCAGCCGCCGCGCGCGGCGTCACCGGAGCACCCCATGTACCAGCGCATCCTGATCGCCATCGATGGTTCCGAGTTGTCCGCCAAGGGCTTGCAGCAGGGACTGGCGCTCGCCGCCACGCTCGGCGCGCAGGTGGATATCGTCACCGTGTCCGAGCCGTGGGCGATGGGCATGTACGACGCCATGGGCTGGAGCGTGGGCTACGAGGCCAGCCCCGAATACCGCCAGGACCGCGAAGCCGGCGCGCAGAAGATCCTGGCGCCGGCGCTGGCCGCCGCCGCGGCCACCGGAGTGACCGCGCACGGCCGCCACGTGCTCGACCGCTACGCCGCCGAGGGCATCATCGACATGGCCGTGGCCTGCAACAGCGACCTGATCGTGATGACCTCGCACGGCCGCCGCGGCATGAGCCGGGTCCTGCTCGGCAGCCAGACCGCGGAAGTGCTCGCCAACAGCCAGGTGCCGGTGCTGGTGATCCGCTGAGGCGTTGACCAGCCCACGCCGGGGGCGGCGCGGGCGCTGAAAGTTCGAGGCCCGCGTTCGGTGGTTGCCGGCACGGCGCGCTGCGGCGCCGTCGCGCACCGTGCACAGCGATCAGGTGGTGGTTGACCAGGCCGGCGACCGCTACCGCGAATGACGCCTCGCGGCGCGGCGCAAGCCGCCGCGATGCAATTGCCCACGCATGGCTTCCGCCGCGTCCGGCCTCCTGTCGTCGCCGAGCACCGATCGCGTTGCTTCCGGCGCCCATCATGCTGCTGCCCAGGGGCGTCGATTGCGTGCGTCGCAGCCATGGCGCGACCGCGACCCGTTCGCGCCGTAGCGCGACTTCTCTCGGCCGCGTTTCCCTGCGAGCGCGTGTCATCGCGCCCTCCCCGCAGGATCAGGCTTGCGCCGATGGTCCGCTGTGCCGCGCGGGGCGACGCTGTTCCCGCCGGTTCCGCCGCGACCATTCATAGGCCTGGATCCGCACGCGTTCGAAGGGAAGCGTGGCGGTTGTCATGCGCCCACGAACGCGGCGGACGACGGCGCATGGATCGGCGCGGCGCCGCCGGCGCTCATCACACACGACTGAGGAGAACGTGCATGACCATCAACACCGAAGGCTATTACGTCAACGGCGGCAAGTGGAAACTCGGCGCCGAAGGCCAGATCACCGGCCAGGGCAAGCAGCAGCATTCGGAGATCGGCGTCTACAACGCGCTCGGCAAGAAGGCGGCCGCGGGCCCGTACCTGATCGTGCAGGATGCGTTTCCCTGCGCCGTCTGCGATGCCACCTTCAAGAAGCAGGCGCTGCCGGTGCTGGTCAAGGTGACAGCCAACAACGGTTCCTACTCGGCCGACCAGGGCCTGGGCCTGAGCCCGCCGGCCAGCATCTATCCGTACTACCTCTGGTACCACAAGGGCACCAAGACCGCCGGCACCGCGACCGCGCCGGCTGGGTTCCCGGCGATTCCGGCCTTCGCCGACGTCTAGGAGGCGGCTGTTGGGTTGCGGCCAGCGCATATGCCTGGCCGCGCCGGGTTTGGGCAGGTCGGCGGGCTTGCGACGTGCGGCTGGCATCCGACCGTTCGTCGGATACGCACGCATACCGCCGCGCGCTGCCGTTCCGCAGCGCGCTTGGCATGTGTCACCAGCTGTAGAGCTTCCAGTACACCGGCGATACGTTGTCCTTGCTGCCGTCCACTTCCATATGGCCGTCGCCGTTGCGGTCGTACAGGTAATAGGCCGGGCCGCGCGCCGGCGTCACCTTGACCATGCGCAACTGGCCGCCCACCCGGTACTCGTCGACGGTGTCGCCGTTCTCCATCTTGCGTTGGGTCGTCTCCGCGCCGCGCACGTCCACCGGCGCACCGTCCGGGCCAAGGCCAGTGGAGGCGCAGCCCGCCAGCAGCAACAACGGGACCAGGATCAGGGCTTTCATGACGGTATTCTCCACGGGTAGGGCATGACGCAGAGTATGCGCCGAGTAGTCGCATGCGGTGTGCGAATGGCAAGGGCGGATGGCAGGCTTGTGGGTCAAGTCAGCGAGTCGCTTTGCGCCGGACCCTCACCCCAACCCCTCTCCCGGTGGGAGAGGGGCTTTGGCTTGTCCTTCTCCCCTCGGGAGAAGGTGCCCCGCAGGGGCGGATGAGGATACGGGCGCAGCCTCGTGGACCAAGTCAGCGAGTCGCTTCGCGCCGACCCTCACCCCAACCCCTCTCCTGGCGGGAGAGGGGCTTTGGCTCTCCCTTCTCCCGTCGGGAGAAGGTGCCCCGCAGGGGCGGATGAGGGTACGGGCGCAGCCGCGTGGACCAAGTCAACGCGTCGCTGCGCGCCGGACCCTCACCCCAACCCCTCTCCCGGGGGGAGAGGGGCTTTGGCTCTCCCTTCTCCCGTCGGGAGAAGGTGCCCCGCAGGGGCGGATGAGGGTACGGGCGCAGCCGCGTGGACCAAGTCAGCGCGTCGCTTCGCGCCGACCCTCACCCCAACCCCTCTCCCGGTGGGAGAGGGGCTAACCGCCGTGCACCGCTGCCCCGGGGGCGGTACTCATTTCGGGGGCGTGAACCCACCCAGCGTAGAATTGGCCGATGAGCCGATTAGTCCTGATCGACGGGTCCAGTTACCTGTATCGCGCGTTCCACGCGCTTCCGCCGCTGACCAATGCCGCCGGCGAGCCCACCGGCGCGCTGTTCGGCGTGGTCAACATGTTGCGCGCCACCCTCAAGGAGCGCCCCGAGTACGTGGCCTTCGTGGTCGATGCGCCGGGCAAGACCTTCCGCGACAATCTGTACCCGCTGTACAAGGCCAACCGGCCGCCGATGCCCGACGAACTGCGCGCGCAGGTCGAGCCGATGTGCCAGATCGTGCATGCGCTGGGCATCACCATCCTGCGCCAGGACGGGGTCGAGGCCGACGATGTGATCGGCACGTTGGCCCTGCAGGGCGCCGGCGACGGCCTGGACGTCACCATCTCCACCGGCGACAAGGATTTCGCCCAGCTGGTGCGCCCGGGCGTGCAGCTGGTCAACACCATGAGCGGCAGCCGCATGGATTCGGACGCGGCGGTGATGGAGAAGTTCGGGGTCTGGCCGCACCAGATCGTCGACCTGCTGGCGCTGATGGGCGATGCCATCGACAACGTGCCCGGGGTGGAGAAGTGCGGCCCCAAGACCGCCGCCAAGTGGCTGGCCGAATACGGCTCGCTGGACGGGGTGATCGCCCACGCCGACAGCATCAAGGGCAAGATCGGCGAGAACCTGCGCGCGGCGCTGGAGCGCCTGCCGCTGAACCGCGAACTGGTCACCATCAAGACCGACGTGGCGCTGGCCGGCGGGCCGCGCACCCTGGGCCTGCGCGAACAGGAGCCCGAGCAGTTGCGCGGCCTGTACCAGCGTTACGGCTTCACCCAGGCGTTGCGCGACCTGGACGGCGGCGTGGCCGCGCCGGAAGCCGCCAGCGAGGCCACGCCCAGCCTGCGCGGCACCGCCGCCGGCTATGCCCGGGCCGCGGCGCCTGCCGCCGATACGGCGCTGGACCCGGCATTGGCCGCCAAGGGCGACTACACCGCGGTGACCACTCCCGAGCAGTTCGAGGAACTGCTGGTGCGCCTGCGCGCCGCCGACGGCTTCGCCTTCGACACCGAGACCGACGCGCTGGACGCGATGCGCGCCAACCTGGTCGGCCTCAGCTTCGCCACCGAGCCGGGCCGCGCCGACTACCTGCCGCTGGGCCACGACTATCCCGGTGCGCCGGTGCAACTGGACCGCGCGCTGGCGCTGGCGCTGCTCAAGCCGCTGCTGGAAGACCCGGCCAAGGCCAAGGTCGGCCAGCACGGCAAGTACGACCTGCACGTGCTGCGCCGCCACGGCGTGGAGGTGCGCGGCTATGCCGACGACACCATGCTGGAGAGCTTCGTGCTCAACTCCACCGCCAGCCGCCACGACATGGACTCGCTGGCCAGGCGCTACCTGGGCTACGACACGGTCAAGTACGAGGACGTGGCCGGCAAGGGGGCCAAGCAGATCGCCTTCTCGCAGGTGGCCATCGACGATGCCACCCGCTACGCCGCCGAGGACGCCGACATCACCCTGCGCCTGCACCGCACCCTGTCGGCGCAGCTGGACGCCGAGCCGGCGCTGGCGCAGGTCTACCGCGACATCGAGATGCCGCTGGTGCCGGTGCTGGCGCGGGTCGAGGCCAACGGCGTGTGCGTGGACATCGCCGAGCTGCGCAAGCAGAGCCAGGACCTGAGCCAGCGCATGCTGGCCGCGCAGCAGAAGGCCACCGCGCTGGCCGGGCGCAGCTTCAACATGGATTCGCCCAAGCAGCTGCAGGCGGTGCTGTTCGACGAACTGAAGCTGCCGGCGGTGTTGAAGACCCCCAAGGGCCAGCCCAGCACCAACGAGGAGGCGCTGGAGGCGATCGCCGACCAGCACGAGCTGCCGCGGGTGATCCTGGAGTACCGCGGCCTGGCCAAGCTGCGCAGCACCTACACCGACAAGCTGCCGGAGATGCTCAATCCCGACACCGGCCGCGTGCACACCAGCTACCACCAGGCGGGCGCCGCCACCGGCCGGCTGTCCTCCTCCGATCCCAACCTGCAGAACATCCCGATCCGCACCGACGACGGCCGCCGCATCCGCCGCGCCTTCGTCGCCCCGCCCGGGCGCAAGCTGATCGCCTGCGACTATTCGCAGATCGAGCTGCGGATCATGGCCCACCTGTCCGAGGATCCGGGCCTGCTGCGCGCCTTCGGCAGCGGCGTGGACGTGCATCGCGCCACCGCCGCCGAGGTGTTCGGGCGCAAGCTCGAAGAGGTCACCGGCAACGAGCGCCGCGCCGCCAAGGCGATCAACTTCGGCCTGATGTACGGCATGAGCGCGTTCGGCCTGGCCCGCAACCTGGGCATCGGCCGCGGCGAGGCGCAGGACTACGTGGCGCTGTACTTCAGCCGCTACCCGGGTGTGCGCGACTTCATGGAGCGCATGCGCGAGCAGGCCCGCACTCAGGGCTACGTGGAGACCCTGTTCGGCCGCCGCCTGTACCTGAACGACATCAACGCCCGCCAGCAAGGCCTGCGCGCCGGTGCCGAGCGCGCCGCGATCAACGCGCCGATGCAGGGTACCGCCGCCGACATCATCAAGCGCGCCATGGTCGGCGTGGACGCCTGGCTGCAGGACCACCGCGACCGCGCGTTGATGATCCTGCAGGTGCACGACGAACTGGTGTTCGAAGCCGATGCCGACTTCGTCGACACCTTGCTGCCGGAAGTGACGGGGCGGATGTCCGCCGCGGCGGAGCTGAAGGTCCCGCTGGTGGTGGACAGCGGCGTGGGCGACAACTGGGACGAGGCGCATTGACCACCCGGGTCCTGGAGATGGCTCCAGGGCCCGGCCTGGTGTTGCGGTGTCTTGCGTAGACAGCGCGCGCGTCGCCCGCTGCGAATGGAATCCGGTTTTCGGACGGATTATCCCGCCAGTGATTTTCGCTTTCCCATTCGCGTTGTTTTTTTGACCCGATCGCGCGCTGAAAGCCCTGAAATGCCAACTGGCGTCACACCCTGAAACACCCGGCACTGCAGCGTTTGAACGGAATTTTGACGCGGTGTATTTCGGGCGAAGTTTTGGGAATGAATCCGTCCTTAATCTGACAAATTTTTAACTTAAATCTTCACGAACGAGCAAGGTGGGAAATGTTCTTATATCCCTCGACAGGCGCAATACCTGTCGCGGATCTCCTCCCATCCCCTGGAGCAGATCCAGGAACGGCGACTCCTCCCCAAGTCTCCGTTCCCTGGCCCCGCCGACCTCCCCCTGGTCCGCGGGGCTTTTTTATGCCCGCGCGCCGGACCTGGCCCTATCGCCGTCTGCACGTCACAGCGTAAGGTCGCCGCTCCACCATCCCTGCGAGCCGTGCGATGCCCGATCTTTTCCATCTGTCGATGCCATGGTGGGAATTCGTCTTCCGCGCGGTGGTGGTGTACGTGGCGGTGCTGGTGATGGTGCGGGTGTCGGGCAAGCGCGCCATGGGCCAGCTGACGCCGTTCGACATGCTGTTGATCGTGCTGCTAGGCAATGCGGTGCAGAACGCCCTGCTCGGCGAGGACACCTCGCTCGGCGGCGGTCTGTTGCTGGCGGCGACGCTGATCGCGCTGAACTTCACGGTCGGCCTGGTCACCTCGCGCAGCGCCCGCGTGGAGCGCTTGATCGAGGGCGAACCGGTGGTGCTGGCCCGCGACGGCCACGTGTTCCGCCAGGTGCTGCGCCGCGAACTGGTCAGCCATGCCGATTTCGAGGCGGCGATGCGCCAGCAGGGGTGCCAGGGCATCGACGACCTGCGCCTGGCGTTGCTGGAGACCAATGGCCACATCACCATTCTCAGCAACAAGGGCAGTTGATCGCAGATCCCGGCAGACGACGCAGACCTGGTGATCGCGAGGGGCTGTCGGCAATGCCCCATCGGGGGATGCCGCCCCAGAAGGTGGCGGCCTAGCGGCGCGGCCCGGTCGCCTGTTCAAGCTGGTAGAGCGCGTCGTCCAGGGTATCCAGCTGCGTGGCCAGCAGCGCGCGGGCATCGTGCAGGCCGCGGTTGTAGTAATGCGCGCCGATGCGCTCGGCGACGAAGTCGAGCAGGAATTCGGCCTCGAACGCGCCGACCTGCTGCTGCAGCTCGGTGCGCAGGTAGGCCTGCAGTTGTTCGGCGATGGCGCGTTTGTCCTCGCGGCCCAAAACGGCAGTGCGCGCTGGCGTGCTCATGCCAGCCAGTCGCGCGGCACCAGGTACTCGGCCAGGCGCGCCTCCGCGCTGCCCGGTTCGGGCTGGAAGCCGTATTCCCAGCGCACCCGCGGCGGCAGGCTCATCAGGATGCTCTCGCTGCGGCCGCCGCTCTGCAGGCCGAACAGGGTCCCGCGGTCGTAGACCAGGTTGAATTCGACGTAGCGGCCGCGCCGGTACAGCTGGAACTCGCGCTCGCGCTCGCCCCAGGGCAGGCCGCGGCGGCGTTCGACGATCGGCAGGTAGGCGTCGAGGAAGCCGTCGCCGACCGCGCGCTGGTAGGCGAAGTCGCGCTCGAAATCGGCATGCAGGTCGTCGAAGAACAGGCCGCCGACGCCGCGGGTCTCGTTGCGGTGCTTGAGGAAGAAGTACTCGTCGCACCAGCGCTTGTGCGCCGGATAGCGGTCTTCGCCGAAGGGCGCACACAGGTCGTGCGCGGTCTGGTGCCAGTGGCGGGCGTCCTCGTCGAACGGGTAGTACGGGGTCAGGTCGAAGCCGCCGCCGAACCACCAGGCCACGGTGGCGCCGTCGCGCTGCGCTTCGAAGTAGCGCACGTTGGCGTGGGTGGTGGGGATGTACGGGCTGAGCGGGTGGAACACCAGCGACACCCCGACCGCGCGCCAGGAGGCGCCGGCCAGTTCCGGGCGGTTGGCGCTGGCCGAGGGCGGCAGGCGGGTGCCGGCGACGTCGGAGAAGCCGATGCCGGCCTGCTCGAACAGCGCGCCATCGCGCAGGATGCGGGTGCGGCCGCCGCCGCCCTCCGCGCGCTGCCACAGGTCTTCGGCGAAACGGGCCTGGCCGTCGGCGGCCTCGACCGCCGCGCAGATGCGGTCTTGCAGGTCAGTGAGATAGTCGCGGACACGGTCGAAGGTATGCATGCCGCCATTCTAGAAGCTGCCTGTGTCAGGCGTCAGCGCCGGGCTGCGCGGACCGCGCAGGCCGGTCGGCGTGCGTCAGCGGTGGAACTCGGCGCGGAGTGCGGGGCGGCACAACTGGTAGACCAGCCAGCCGTGCAGGCCGGCGAAGACCAGGGCGGTCAGCGCGCCGCTGACCACGAGGGTGATACGGCTCAGGGCCAGGTCGTGCTGGAGCTGTTGCGGGTCGAAGGCGCGCTGCGGCGCCCAGGCCTGCAGCAGGTCGAGCAGTTGCCACAGCAGTGGCAGCACCGCGAAGTTGGCTGCGGCGGTGACCACCAGGAACACGATGAAGGCCCGCCGCGCCCAGTCGCGCCGCTGCAGCAGCGCCCACGATGCCGCGCACAGGCCCGCCGACAGCAGGGCCGACAGCCAGGACAGCGCCAGCGCATGGGCCACGCACCATTGCAGCAGCGGCGGCAACGGCAGGCCGGCCTCGCGCAGCACGCCCTCGATCGCTCCGTCCGGCAACGCCATCAGCAGCAGCGCCTGGCCCAGCGAATACAACAGCGACAGCACCCCCAGCAGCAGCGAGAGCTTGGCCATCGCATCGATGGTCTGGTTGCGGGCGGCGGTCAGGGGCAGCGGCGGGGGCGGCATCGGCGGTCCTTCGGGGAGGGGCGGCGCTGGTGCCATCGCGCCGGCGGCCGTCCGGCAAGGATAGGGACGACGGACCAGGGCGCAAGCCGGGTGGTGCGCGAGGGGGGCGGCCGCGCGCATGTGCTGAGCGCGCGGTCTTTGTCGCGATACGGTCAGGGCAAGGCGGATGCGGTGTCGCCAGGAGCGGCGCCGACAGCAAGATCGTGCCGGTTTGCTCGGGCCGGACGCAGCGGCGGCCAACGCCGCCATGGCACGGGCATCACCGGGCCCCGGCAGCTGTGGGCGCTCGCGTAGGAGCGGCTTCAGCCGCGACTGGGCATTCGCGGTAACGCCTCGTCGCGGCTGAAGCCGCTCCTACGGAACGGCGCGATGCGTGGCGGACGCCGGTGGTTGGCGGGGTCCTGCGGGCGCCGCGCGGTGGCTCCCGGGCGCCTGCCGCACGTCGATGGCACGCGCCTCGGCGCGCGGCCGGCTCAGCGCAGCTCGCGCTCGAACAGCTTGAGGATGCGCTTGTACTCGTCCAGCCAGGAATCGGCGCGGGTGAAACCGTGCTTCTCCAGCGGGTAGGGCGCGATCTCCCAGTTGTCCTTGTGCAGCTCGATCAGCTTCTGGGTCATGTCCACCGAGTCCTTGAAGAACACGTTGTCGTCGACCATGCCGTGGGCGATCAGCAGGTGGTCGCGCAGCCCGTTGGCGTACTCGATGGCCGAGGAGGTGCGGTAGGCCTCCGGGTCCAGGTCCGGGGTGTTGAGGATGTTGGAGGTGTACTCGTGGTTGTACTGGCTCCAGTCGGCCACCGGGCGCAGCGCGGCGCCGGCCTTGAACGTGCCGGGGCTGCGGAACAGCGCCATGTAGGTCATGAAGCCGCCGTAGGAGCCGCCGTAGATGCCGGCGCGGCCGCGGTCGCCCTGCTTGCTGTCGACCAGCCAGTCCAGGCCGTCCAGGTAGTCCTCCAGCTCCGGATGGCCCATGTCGCGGTAGATCGCGGTGCGCCAGTCGCGGCCGTAGCCGGCGCTGGCGCGGTAGTCCAGGTCCAGCACGATGTAGCCCTTCTGCACCAGCAGGTTGTGGAACATCTGCTCGCGGAAGTACGGGGTGTAGCGCGCCGACACGTTCTGCAGGTAGCCGGCGCCGTGCACGAACATCACCACCGGATAGCGCTTGCCCGGCTCCGGTTGCGCCGGACCATAGTACTTGCCCCAGACGGTGCCGGCGCCGTGCTTGGACGGCATCTGCACGAACTGCGGCTGCACCCACTGGCGTGCCTTGAACGCCGCGCTGCGGGTGTCGGTGAGCACGCGCGCGTTGCCGCCGGCGGCCGGCAGCACCGCCAGTTGCGGCGGCAGGTAGGGGCCGGAGTAGTGCACCAGCAACTGCTGGCCGTCCGGCGACAGCGCGAAGTCTTCCACGCCGTCCAGCGACGTCAGCTCGGCGACGCTGTCGTTGCGCAGGTCGAGCTTGCACACCTCGTAGTCGCCCGGCCACTTGCGGTTGCACAGAAACAGGAAGCCCTGGCCGTCGGCGCTGACCACCGGCGCGGACACTTCCCACTTGCCGGAGGTGCGCTGGCGCGGCTTCTCGTTGCCGCGCTGGGTGTACAGGTGTGAATAGCCGGACTGCTCGGACAGCAGCCACAGCGTCTGGTTGTCCGGCATCCAGCCGAAATCGTTGAAGTTCCAGTTGATCCAGGCCGGATCGGTGAGGCGGTGGCGCGGCTGCAGCACCGCCTTGTCCAGGTCGACGCTGGCGATCCAGCGGTCCTTGTTGTCCACCGCGCGCAGCAGCACGGCGACGTTGCGGCCGTCCTCGCTCCAGTGCATGGAGGCGCCGCTGCCGTCGCCGTCGGTTTCCACGCGCACCGCGCGCGGGCCCTGCAGCGGCTCCTGCTTGGCCGCCTTGCGCAGCGCCGCCAGCGGATCGGTGCCGATGCCGGGCAGCACCGACAGGTCGAGCTTACGCGCGCTGCCGGCCACCGCATCGACCAGCCACAGGGTCTGCGCCACCGGCGAATTACGCCCGACCAGGGTGCGCGCTTCCTGGAACTCGGCGTAGCCGGATTCGGTCACGTAGCGCGGCATCTTGCTGTCGCGGCCCTCCTCGGCGCCTTTGGCGTGGGTGACCACCAGCAGGTGGCGGCCGTCCGGCGACAGCGCGCTGTCGTCGACCACCACGTCGTCGCCCAGGTACACCGGCGCCGGCGCGCGGCTGCTGTCGGCGCGGCGCCAGGCCTGCTCCTGCTGGCGCAGCAGTTCGCGCTGCGCGCGATCGCGGGCCAGGGTCTCCAGGGTGCGCAGCTGCTGGTCGCGCAGCACGTCGGGCTTGGGTGCAGCGTTGGGATCGCGCTCGGCCTTGAGCACCGCGGCCTGCTGCACGCCGCCGCCGGGGCTCCAGCGGTACCAGTCGTTGCCGACCCGCCACAGCGCACCGCCATCGGTGGTGAACTGCGGCCGCGCCGCGGCCTGGTTGCTGCGGGTCAGCTGGGTCAGCGCGCCGCTGCGCAGGTCGCGCAGGAACACGTCGCCGTTGCGCACGAACAGCATGCGCTGGCGGCGTGCGTCGTAGACCGGATTGGCCGCGTCCAGGGTGCTGCGCTGCGCGTCCTCGACCCGCTGCGCGGCGCCGCCGTCGACGCCCTGGCGGTAGGTGTCGCGCACCGGGCTGCCGGTGCGCTTGAGCTGGTACTGCACCTGGTGCCCGTCCCAGGCCCACCAGGCGTCCTCGACCGGCGGCCCGATCCAGTCCGGATCGGCCATGGCCTGCTCGATGGTCAGCGGGGCGGGGGCATCCTGGGCCGCGGCCAGCGGCGGCAGGCAGGACAGGGACAGCAACGCAACAGCGCTCAGGGCGAGACGACGCATCTGGAATTCCGGGCGAACGGCAAACCGCAAGCGTAGCAGCCACCAGGGCGGCGGCGATTGCGCCATCGGTCATGGGCGGGTTGCGGCAGGGCGATCCGGGCGCGTCGCTGCCGTGTATCGCAATCCGGCCATGGCAGCGCCAATTCAGGGAGCGGCGCCTGCTCGAGGTCGCCGATTATGCTGTCGGCACTGCCGGCTTGCGCTGGCAGTCCTGCCGCAACTGCATCGGTGTGATGCAGACGCGGTCCGCAATTCGCAGCGCGTTGCACGCACGTTTCTGCCACGTGCGCCGCTACGCTGGATCGGCGCCGTTGGCGTCCGCCCGATCGCGTGAGTGTCGTTGTGCTGGACGTGCCTGGGTGCATGCGCAATCCCGCACCGCAGCGGCTGCAACAAGACGCCGCTGCGACAAACCGTCACATCCCATTTCGCCGCGCCGCACCAACAATAGGCATCGTTTCCGCTGCCTCAGGCGCTACTCATGGACGCCCTGCTGCTGTCGCGCATCCAGTTCGGATTCGTCATCAGTTTCCACGTGCTGTTCCCGGCCTTCACCATCGGCCTGTCGAGCTGGCTGGCGTTCCTGGAATGGCGCTGGCTGCGCACCCGCGACACGGTGTGGCGCGATCTGTACTTCTTCTGGCTGAAGATCTTCGCCGTGTCCTTCGGCATGGGCGTGGTCAGCGGCATCGTGATGAGCTTCCAGTTCGGCACCAACTGGGCGGTGCTCAGCGAACGTGCCGGCAACATCCTCGGCCCGCTGCTCAGCTACGAGGTGCTGACCGCGTTCTTCCTGGAAGCCTCGTTCCTGGGGGTGATGCTGTTCGGCTGGCACAAGGTGCCGGAGAAGCTGCACTTCCTGGCCACCTGCCTGGTCGCGATCGGCACGCTGATCTCTACCTTCTGGATCCTGTCGGCCAACAGCTGGCTGCAGACCCCGGCCGGTTACGCCGTGGTCGAGGGCGTGTTCCAGCCGGCCAACTGGCGCGAGGTGATCTTCAACCCGTCGTTCCCGTACCGGCTCACGCACATGGTGCTGGCCGCGTTCATCACCACCTGCTTCGTGATCGGCGGCGTCAGCGGCTGGTACCTGCGCCGCGGCGAGCATCTGGACGCGGCCGGGCGCATGCTCAAGCTGGCGGTGGCGTTTGCCTCGATCGCGCTGCCGCTGCAGATCGCCGCCGGCGATGCGCATGGCCTGAACACGCTCGAGCACCAGCCGATCAAGGTGGCGGCGATGGAAGGGCACTGGCACGGCGAGGCGCCGGGGCAGGGCGTGCCGCTGGTGGTGTTCGCGGTGCCCAACGAGGCGGCGGAGCGCAACGACTACGAAGTCGCCATTCCGCGCCTGGGCAGCCTGATCCTCACCCATACCTTGAATGGCGAGATCGCACCGCTGACCTCCGTGCCGGCCGACGAGCGGCCGCCGGTGAAGCCGGTGTTCTACGCGTTCCGGGTGATGGTCGGGCTGGGCATGGCGATGCTGCTGCTGGCGCTGGTATCGCTGTTCTTCTGGTGGCGCGGCACCCTGCTGCGGCGGCGCGCGCTGCACCTGGCGTGGAATGCGATGTTGCCGGCCGGGTTCGTGGCGCTGGTCGCCGGCTGGTTCGTCACCGAGATCGGGCGCCAGCCGTACGTGATCTACGGCCTGTTGCATACCCGCGACGCGGTCAGCCCGGTCAGCCCGGCGATGGTGTGGATCTCGCTGAGCGTGTACGTGCTCGCCTACGCGCTGGTGTTCGGGTTCGGCAGTTGGTACATCCTGCGCATGCTGCGCCACGGGCCGCTGCCGCACGAGCCGGCGCCGCGCATGCAGGAGGGCGACAAGACCCCGGCGCGGCCGCTGTCGGCGGCCGACGACGACATCGAGGAGACCCGCTGATGGACATGGCGACCGTATTGCCGGTGATCTGGTTCGGCGTGATCGGTTTCGGCGTGCTGATGTACGTGCTGCTGGACGGCTTCGTGCTCGGCCTGGGCATCCTGGCGCCGTTCGCCGAGGACGAGGACCAGCTCGACCTGATGATGAACACCGCCGCGCCGATCTGGGACGGCAACGAGACCTGGCTGGTGCTGGGTGGCGCCGGCCTGCTGGCGGCGTTCCCGAAGGCCTATGCGATCGTGCTGTCGGCGCTGTACCTGCCGGTGCTGATGATGCTGGTCGCGTTGGTGTTCCGCGGCGTGGCCTTCGAGTTCCGCTTCAAGGCGCGCAGTTCCAAGTACTTGTGGGGCTGGGCGTTCGCGCTGGGCTCGCTGTGCGCGGCGTTCTGGCAAGGGGTGATCCTGGGCGCGCTGGTGGAAGGCATGCCGTTGCAGGACGGCAAGTACCTGGGCGGGGTACTTGCCTGGTTCAGCCCGTTCTCGATGCTCACCGGCGCGGCGGTGGTGTTCGGCTATGCGCTGCTCGGCGGCAGCTGGCTGATCCTCAAGACCGAAGGCGCGATGCAGCACATCGCCCGTACCCTGACCCGGCCGCTGGTGCTGGTGGTGGTGGTGTTCATGGGCCTGGTCAGCGCCTGGCTGCCGTTCCTAGACTCGCGGATCATGGCGCGCTGGTTCCACGACGGGAATTTCTGGTGGCTGTCGCCGGTGCCGCTGCTGGTGCTGGTCAACGCGGTGGCGCTGTGGCGCGCGGCGATGGCGCAGGGCCGCGATGCGCGCCCGTTCGTGCTGACTCTGTGCTTCTTCGTGCTCGGCTTCTTCGGCCTGGTATTGGGTATCTGGCCGAACATCGTGCCGCCCGGGCTGACCATCTGGGAAGCGGCCTCGCCGCCGTCCTCGCAGGGTTTCGTGCTGGTCGGGCTGGCGGTGCTGCTGCCGGTGATCCTGGGCTACACCGCGTGGTCGTACCGGGTGTTCCGCGGCAAGATCACCGCCGACACCGGCTACCACCACTGACGGCCGCCGCTGCGGCGGCCGGCCGGCTTGCCAGCGGCGGCGGTGGCGGCCAAGCTACCGGCTTCCCGCGCCGTGCGGGTCATCGCCCGCCCGAGCCGCCGCCCCGCATGTCCGCCGTTTCCTCCGAGATTCCCGCCGCGCCCCTGTTGCATCCGCTTGCCGTCGGCGACGCGCACCGTCCGCTGGCCTTCGCCAACGGCGAGCACATCGATCTGGCCACCTTTCTTGGCCACGTGCGCGGCCTGGCCGCAGTGCTGCCGGCCGGCCGGCATGCGCTGAACCTGTGCGAGGACCGCTACCGTTTCATGGTTGCGTTCTGCGCGGTGGCGCTGCACGGGCAGACCTCGCTGCTGCCGTCCTCGCGCGCGCCGGCGGTGGTGGCCGAGGTGCAGCGCACCCATGCCGACTGCTATTGCCTGGGCGACCTGGCGCTGGCCGAGCCGCCGCCGCGCTACTGGCAGTTGCCGGACACGCTGCCGTCGCTGGACGGGCCGATGCCGCAGCTGGCCGACGATGCGCTGGTCGCGATCGGCTTCACCTCCGGCAGCACCGGCGCGCCCAAGCCCAATCCCAAGACCTGGGGCAGCTTCCTCACCAGCACCCGCCAGGACCTGCTGGCGCTGGTCGGGCTGTGGCCGGACACGGCGGTGCCGCAGGTGCTGGCGACGGTGCCGCCGCAGCACATGTACGGCATGGAGCTGTCGATCCTGCTGCCGCTGGTGACGCCGCTGGCGGTGCACGCCGGGCGCCCGTTCTTTCCCGAGGACGTGGCACGCGCGCTGGCGCAGTTGCCGGCGCCGCGGCTGCTGGTGACCACGCCGGTGCATCTGCGCGCGCTGGTCGAATCCGGCGTCGCCCTGCCGCCGCTGGCCGGCATCGTCTCGGCCACCGCGCCGCTGGCGCAGGAGCTGGCCGCCGCCGCCGAGGCGCGCTTCGGCGGGCAGGTGCGCGAGATGTTCGGCTCCACCGAGACCTGCGTGTTCGCCAGCCGCCGCACCGCCTGCGAAGTGCCGTGGACGCCGTTGCCCGGCGTGCGCGTGGCGCCGCAGCCAGACGGCACCCTGGTGCACGCGCCGCATCTGCCGCAGCCGGTGCTGCTGGCCGACCTGATGGAAGTGGACGCCGACGGCCGGTTCCAGGTGCGCGGCCGTCAGGCCGACCTGCTGGAGATCGCCGGCAAGCGTGCCTCGCTGGCCGACCTCACCCGGCGCCTGCTGGCCCTGCCGGGCGTGGTCGACGGCGCGATGCTGCAGCTGGAGCCGGAACCCGGCCAGGCGGTCGGCCGCATCGCCGCGGTGGTGGTCGCGCCGACCCTGGACGAAGCCAAGATCCTGGCCGCGCTGCGCCGCGAACTGGACCCGGTGTTCCTGCCGCGCCGGCTGCGCCTGCTCGACGCCCTGCCGCGCAACGAGACCGGCAAGCTGCCGCGCGATCGGATGCTGGCGCTGTTGGCTGGAGAGCGCGACGCCTGAGGCGCAGGCAGGTTGCATCGGTCACCAGGCCGATCGGATTGTCGACCCGTTAGGACGGGCTGCGCATGATGGAGCCTGTGTGTGCCCGGCGTCGCTCGCGTTCGAAGCGACGGCTCGCTTCACTCGGACAAGCGTCTCGACACCTCGGCGACGAGGCGCTCCACGTCCACCGGCATGCGCGTATCCACCGCGACCACGGCTCCTAGTCCGACCGGTCCGGCGTACTCGGCGAGCATGTCCGGCGGCAGTGCTTTCAACGGATGCGCTGCGTGATGCGTGCTGGCCGCGGCGCGCTCCCGAAAACGTCGGGCGGTTTCGTCGGGGCCGCAGTCGCAGTGCACTTCGACGATGACGGCGTCCAGGCTGACCAGTTTGTCGCGTTCGTACGCGCTGCGCGGCCGGAAATTGGCTTCCAGCACCGCCTGCGGCGCATGGCGCGCCAGCGACCAGAGCAGTTCCATCGCCGCGCCGCCGATCCGGCGCGATGCGGCGAGATCGCCGCCGCTGTCGCCGAGGGCGTCGGTCAGGGTTTCCTTGATGACATCCTTGCAGAACAGCGGAAATCCGAGCCGTTTGGCGAGCGGGACCGCCAAGGTGGTTTTCCCTGCGCCAGGCGCACCGGACACGATCACGATCTTGCGGCGACTGTCGGACATGGCATGCCGGTGCAAAAGGTCTGGAACGGGCGCCACCGATCATCCGGCGACGCGACTTGGAAATCGGTGCGCGTCTTTGCAAGCGGCGAACCGCGGCCGCAGTGATGGCCTAACACCTCGCAGCGTTCGACGCCTGATCGAGCCAACCGCAGCGCCGGCGCGGCGATGGCGAGCTCGCGCACGCAGCGACGCGCTGCCTCAGCCGTGCACCCCGTCGATCTCCACCGCCAGTTCGTCGCGGCAGATCACCGCGTGCAGCAGCAGGCGCGGCACGCGGTCGCCGAAGCGGGCGTCGAGGGCATTGGCGACCAGCGGCAGGTCGGCGGCTTCGCGCACGTAGACCTTCAGGCGGGTGCCGTCGCCGAACTGCGGCGGCAGGTCCGGGGCGTGGCTGCGGGCGGCTGCCAGCAGGGCGTCGAAGTTGGCGAAGGTCTCTTCCAGCTGCGCCAGCAACTGGCCCTGGTGCATGGAGGCGTGGCCGACCACGCTGGCGGTGCCCGACAGCAGCAGCGGCATGTCGCTGCCGGCCGGCGGCAGCATCGCGCGGGCGAAACTGGGCGGCTGCGGGCCGTACTGGCGCGGGTAGCGGTAGGCGCTGACCTGGCGCGGGTTCTCCAGCGGGGTGCCGGCCTGCGCGGCGGCCAGCCAGTAGATCTGCATCACCCGCGCGTCGTCGCAGCGGCCGACCGCGGTCGCCGCGGGCAGCTGGGTGGCGTCGAAATCGCCCAGTCCGCGCGCGCGGCCGACGCAGAAGCGCCGGTAGCGTTCGCGGTCGCCGCTGCCCAGGGTGATCGCGTCGAGGTAGTTCCAGATGCGCAGCAGGCGCGGGGTGGCGCTGCCGGACACGAAGGCGGTGATCTGCGCGTAGGCGAGCGCGGCGGCTTCCTCGATGTCCAGGTCGACCTGGCGTTCGTCGATCTCGATGACGCCGAACTGCAGGCGGCCGTCGCTGGCCCAGGCGATGTCGCCGTCGCGGCCGCTGTGCACCGGGGCGTCGGTACGCCATACCTCGAGCATGCGCGGACCGTGCGGCTGCAACGGCACGCGCAGGTAGCGCGGGTCGTCGTGGTAGGGCGCGGTCTCGCCGAAGCCGAACACCGCCAGCACCCGGTCCTCGCCCAGCAACGGGCTCGGGTCGGTCTCGGCGATGTAGTCCACCTGCAACTGCGGATGGCCCTGCGTGTGGTGCGGAAACTGCAGGTGCGGGCGGCTCATGGGGTGGTGTCTCCGTGCAAGGTGTCGCCGTGGAACGATTCGCGGGCCTGGCGGCGGCGGTGGCGCCAGGCGCGCCATGCCCGCGGCAGCATCGCCACCGCGGACAGCGCATAGATGGCGCGGAACACGCGCAGGCGGCGCAGCACCGCGCGGTTGTCGAAGACGTCGCCGGCGAGCATCGCCACCACCGCCTGTTCCACCTGCAGCACGTTGCGCGGCTGCGCGAACAGCTCGCGCATGGTCGGCGAGGTGAAGCGGTAGATGAACCACTTGAACTCGTCCAGGCCGCCGCGCAGGTGCCGTTCCAGGCGCCGCTGCAGCCGCGCCTCGCTGGCCGGCTCGCGCAGCACCGCGTCGACCATGGCCGCGCCGCGCTCGGCGCTGTGCATGGCCAGGTACACGCCGGAGGAGAACATCGGGTCGACGAAGGCGTAGGCGTCGCCGAGCATCAGCCAGCGCGGCCCGCTCATGCGCGTGCATTCGTAGGCGTAGTTGCCGGTGGCGTGCACCGGCGCCACGCGCTGCGCGCCGGCCATGCGCTCGACTACGTCCGGATTCAGCGCCAGGGTGCGCAGCAGGAACGCCTCGCTGTCGCAGCCCTTGCGGGTCTTCATGTACTCCGGGTCGCACACCGCGCCGACGCTCATCACATCGTCGGGCAGCGGGATCAGCCACATCCAGCCGTGCGCGTGGCGGTAGATGCTGATGTTGCCGGCGTCCTCGCCCGGGCGCCGCGCCACGCCGCGGAAATGGCTGAACAGCGCCGCCGACTGGTGCCGCGGGTTGGACCGCTTGAGCTTGAGCTTGTTGCCGAGGAAAGTGTCGCGGCCGCTGGCGTCGATCAGGTAGCGCGGCCGGTAGTGGCGCACGCCATCGGCGCTGCGCGCCTGCACCGTCGGCGTCTCGCCGTCCAACTGCACTGCCTCGACCCGGACGCCCTCGTGCACGTCGGCGCCGACTGCGCGCGCATGCGCGAACAGCACGCGGTCGAAGTCGGCGCGCGGCACCTGCAGCGCGAAGTCGGACTGCGCGCCCAGCGCGTGGGCGAAACGGAAGGTGTTGTAGCCGCCGGCATCGTTGGGGAAGTCGGCGCCGAGCTTGAGCACGCCGATCGCCCGCACCTGCTCGAGCACGCCCAGCCGCTGCAGGATCGGCATGTTCATCGGCAGCAGCGATTCGCCGATGTGGAAGCGCGGGTGGTGGTCCTTTTCCAGCACCGTCACCCGCCAGCCGCGTTGCGCCAGGACGATCGCCGCCGCGCAGCCGGCCGGCCCCCCGCCGATCACAAGCACGTCGGGCGTGTCTGCCGCGGCGGCGCTTGCGGTGGGGAGAAGGGAAGCAACAGCGGGGGACGTCATCCTGAGGGAACCTGCGGGCGCAACGGCGGGGCGAAACGGCATGATAGCGTGCTGTTCGCGGGCCGATGGTTGCGCCGCAGCGCCCGATGCACCATCTTGTCGCACCCGTCCTTTCGCCTGGAAGCCCCTGGATGTCTTCGCAAACCGCCGCCGAACGTGAACTGGCCGAGCTGCTGGTCGAGAGCCTGAACCTGGAAGACGTCCAGCCCGGCGACATCGATCCGGAGGCGCCGCTGTTCAATACCGGCCTGGGGCTGGACTCGATCGACGCTCTGGAACTGGCGCTGGCGATCAGCAAGCGCTACGGCTTCCAACTGCGCTCGGACAACGACGAGAACCGCCGCATCTTCGCCTCGCTGCGCGCGCTGTCAGCGCATGTCGAAGCCAACAAGACCAGCTGAGCCGGCCGACGCCGCGCCCTGGGCGCTGGCCCTGGGCGTGCTGCTGGCGCTGGCCTACTCGCCGCTGGCGCACTGGGCCAACGCCGCGCACCGCCCGGATCTGGCGGTGCTGGCCGGGGCGGCGCTGGTGCTGATGGTGCTGGTGGAGCCGATGGCGCGCTGGCGGCCCTGGGCCTGGGCGCTGGCCATCGCCGCGACGGCGGCGCTGGTGCCGCTGTGGCGCTCGCCGCACGCCCTGCTGCTGCTGGCCGCGCCGCCGGTGCTGTTCACCGCCTGGGTGGCCTGGTTCTTCGGTCGCAGCCTGCAGCGCGGGCGCACGCCGTTGATCACCCGCATCGTCGAGGCCCTTTACCGCCAGGCCGGCATGCCGATCACCCCGGAGCAGTTGCGCTACACCCGCCGCCTGACCCTGGCCTGGACCCTGCTGCTGGTGGGGCTGACCCTGCTCAACCTGCTGCTGGCGCTGTGCGCCCAGCCCAGCGGGGTGCTGGCGCAGTTGGGCCTGGCCGCGCCGCTGCCGATCAGCGACGCGCGCGCCTCGCTGTTCGCCAACCTGCTGGGCTACGGAGTCATCGGCGGCTTCTTCGTCGGCGAGTACCTGATGCGCGGGCGCTGGTTTCCGCAGCGTCCCTACCGTAATCTGCCCGACTTCCTGCACCAGCTGGCGCGGCTGGGGCCGGTTTTTTGGCGCGATCTATTGCGCTGACGCGCGAAGTGCAGGGGACGCTAGGTCGTGCAGATCATCAAGGAAAACACCAAGTTGCCGCAGGCAGGGATGCCCTCGCGCATGGCCTGGGCCGTGTGGAACGCCCTGCAGCTGGTATTCACCCTGGCGTTCACCGCGCTGGGCATCGTCGTCGCGCTGGTCCTACTATGGCTGACCGGGCCGCGCCTGCCGTTGCGCATGGGCGCGCGCTTCTGGGCGCCGGTGCTGCTGTTCGGCGCCGGGGCGCGGCTGCAGGTGGAGGGCCAGGAGCGGGTGGACTGGTCGCGCAACCACCTGTTCGTCAGCAACCACCAGTCGATCATCGACATCTGCGCGCTGTTCATGGCGCTGCCGGTGCCGCTGCGCTTCCTGCTCAAGGACGAGATGCTGAAGGTGCCGTTCGTGAACTGGTATGCGCGTGCGACCGGCATGCTGTTCCTGGACCGCGACAGCCGCCGCGCCGGGGCGATGATGCGGCGCGAGGCGGCGGCGCTGCTGCGCCGCGGCCAGGACCTGTGCCTGTTCCCGGAAGGCACCCGCAGCCGCAGCGGCGCACTGGCCGACTTCAAGGCCGGGCTGCTGCAGGCCGCGATCGACGCGGGGGTGGATGTGGTGCCGGTGGCGCTGGACGGGGCGGGCAAGGTGCTGCCGCCAACCAGCCTGTTCCGGGTCCGGCCCGGCGTCATCCGGGTGCGGATCGGCACGCCGATCCGGGTGAACGGCGAGGACGGCCCGCTGAACCGCCAGGAATTGACCCAGCGCGCGCACCAGGCCGTCCGTGCGATGCTCGAACCCAGGATATGAGTCGCCCGTATGCAATTCGTCGTACCGCATGATCATCCCAGCCTGCCCGGCCACTTCCCAGGCCGTCCGGTGGTGCCCGGCGTCGTGGTGCTGGACCACGTGCTGCAGGCCGTCGAGGCGGCGCACGGCGCGCGCGCGCCGCTGCGCCTGCCGCAGGTGAAGTTCGTGCAGCCGCTGTTTCCCGGCCAGCCGGCGCGTGTGGAACTGGACGGCGCCGCGCCGCGCTGGCGCTTCCGCGTGCTGCGCGGCGATGACCTGCTGGTGAGTGGCGAACTCAACGCCGAGGCGGCGCCGTGAGCGCCGGCTGGAAGCAGCGCCCGGAAGGCGGCGGCCGCTTCGCCCTGTGGCTGATCCGCAGCATCGCCCGCTACGGCGGCCGCGCCGTCGGGCGCCTGCTGCTGTATCCGATCACCCTGTACTTCCTGCTGGTGCGCGGCCCGGAGCGGCGCGATTCGCGGCACTACCTCAGCCGCGTGTTCGACCGCCCGGCCACCTTGCTGGAGGTGGCGCGGCACATCCACACCTTCGCCTCGACCATCCTCGACCGGGTGTTCATGCTGTGCGGGCAGATGCACCGGTTCCGGGTGGACATCCGCGGCCTGGACCAGTTGCACACGCAGATGGACCGCGGCCGCGGCGTGCTGATCTTCGGTTCGCACCTGGGCAGCTTCGACGCGCTGCGGGTGCTGGCCACCGAGCGTCCGGACGTGCAGGTCAAGGTGGTGCTGGACAAGGCGCACAATCCGGCGATGACCGACCTGCTGGGCGCGCTGAACCCGCAGCTGGCCGCCAACATCATCGACGCCGGCATGGACAGCACCTCGATCGTCATGGCGATCAAGCAGGCCGCAGACGAGGGCGCGCTGGTCGCGCTGCTGGTGGACCGGCCGCGCCCGGAGGATCCGGCGTTGCCGGCCGCCTTCATCGGCCAGGGCGCGCTGTTCCCGACCTCGCCGTGGCTGATCGCCGCCGCGCTCAAGGTGCCGGTGGTGCTGGCGTTCGGCCTGTACCGCGGCGGCAACCGCTACGAGCTGGTGTTCGAGACCTTCAGCGAAGGCCTGGACCTGCCGCGCCGGCAGCGCGCGCCGGTGCTGGCCGCGCTCATCCGCGATTACGCCGCCAGGCTGGAGCATTACACCCGCTCCGCGCCCTACAACTGGTTCAACTTCTACGACTTCTGGAACAACCGCCATGCCGATGCGCCGCACCTTGCCGTGGATGCTGATACTGCTGTGCAGCGCCGCACCGCTGTGCGCCGCATCGCCTGAGGCGCTGGACGCCGACTGGATCCTGCAGAAGCTGGCGCGGCCGGCGCCGGTCAGCACCGCCTTCGTCGAACTGCGCGGCTCGGCGCTGCTGAAGACCCCGCTGCGGGTGCAGGGCGAGTACCGTCGCCCGGATGCGCAGACCCTGGTGCGCGAGGTCAACGCGCCGTACCACGAGACCACCACCCTGCGCGGCGGCGAAGCCACGCTGGAGCGCGACGGCAAGCCGCCGCGGCGCTTCTCGCTGGCGCGCGTGCCGGAACTGGCCGGCCTGCAGAGCGGCTTCGGCGCGCTGCTGTCCGGCGACCGCGCGCTGCTGCAGCAGCAGTACACCATCAGCAGCACCGGCACCCGCGAGCGCTGGCAACTGGAGTTGCAGCCCAAGGACCCGGCGGTGGCCGCGCACGTGCGCAGCCTGCGCCTGTACGGCCGTGGCGCTGAACTGCGCTGCATCGAGACCACCCCGGCCAAGGGCGACGTCCAGCGCACCCTGCTGGCCGGGGCCGCGCAGGCCGCCGGTACACTCGTCGACGGGGCTGCACTGACCGCGCTGTGCCACGGCGACGCGGCGTGAACCACGCATCAGGTGATGGGCGCCGGCAGCGCGCTGCCGGGCTGACGGCTGCGCGTGCCGCCGCTGATCGCGCAGGGCGGGCATGCATGGGAACGCGGCAATGAAGCGTGCCCTCAGTTCGAAGATGCGCATCTCGCTGGCGCTGCTGTGGCTGGCGCTGTTGACCGTGGCCGGGATCTGGCTGGGCAATGCGCTGCAGGTGTCGGGGGACTTGCGCAAGTTCATGCCGGAAGCCCGCACCCCCGCGCAAAAACTCCTGCTCGACGAACTCGGCGAAGGCCCTGGCTCGCGGCTGCTGCTGATGTCGCTGTCCGGGGCCGATCCGGCCACGCTGGCGCAGCAATCGCAGGCGCTGCACGCCGAACTGGCCGCGCAGCACGACGTGTTCGAACTGGTCGCCAATGGCGCCGATGCCGGCCTGGACGCGATTCCCGCGCGCCTGCTGCCGTACCGCTACCTGCTCAGCGACAGCTTCGACGCCAGGCCGCTGGATGCGCCGACCCTGCGCGATGCGCTGCAGGCGCGGCTGCAGGACCTGGGCTCGCCGGCGGCGGCGATGGTGGAGCCGCTGCTGCCGCGCGACCCGACCCTGGAGGTGCTGCACCTGGCCGAGAGCCTGCAGCCGGCCGGCGGCCCGCAGCAGCGCGAGGGCGTCTGGTTCGACCGCGCCGGCAAGGACGCGCTGCTGGTGGCGCAGACCCGCGCCGCCGGCTTCGATCCCACCGGTCAGCAGCGTGCGGTGGACGCGATCCATGCCGCCTTCGCCAAGGTCTCCGTGGGTAGTGCGAGCAAGCTCACCCTGACCGGTCCGGGCGCGTTCTCGGTGGAGATCGGCGGGCGCACCCAGAACGAGGCGCAGTGGATCGGCACCCTGGATACGGTGGGGCTGATCGTGCTGCTGCTGGTCGCCTACCGCAGCTGGAAGATCCCGGTGCTGGGCGTGCTGCCGCTGGCCAGCGCCGGCTTGGCCGGGCTCGGTGCGGTGGCGCTGCTGTTCGATGGCGTGCACGGCATCACCGTGGCGTTCGGCTTCACCCTGATCGGCGTGGTCCAGGACTATCCGATCCACCTGTTCAGCCACCAGCGCCCGGGCCTGGATCCGCGCGAGAACGCGCGCCATCTGTGGCCGACCCTGGCCACCGGCGTGGTCTCCACCTGCATCGCCTACGTCACCTTCCTGTTTTCTGGCGTGGACGGCCTGCGCCAGCTGGCGGTGTTCACCATCGCCGGCCTGCTGGTGGCGGCGCTGACCACGCGCCTGCTGCTGCCGGCGCTGATCGATCCCTCGCCGCGCGACCATGCCGACTCGCCGATGCTGGAGCGGCTGTGGCGCGGCATCGCGCGGCTGCCGCGGCCGCGCTGGTCGCTGCTGCCGCTGGCCCTGCTGGCGGGCGCGATCATCGTGTTCGCGCCGGGGCCGTTCTGGCAGAACGACCTGTCCAAGCTGACCCCGGTGCCGGCCGACGGCCTGGCCCGCGACGCGCACCTGCGCCAGGAACTGGGCGCGCCCGACGTGCGCTATGTCCTGGCCCTGCCGGCCGCGTCCGCCGACGCGGCGCTGGTCGCCTCCGAACGCCTGCGCCCGCGCCTGGACGCGTTGGTGGCGCAGGGCGAGCTGGCCGGCTACGACATGGCCGCGCGCTACCTGCCCAGCGCCGCCACCCAGCGTCGGCGCCAGGCCGCCTTGCCCGATCCGGCGCAGGCGCAGGCGATCATGGCCGCCGCGGTGGCCGCCACGCCGTTCCGCGCCGACGCCTTCGCGCCGTTCCTGGCCGACCTGCAGGTCGCGCGCACGGCGCCGCTGCTGACCGCGCGCGCGCTGCATGGCACGCCGCTGGCGACCCCCGTCGATGGCCTGCTGCTGGAGCGACCGGATCGCACCACCGCACTGGTGTCGCTGACCGGGCTGCGCGATCCGGCGCAGCTGGCGCGCGCGGTGCAGGGCAGCGGTGCGCAACTGCTGGACCTGAAGGATGCCTCCGAATCGCTGGTCGCTGCCTACCGCGGTCGCGTGCTGGCCGCGCTGGGCGTGGCCGCGGTGCTGCTGGCGCTGACCGTGGCGATCGCCTTGCGCACGCCGCGGCGGATCGTGCGCGTGCTGCTGCCGATGGCGCTGACCACGCTACTGATTCTGGCGATCCTGCGCGGCTGCGGGGTCGAACTGAACCTGTTCCACCTGATCGCGCTGATCCTGGCCGCCGGGCTGGGCCTGGACTACGCGCTGTTCTTCGACCACGCCGGCGACGATCGCGCCGACCAGTTGCGCACCCTGCATGCGCTGATCGTGTGCAGCCTGATGACTCTGCTGGTGTTTGCGCTGCTGGCCGCCTCGAGCATCCCGGTGCTGCGCGCGATCGGCAGCACCGTGGCGCTGGGCGTGCTGTTCAATTTCGTGCTGGCGCTGCTGATTTCGCGCGAGACCGCCAGCGAAGCCGAGGAGACCCGCCATGCACACTGAGCCATTGCACGGACGCGACGCCATCGCCGCCCTGGTCCCGCACCAGGGGCTGATGTGCCTGTGGGAAGAGGTGGTGGCCTGGGACGCGCAGCGCGTGCGGCTGCGCAGCGGCGCGCATCGCCAGGCCACGCATCCGCTGCGCAGCGGCGGGCGGCTGCGCGCGTTGCACCTGTGCGAGTACGGCGCGCAGGCGATGGCGGTACACGGCGGCCTGCTCGGGCGTGCCGCCGGCACGCCGGTGCGGCCGGGCATGCTGGTGGCGCTGCGCGGGGTGCAGTTGCACGTCAGCGAACTGCAGGACCTGGCCGGGCCGATCGAAGGCGAGGCCGAGGTGCTGCTGCAGGCCGACGACAGCCAGCAGTACGCCTTCCGCATCACCCATGCCGGGCAACTGCTGGCCGAGGGCCGCGCCACGGTGGTGCTGGGCGCGGCCGGCTGAGCCGGCGCCTGCCGCCGGCGTCAGGGCGCCGCAGCGCGGGTGTGGCAAGGTAGCGCCACGTCGATCGCGACGGGATGGGAACAACGGAGCTTGTTGATGCGGTCCATCGAAACCTTCCATGCCGCCGCGTTCTTGGACACGGTGGTCAGCCTGGTGGCGGCGTTCCTGCTCGGCACCCTGATCGGCGCCGAACGCCAGTACCGCCAGCGCACCGCCGGCCTGCGCACCAACGTGCTGGTGGCGCTGGGCGCGGCGGCCTTCGTCGATCTGGGCATGAGCATCGCCGGCAGCGCCGAGGCAGTGCGGGTGATCTCCTACGTGGTCTCCGGCATCGGCTTCCTCGGCGCCGGGGTGATCATGAAGGAAGGCATGAACGTGCGCGGGCTCAACACCGCCGCCACGCTCTGGTGTTCGGGCGCGGTCGGCTGCTGCGCCGGCGCGGACATGCTGGCCGAGGCCGCGCTGCTCACGGTCATGGTGATCGGCGGCAACACCTTGTTGCGGCCGCTGGTCAACGCGATCAACCGCATCCCAATCACCGCCCAAGCCACCGAGATGCACTATGCGGTGCGGCTCACCGTGGCGACGTCCGCCGTGCCCGAACTGCGCGAGCGCCTGGTCGAGGAACTGGAGGCGGCCCACTACCCGGTGAGCGCGGTGGACCTGATCGAGCGCGGCGACGAGCAGACCGAGCTGGTGGCCTCGCTGGTCAGCAGTGCGGCGCACCCGGACGAACTGGATGCGGTGATCGCGCGGCTGGAACGCAAGGGCGAGGTCGTGCACGGCACCTGGGAAACCAGCACCCGCGACTGAGTCGAACGGCCGCGGGGCGGCCGCAGGCGCTGGCTGTACCGGTGCGATATCGCGATCGATGCGCGCAGCGCCGCTGTCGGCTGCGGCAGCGAGTCCGCATGGCGCAACGCGTCCGGGTTTGCTCTACGATGGCGGCCCCTTGTCTGCGGCCGCCGCCGGTCGCCAGCGGAGCCTTGCCGATGACAGCTTCCTCTTCTTCGCGTCGTGCCCTGGTCACCGGCGGCAGCGGCGATCTCGGTGGCGCGATCTGCCACGCCCTGGCCGCGCAGGGCCTGCACGTGATCGTGCACGCCAATGCCAACGTCGCGCGGGCCGCGGAGGTGGTGGAGGCGATCGTCGCCGCCGGCGGCAGCGCCGAGGCGGTGGCGTTCGACGTGGCCGACGCGCAGGCCAGCGCGCAGGCGCTGGCGACGTTGCTGGAGGCCGGGCCGATCCAGGTGCTGGTCAACAACGCCGGCATCCACGACGACGCGCCGATGGCGGGCATGACCGCGGCGCAGTGGCACACCGTCATCGACGTGTCGTTGCACGGCTTCTTCCACGTCACCCAGCCGCTGCTGCTGCCGATGGCGCGCACGCGTTGGGGCCGCATCGTCAGCGTGTCTTCGGTGGCGGCGGTGCTGGGCAACCGCGGGCAGACCAACTACGCCGCGGCCAAGGCCGCGCTGCACGGCGCCAGCATGTCGCTGGCGCGGGAAATGGCCAGCCGCGGGATCAGCGTCAACGTGGTCGCGCCGGGCGTGATCCAGGGCGCGATGGCCGAGAGCGCGTTCCCGCCGGAGACGATCAAGCAGATGGTCCCCGCCGGGCGCACCGGCAAGCCGGAGGAAGTGGCCGCGCTGGTCGCCTTCCTGTGCTCGGACGCGGCCGCCTACGTCAACGGCCAGGTCATCGGCATCAACGGCGGCATGGGCTGACCGCGCCAAAGACGAGGCGGATGTCGCGCCGCCACGCCGGCGGCGCAACGGCGGTCGGCGCTCAGCGGCAGACGAAGCTGGACGCCGCCTCCACGTCGCCGCCGACGTAGCGCGCCACCTGCGGATACGGACACAGCGGCCGGCTGCGCTGGCTGCTCCAACTGGCCGGCACCTCGTTGTTGGGCGCGGCGCTGCCGCTGCCGCGTGCGTTGGCGACGATCGCAGTCGGCGCCTGGCCCTGCTCGACCCAGGCCACCAGCGGGGTCAGCGCATCGAACTGGTCGGTGGCCGGTCCGCCGGCGCAATGGGCCATCGCCGGCACCGCGAACAGGCGCGCGTAGCTGGCGGCGTCGGCATCGGCCGTGCGCAGGCGGTCGTACCAGGCCGCGGTGTCGGCGAAGGAGAAGATGCCGTCGCCGGTGCCGTGGTAGATCAGCAGCTTGCCGCCGCGCGCCTTCAGCGTGGTCAGCCGGGTCTCGTTCGGCGGGGTCATGTACGACCAGGCGGATTCGCGAAAGGCGCCGGATGTGGCGAAGATCTTCGGCGCGTCGCGGTCCATGTCGAACTGCAGCGCGTACCGCTTCAGGTCTTGCAGCATCGCCGGGTCCTCCGGCGGGGTGACGAAGCCGAAGGCCACCGATCCGGGCACCAGGGTCAGCGAGGCGTCCTGCCGCCAGCCGGCCCAGTCGCCGCTGGCGATGCCCGGGTCGTAGGGGAAGGGTGCGTACAGCGGCGTTCCGGCGCTGTTGCGCACGCCGGCGTGGATGGCGACCAGCGCGCGCTTCTGCGCCGGAGTCAGGCATTGGCCGGTGCGCCCGGCGCTGCCGCAGGTGGCGACGTCGCGGTTCAGGTCGAAGCGGCGCTGGCAGGCGAGCACGTCCTGCACCATGCCGTCGCGCACGCCGTCCAGCGCATCGCAGGTGGCGACGATGCGCTCGGCCACCAGGCTGCGCTCGGCCGCGTTTAGGCCGCTGCGCGTGTCGCTGCCGCCGGCCAGCGCCGCCAATTGTTGGGCCGCGGCCAGGTCCGCGATCGCCGCCTTGGGCAGGTGGAAACCGGGGTCGCCGACCAGGATGCCGTCGTAGTCCTGCGCATCGCGCGCGGCGGCGACCATGCCGTGGCGGCCGCCGTTGGAGCAGCCGCCGAAGTAGCTGTAGTCCGGCGCCTTGCCGTAGGCGATCTGCACCACGCGCTTGGCCATCGGGGTCAGCGCCTGCACCGCCTGGTAGCCGTAGTCCAGCCGCGCCTGCGGATCGCGGCCGAACAGCGGGTTCTGCGCATTGCTGTGCCCGGCGTCGGAACTGATGACCGCAAAGCCCATGCGCAGCGGGTTGTCGCGCTGGCCGCCGCCGCCGATGTCGCCGAGCGCGGGGACCACGTTGCCGTCCATGCCGCCGTTGGCCTGGTAGAAGAAACGCCCGTTCCATGCCGCCGGCAGGCGCATCTCGAAGCCGATCGCATAGGACTGGCCGTCGCTGCCGACGCGTTCGTGCATCAGGCCGGTGATCTGGCAGTGCGCGCCGATCGGCTGGCCGGCCACCTGCAGGGCGCCGGCGGCCGCGCTGCGCACCGCGGTGAAGCGGGTGCCGGGATAGGCGAGCCGGCTCGCCAGCGCGTCGCACGACTGCTGCAGCGGTGCCGGCGACGCCGGAGCACGCTCGGTCGTCTGCGCGTGTGCGGTGGAAGCGGTGGCCAGAGCGGCCAGGGGAAGGGCCAAGGCGAGCAGCGTGGAGCGCATGCGGTTCTCTCCTGAAAGGCGCGGGCGCGGCGGGCCTGTGTCGCGCCGGCGGCGCGGGGCGTCAACCGCGGTGCGTGCGAAAACGCGAATGTACGGGCGATATTCGCCCCATGTGACGCAGGCCGCGTAATTGTGGCGCCCGCTGGCGGCGCGCGGCGCTGTGCGGAGCGCGCGTTGTTGCAGGGCCGCACGGCCCTGCGCGTGGATCAGGCGGCGTCCGCGTACCAGTCCGGCGACAGCACAGGCAGCGGCGTCTGCGCCTCGCGGCAGGCGTCCAGCAGGCCGTGGTCGGCCAGCGCCGGATGCTGCTGGCGGGCGCGGGCCAGGATCTCCCCGGCCAGCTCCGCCATGCGCGCGACATTGCCATGCAGGCGGGCGACGAAGGCGGCGTCGTCCAGCCGGTCGCTCAGGGCGCGGTTGAGTTCGTGGAACCAGCCGATCAGGTATTGGTCCAGCAGGCGCCCGTCGGCCACCGCCGCGGCCTGCGCGCGGTTGGCCGCGCCCCAGTCGCGCAGCAGCGCCTGCACGCCAAGGTTGAGCGCGCTGGCGTGCTGCAGCGCCGGGCGCAGCCGGCCCAGCACCGCCAGGTCGGCGATGCGGTCGGTGCAGTACAGCGGCGCCAGCAGCGACCAGTAGTAGGTGTAGTCCCAGATCACCTTGACCGGCATCACCTGGGCGTCGCCGAACAAGGGGTACTGGTCCTGGTAGAGGGTCAGGGTGTTCTCGTAGAACGAGAAGTACAGCTGTTGGTACAGCTCGGCGTAGGGCGCGATGTCGCGCCCGGCACGCTCGCGCCCGATCAGCTCGCAGATATAGGTATTGCTGATGGCGATGAAGTCGCTGCCCGGCGAATAGAACGGGTCCAGGAACACGCCGGCTTCGCCGGTCAGCGCCCAGCGCTGCGCCGAGAACACCTGCTTGCAGCCGTAGGAGAAGTCGCGCAGGAATAGGAAGTCCTGCACCGTGTGCTCGCTGCGCTCCAGCGTGCTGGCCACCTGCGGCTGGTGCGTGCGCAGCCAGTCCATCGCCTTGGCGTGGGTGTTCATCGTCTCCAGCGGATGCATGGCGGCATCGCAGACGATGCCCAGCGAATGCGCGCCGGAGGACAGCGGGATCAGCCAGAACCAGTAGCCGGGGCCGCACATGTGGTTGGTCGAGCGCCAGCGGTCCGGTGGCGTGCAGCGCTGCAGCCAGGCGCTGTCCTGCGACCAGCCGTTGGGATCGACCAGCCCGTCCACCCGCCACCACACCGCATTGGCCTGGTGCGGGTTGTCCTGCGCCAGGCCGAGCTTGCGCTTGAGCAGGCCGGCGCGGCCGCTGGCGTCGATCACCCAGCGCGCCTGCAGGCGGGTTTCGGCGCCATCGCGGCCGTAGCGCACGCAGTGCTCGCCGTCGTCCTCGGCCAGGTCGACGCCGCGCACCGTGCTGCCGTCGAGGAACTCCACCCCCAGGGCACGCGCGCGTTCGCCGAGAAAGTTCTCGAAGCGGCCGCGGTCGATCTGCCACGACGGGGTAGGCAGCAACTGGCTCACCCCCAGCTCGGTGCACTGGTCGATGTCGGCGCGCCCGTCGGAGAAGAAGAAGCGGAAGCCGAACTTGCGGATCTGTTCGGCATCCAGGTGCTCGCGCAGGCCCAGCACCTCGGCGAAATAGTGCGCGCCGATCTCCACCGAGGATTCGCCGACCTTGAAGGCGGCCTCGCGCACGGGATGCGCGCGCCGTTCCAGCACGCGGATGCGCAGCTGCGGGTCGCGCTGGCGCAACTGCAGCGCCAGGGTCAGTCCGGCCAGTCCGCCGCCCAGAATCGCCACATCCGCCTGCGTTGCATTCATGTCGTCTTTTCCTTGCCGACGGCCAGGGGTGCCGTGTCGAGGGTGCCGTCGACGTCGTCGATCAGCACCGGGTTGGCGCGGGTGCGCCGGTACTCGCGCACCACGTGCCCGTAGGTCCACACCTGCACGATCACGTGCGAGGTGATCTTCCACAGATCGCGCACCAGCCGGAAGTGGCTCTTGCGGAACGTGCCGGGAGTCTGGCTGGCGTAGCGGGTCTCGATCGGCACCGCCACCACCCGCGCGCCGGCCTGGCGCGCGGCCGAGATCAGCAGCTGCGCCTCGAACACGAAGCCTTCGCCGGGCACGTCGGGCAGGGTGTAGACCGACTGCGGGTACAGGCGCTGGCCGCTCTGGCTGTCGACCAGGCGGAAGCCGCAGCCCCAGGCGATGCCCCAGTCGCCGAAGTCGTTGCCGATGCGGCGGATCGGCGGCTGGCTGGCGCGCTTGCGCAGGCGCGCACCGACGATCACGCAACCGGGGTGGCGGTTGGCCGCGGCCAGCAGCCGCGGGAAGTCTGCGGCGCTGTGCTGGCCGTCGCCGTCCATGGTCATCACCGCGCGCGCGCCCTGGCGCTGCGCCTCGGCGAAACCGCTGCGCAGCGCCGCGCCCTTGCCGCGGCGCTGCGGGTGGCGCAGCAGGGTCACCGGCAGGTCGGCGATGCAGTCGCTGGTGCCGTCGTCGGAGCCGTCGTCGACCACGATCACCCGCGGGCAGTGCGCCAGCGCGTCGCTGACCACCTCGCGGATGCGCAGCCGTTCGTTGAGGGCCGGAATCAGGATCGCGGCGTCGGCGGCGGTCAGTGGCGTGCGGCTCATGCGCGCAGCTCCACCTGCAGGCAGCGGCCGCCGCCGGCATCGAGCACGCAGCCGCTGCCACCCAGCGCCAGCGCGTCGAACAGCGGCAGCATCGGTGCCATCGCATTGCCCGCGGCATGCCGTGCCAGCGGGCCGTCGCCGATCGGCGCGGTGCCGTCGTGCAGTTGCACCTGCAGCTGCGGCTTGTCGTCGCGCGTGCCGGCGCTCAGCACCAGCGCGCCGCCGAGCAGGCCCTCGCTGCGCGCGATGCGGCCCAGCGCGCCCACCGAGCGGCTGTCGTAGCCGACCAGCAGCACCGCGTCCTCGCCCGCGGCCAGCTGCGACAGCGCTTCCAGCAGGCCCTGCGCGAAGCTGCCGCTGTGCGCGCTGATCGCGGTCGCCGCGGCGGTGGCGCCGGCGCCGATGGTCCAGTAGCCGGCGGCGGCGTTGTGCACCGAGTTGTGGAACTTGGTCGGCGAGATCGCCAGCGGCTCGCTGGCCAGGGTGGTGCACATGTAGTCGGTGATCGCCAGGTCGCCGTGGGTGGAGGTGAACACCGACGGCAGCGTGGCCGGGTCGCGGCCGGCGTCCTGGCAGGCGGCCAGCGCCGCGTCCAGCGACACCGCCACCGTGTCCGGCGCACGGCGGCGCTCGTTGGGCGCCAGCAACTGCGGCGACGGCCGTGCCGGCGTCTCCAGCAGCACGCCGTCGCCGCGCGCGAACGCCTGCGCCAGCGCCCACCCGGGCAGCCCGGGTGCCCAGAAACCGATGCCTTCGATCGTCGCGCGCAGCATGGGCGTGCTCATGCGCGGCCGAACAGCAGCGAGCAGTTGTTGCCGCCGAAGCCGAAGGAGTTGTTCATCGCGTAGCGGACCTGTGCATGGGCGGTGGCGAAGCGGATCTGCGGGCCGCAGGCGGGATCGGGCAGTTCGCTGTTGAGGGTGCCGGGCAGCAGGCCGTCGCGCAGCGCCAGCAAGGCGAACACCGACTCGACGATGCCGGCGGCGCCGAGCGTGTGCCCGGTCCAGGCCTTGGTCGAACTGGCGTGCAGGGTCGGCGGGAACAGCGCCGCCACCGCGGCGGCCTCGACGCTGTCGTTGGCCGGGGTCGCGGTGCCGTGCAGGTTGAGATAGCCGACTTCGGCCGGGTCCACCCCGGCGCGCTGCAGCGCACCGCGCATCGCCAGGCCGGCGCCCAGCCCCTGCGGATGCGGCGCGGACATGTGGTGGGCATCGCTGGATTCGCCGTAGCCGCACAGCAGCGCCTGCGCCGGCGGCGCATCGGCGGCATCGGCGCGTTCCAGCAGTGCGTAGCCGCCGGCCTCGCCCAGCGACAGCCCGACCCGGCGCACGTCGAATGGCCGGCACGGTTCCGGCGACACCACCTGCAACGAGTTGAAGCCGAACAGCACGCTGCCGCACAGCGTGTCCACACCACCGACCAGCGCCGCGTCGACCACGCCGGCGGCGATCAGCCGTGCCGCCTGGGCGAATACCTTGGCGCTGGACGAGCAGGCGGTGGCGACGGTGATGCACGGCCCGCGCAGGCCGGTGGCGGCGCGCACGAAATCGCCGAGCGAATGCGGGGTGTGCACGATCGGCCGGTCCAGGTCGGCAGGCAGGCGCGGGCCGTCCGCGTCGTGTTCGAGCCGGGTATAGGCCTCCTCGCTGGCGCCGATGCTGGAGGTGGAGGTGCCCATCACCACCGCCACCCGTTCGGCGCCATGCCGCTGCGCCGCGGCGGCCACGGCGGCGGCCATGCCGTCCTGCTGCAGGGCCAGCCAGGCCAGGCGGTTGTTGCGGCATTCCCAGGCGGCCAGGGCGTCCGGCAGCGCGGCGGTTTCCAGCCCGTCCACCCGGCCGATCCAGCATTCCAGCGGTTGCGGACCGAAGTCGTTGCGGCGCAGCCCGCTGCGGCCCTCGCGCAGCGCCGCGGCCTGGGCCTGCAGTCCACTGCCGAGCGCGTTGGTCGCGGTGTAGGCACGGATGGCCACGGGAGCCATGCGGGGCGACGGGGACGCTTCGGTCACGCGGTATTCCATACAAGGTCAATCATCGGAGTATATCGACGCATTCGGTCATGCCGTGAAACGCCCGCACTGCGAACGTGAATAGCGCTCCGGCCCGGATCCGTTCAGCGCAGGGCCGGCGTGCGCTTTCGCCGCTGGCGCATTTCCTCCACAATCGCTTGCCTTTCCACGCCAGGCGCACGCCACGGGCATGCAAGCCTACGTCTACAAAAGCCATCGCAAGCCGGACACCTATCTGTATCTCGCCGCCCGCGACGACTTCGGCCGTCTGCCGCCGGACCTGCTGGCGTCGCTGCAGCCGCTGGCGTTCGTGCTCGAGGTGGCGTTGACCGCCGAGCGCACGCTGGCCCGCGCCGATCCGGCCGCGGTGCGCGCCAACCTCGCCGGCTGCGGCTTCCATCTGCAATTGCCGCCGCGACTGCCCGGCACCACCGATCGACACGATGACTGACTCCTTTCCCCGCGCGCGTGCGCCGATGCTCGCCGCCGCGCTCGGCGCGGTGCTGGCGCTGGCCGCCGGATTCGGCCCGCTGGCCGCCGCGCTGGGCGCATGGCTGGCGCAGCCGGCGTTCGCGCTGGCGCTGTCCTGGCACCGCGGCAGCCGGCCGCGTCCGCGCGCGGCGCGCGAGCTGATCGGCGCGGCGGCGCCGCTGCTGGTGCTGTGGGCCGGCGGCATGGCGCTGGTCGCGGTGCTGGTGGCCTGGCCGCTGGCGGCGCTGCACGACAGCGGCAGCCTGGCCGCGGCGCTGGCGCTGAGCGTGGCCGCCAGTGCCGCGTTGCTCGGCCTGTGGCGGACCTGGCCGCTGTGGCACGGCAGCGACAGCGAGGGCGGCCCGCTGGGCGCGCGCTGGCACGCGCTGGCGCAGCAGGACGTGCAGGCCTGGCGCGGGCTGGCGGTGGCCGCGCTGGTGCTGGTGCTGGCCGGGCTCGGCGTGGTGCTGGCCTGGCCGGGACTGCTTGCCGAGGCCGCGCGCTGGCCGCTGGCGCTGGCCTATGCGCTGCTGTCGCCGCTGCTGCACGCCGGCCTGCAACGGGTGGCGCCGCCGCAGGCGCTGACCCCGCCGGTGTCCTCCGCCGACCTGTTCGCCGAACTCAGCGCCACCGCCGCGCCGCGCGCGGACGAGCCGCCGCCGGCGCAGGACGAACTGCATGCGGCGCTGTACGACGCCGCCCGCGGTGGCCGCGTCGATCGCGCGCTGCAGTTGCTGCAGGCCGGTGCCGATCCGCATGCGCTGCCCGCCGCCGAGTGGCGCGACCAGCGCAGCCTGCCGGTGCTGGCCGCGGTGCTGCCGGACCTGCGCCTGCTGCGCGAACTGATCGTGCGCGGCGTCGACGTCAATCGCCCGCACCTGGGCATGACGCCGCTGCTGGCCGCCACCCGCGACAGCTGGCATGGCCGCCCGGAGGCGGTGATGACCCTGCTCGCCAACGGCGCCGACCCGCGCGCCAGCGACGGCGACGGCAACACCCCCCTGCATCACGCCGCGCGCAGTTCCGATCCGGGCGTGGCCGCGCTGCTGCGCGACGCCGCCGCCGAACTGGACGCGGCCAACCGCGACGGCCTGACCCCGCTGGCGGTGGCCTGCCAGGTCGGCAACTGGCGCATGGCCAAGTTCCTGCTCGAGCGCGGCGCCAAGCCCGAACCGGCCGAGGCCAGCCCGGTGCTGCTGGCCGCGGCCGGCACCGAGGAAGACGATCCGGCCGGCGTGCAGTTGCTGCTCAAGCACAAGGCGCGGGTGGACGCGCGCGACCGCCAGCGCCGCAGCGCGCTGCACGAGGCCGCGCAGGCCGGCCACGTGGAGATCGTGCAGGCCCTGCTTGGTGCCGGCGCCAACCTGGAAGCGCGCGACGCGCTGGGCCGCACGCCGTGGCTGGAAGCCGCCCGCCACGGTCGTGTGGCGGTGCTGGAACGGCTGTTGCCGCACAAGCCCGACCTCACTGCGGTCGATGGCGACGGCCGCAACGCGATCCTGCTGGCCTGCACTGCCGACCACGTCGCCACCGGCCTGATCCGGCGCCTGCTCGACCTGGGCGTGGCGCCGGCGCAGCCGGACCAGAGCGGCCGCCGCGCGGTCGACCTGGCCGCCGAGGCCGGGCGCTGGGCGATCGTCTCCGCGCTGGACCCGGACTACCCGCTGCCGGCCGCGGTCAGCGACGGCCAGGGCGAGACCGGCCCGGCCGGCCTGCCCGACCGGCCACCGCTGGAACTGCTGCGCGAGGGCCTGCAACTGGGCCAGCCGCGCGACGGCCTCGCCGCGCTGGCGCGGCTGTGTGCGGCCGAGGAACTGGGCGCGCTGCTGCACGATGCGCCGCTGGCGTTGAACGCGCAGGCGGTGGACTGGCTGCTGGCGCACGGCGCCGAGCCGGAGGTGCTCGATGCCTGCGGCGACACCCCGATGTTCGCGCTGCTCTCGCGCGGCGTGGAGGCGGTGCCCAGCCTGCAGGCGATGCTGCGCCACGGCGTGTCGCCGGCCGGCCGCGGCGGCCTGACCCGGCTGCTCGCCGCCTGCGCCCAGCACGATCACGCCTCGCGCGCGCTGGAACAGTTCGCGCTGGAACTGCTCGAGCGCGGCGCCGATCCGTTCGCGCCGTCGCCGGCCGGCGACCCGCCGCTGTCGCTGGCGGTGCGGCTGGGCTGGCTGCGGCTGCAGTTGCAGTTGCTCGAACGCGGCGCCGACCGCGAGGCGCGCGACAGCCACGGCATGACCGCGCTGCACCTGGCCGCCGCGCTGGGCCGCGAGGCCTCGCTGAAACTGCTGATCCAGCAGGGCGCCTCGCCGGATGCGCGCGCCGCCGACGGCCAGACCCCGCTCGGCGTGGCCCTGGCCAGTGGCCGCCGCGACCTGGCCGACTGGCTGGACTGGCGCACCTGGCCGCTGCCGCGGCGCCCGCTGCGCGAGGCCGACGTGCCGGCCGCGGCGATGGTCGGCGACGCCGAGGCGATCCGCCGGCTGATCGATCTGGGTTTGCCGGTGGATGCGGTGGACGCGCAGGGCTGCACCGCGCTGCTGCGTGCCGCCGGCGGTGGCCATGCCGCGGCCGTGAAGCTGCTGCTGTCGCGCGGCGCCGATCTGCAGCACGCTGCGGCCAGCGGCGCCACGCCGCTGTCGGCGGCGGTGAGCATGCGCCAGACCGAGATCGTCGCCGCCCTGCTGCAGGCCGGCGCGCAGATCGAACACCGCCTGCCGGGCGGCGTCACCGTGCTGATGCTGGCCTGCGCGCTGGGCTTGCCGGACATCGCCGCGCGGCTGCTGGCCGCCGGCGCCGACGTGCATGCCGGCGACGCCCAGCAACTGGCGCCGCTGCACTGCGCCGCGCTGTACGGCTTCACCGCGCGCGACAAGACGCGCCTGCTGGCCCTGCTGGACACCTTGCTGCTGGCCGGTGCCGAGGCCGACCGCGGCTCCGCCGGCGGGGTGACGCCGCTGCTGTTGCTGCTGGGCGCGCGCGCCGAGCCGGGCACGGCCTGCGAGGAGCCGGTGGTGCTGGCCGGCGTCGAGCGCCTGCTCGACGAGGAGGTCAGCCTGGAGGTGCAGGATCCGCGCGGCTTCGGCCCGCTGCACCTGGCCGCGTTGCACGGCCTGCCGCTGCTGGTGCAGCGCCTGCTGCGCGCCGGTGCCGATCCGGAACTGCGCGATACCTTGAATCGCACCCCGCGCGAGATCGCGGTGATGCGCGGTTTCGTCGACGTCGCCGGGCAGTTCCAGCCGGCGCTACCGGGGGTGTCGTCGATGGCCCGCTTCCTGCGCGAAAGCCGCTAGCGCTCTTCCTTCTCCCACCGGGAGAAGGTGGCCCGGAGGGCCGGATGAGGGTAGGGCGCCGCCTCGTGTCGCCCTTGCACCGCGCCTTGTGCCGCACCCTCACCCCAACCCCTCTCCCGGTGGGAGAGGGGCTTGCGGCATCGCGCGGCATCGGCGTGCGCCACCAAGCAAAAAAAATGCCCGCCGGAGGGCGGGCGAATTGCGTCATGGTGGGCACGTCGCTGCTTTCGGAACCGCTGCGGGAGGATGTCCTCCCGCGCACGGTGCGCGGCGGCGAACGGCGCCGCCGCGCGATCGGGCCTTACTGCCGGCCGACCACGGTCAGGCCGCTGTAGCTGCCGCTCAGACGCACGTAGTAGGTCGTGGCGCTGGACGGGGTGAGGCGGACCGTCTGGGTGGTGGTGCCGGGGCGGGTGGAGCGGGCGTCGGCGCTGCTGCTGGTCGGCACCTTGCCGGCCGACACGTACATCGCCACGTTGCCGGTGCCGCCGAAGGTCATGAAGCTGACCGTGCTCCCGGCCGCGGCCTGGAAGCTGTACAGCGCGTCGCCGCCCTGGCTGCTGAGGCCGCGCATCTCGACCTTGTTGGTCATCGTCTTGGTCGGCGGCACGCAGCTGCTGTCCGACGGATCGCACGGCGGGTTGGTGACCATCTGCAGCAGCATGTCCACGTCCAGGATGCCGGTGCCGATGGGGGTATTGGTGGCGATGGCGACCGGGAACGGCCGCGCACTGGCGCGCAGCAGCTCGCGCATGCCGGTCCAGGTGAACGGGGTCTTGGCGATGCTCTGCACCAGCGCCACCGCCGCGGCCACGTGCGGGGAGGCCATCGAGGTGCCGGCCATGCCGCCGATCTGCCAGTCGCTGGTCGGGCTCTGCGTGCCGCCGTTGATCACCTGGAAGATGTAGCCGCCGGGGTTGCCGTCGACGTCGCCGCCGCCGCCCGGCGCGGCGAGGTCCACGCGGGTGCCGTAGTTGGAGTAGCTGGCGCGGCCGCCGTTGATGCGCGAGGCGCCGACGCTGATGACGCCGCTGCACGAGGACATGGTGTAGGTGCCGGCATCGGCATTGGAGTTGCCTGCGGCGACCACGATGATGGTGCCCTTGGCGTTGATCTTGTCGATCGCGTCCTGGTAGAGCTGCGGGCAGCTGTCCGGGCCGCTGCTGCCCAGGCTCATGTTGATCACTTCGGCCGGGTTCGGGTTGGTCGGCAGGCCGTCCACCGGCAGGCCGGCGGCCCACAGCATGCCGTCGGCGATGTCGCTGCCGAAGCCGCCGCAGGAACCGAGCACGCGCACCGGCAGGATCTTGGCGTCGTAGGCCAGGCCGGCGGTGGCCAGGTTGTTGTTGGTGACCTGGGCGATGGTGCCGGAGACGTGGCTGCCGTGCCAGGAGCTGTTTTCCGGTGCATTGCCGCTGGCGCCCAGCGGGACGCAGTAGTCGGCCTCCACCCAGTCGCCCAGGTCGTCGCCGCCGGGCGCGCGGCCATCGGTGGCGCGGCGCGAGACACGATGGTCGGTGATCATGTCGTAGCCCGGCAGCACGTTGGCGGCCAGGTCGGGGTTGTTCTTGACCACGCCGGTGTCGACCACCGCCACCACCACGCCCTTGCCGGTGGAGCGGGTCCAGCCCTGCTCGGCGTTGACCCCGCCGACCGCGTTGTTGAAGTTCCACTGCAGCTTGGCGTAGGCCGGATCGTTGGGGGTGGTGGAGGCGGCGGCCGCGGCGACGGCCGGTCCGCGCACGCTGGCCTCGTCCAGGCGCTGGTACAGGCGGTCGACCTGCACCGATTCCACCGACGGGTCGGCCTTGAGTTCGTTGATGAAGGCGGCGCGCTCGCTGTCGCTGAGGTGGCGCGAGGTCTGCACCACGTGCCAGCCCGGTACCGCCATGTCACGCAGCACCTTGGCGCTGACCGCGCTGCGCAGGGTCAGGCCATTGCTGCCGATCTGGGCGCGCTGCATGCCGCTGCGCGCCACCGCGCTGCTCAGGGTGGTGGCGAGCATGCTGCGTGCCTGGGTGCCACCATCGCGGGTCTTGACGATGAAGCGCTGGCCCAGGTCGTTGGCGCTGGCCGATTGCGGCACCGGGCCCTGCACGCCGCCCAGGGGGATGGTGGGAGTGGCCGCCTGCGCGCCACCGGCGAACAGGATGGCGGCGAGGGCAGCGGCGAGGGTGTTGGAAGACATCATCTGCGGATCCTGGAAGAGAGAGGAGAGAAGGAGAAAACCGCGGCGCACGCGGCGCCGCGGTACGTCACAGATCGATACCCACGCCGATGCCGGCCGAGGACTCGCCGCTGCTGAAGGCGCCGCCCAGGCTGAACGAGGCGCGCTCGCCGATCTTGCGGGCGTAGCCGACCGACAGCGCCTGCTGCCCGCCCTGGAAGCCGGCACCGACCGACACGCGCCCGCGCGGGCTCTGCGTGCCGGCGGCGTTGACCGCCATGTTGAGCATCGCCGCGCTCATCGCGCCGAGCTTGTCCATGCGCCGGTCCATGCCGTCCAGGCGATGCTCGGTGTCGGTGCGCAACTGGTTGAAGCTGTCGTCCAGCGCGGTGATGCGGGTGTTGGTGTAGGCGTTGGCGCTGCTCAGGGTGGCGTTGTTGCCGGCGCGCATCTGCGCCACGTTGACCGCGTCGGTGTCGGCGCTGCCGGCGGCGACGTTGGCGACCTGGCGCTCGTTGCCGGCGCTGCCCACCGACACCGTGTTGGCGCGGTCGGCGACCGAGCCCTGGCCCAGTGCCACGGAGTTGGCGGCACTGGCCGAGGCGCCCTGGCCGAGCGCGGTGGCCGAGGCGGCCGAGGCACTGGCACTCTCGCCGACCGCCACCGCATTGGTCGCCACCGCGGCGACGCGGGCGTTGGCGCCGACCGCGGTGCTGCCGTCGGCATTGACCTGGGCATTGCCGCCGATGGCGGTGTCGTTGGGGCCGTAGGCCAGGGCCTGCGCGCCCATCGCCAGGCCGTTGTTGCCGTTGGCGGTGGCCCCGGAGCCCACGGCCACGGCGTTGGTGCCGGCACCGGTGCTGGGGGCGCTGGCCGCCCCGCCGCCGTCGCCGATGCTGATGCCGCCCGACCCGCCGATGGTGTTGAGGCGGTTGCCGAAGCCGGTCAGGGCGGTGTCGAGCGCGCCCATCGCCGAACCCAGGTCGGTGTAGTGATTGCCCTGCACCAGGTAGTTGCCGCCGATCAGGTTGCCGTTGGCGTCGACCACGCTGCCGGCGCCGAACGCGGCGGCGACGTTGCGCAGTTGCGCCAGGTTGACCGCATCGGTGTCCATGGTGCCGGCGGCCAGATTGGTGAGCTGGCGCTCGCTGCCCGCCGCGCCGATGGACACGGTGTTGTCGCGTTCGGTGATCGACCCGGCGCCCAGCGCCACGCTGTTGTTGGTGATAGTCAGCTTACCGTCGACGAACTGCGAGTTGCCCACGCGCGCACCGGCGCCGATCGCGATCGAGCGGTCGCCGAACACGTCGGCGTTGGTGCCCATGGCGATGCTGTCGTAGAACAGCACCGGCGTATCGAGGAAGAAGTTGCCGTTCCACACCGTCGCCGCGCCGAGGGCCAGGCTGCGGGTGCCACCGGCCCAGGAGCCGTTGCCGAGCGCGGTGGAGCCGGTGCCGAGGGCCAACGCGGCCGGCCCGACCGCGGTGGCGTCGTCGTTCTGCGCGAACGCGCTGGGGCCGAGGGCCACGCTGTGGGTGCCCCAGGCGCGGGCGGCGTTGCCGAACGCGGTCGCCCACTCGGCCGTGGCCTGGCTCTGCGCGCCCACTGCCACGGCGGCGTACTGGTTGGCCAGCGCGGTGGAGCCCACGGCGAGGGTGCGGTTCGCGCTGGCCTCGGCCAGTGCGCCGACTGCGGTCGCGTTGTAGGCGGTGGCCAGCGCGCCGCCGCCCAGCGCGGTGGACAGCGGACCGGTGGCCTGGGTGGCCTGCAACTGCATGCCTTCACTGCTCAAGCTGTCTTCGCCCACGTCGACGATGCCGCCGACGGCGACGCTGGAGCGGTCGCTGGCGATCGCGCCGGCGCCGGCGGCCACGTTGAACTTGCCGCTGGCCTGGGCGCCCGCGCCCAGCGCGGTGGCGGCCATGCCGGTGGCGGAGGTCTGCTGCAGGATCTTCACGCCGCCGGACAGGTACGAGTAGTCCACGTCGAGCATGCCGCCGACGGCGGTGGTGGAGATCTCGGTGGCCAGGCTGTTGTGGCCAACCGCCAGCGCGTGGTCGGCATAGCCGACCGCACCGCCGCCCAGCGCCATGGCGCCGGTGCCGACCGCCGAAGCGGATTCGCCGGCGGCCAGCGCTTCGTCGCCTTCGGCGTCGGCGCCGGCATTGCTGTTGGCGCTGCCGGTGGCCTTGAAGTAGACGCTGGGGTCGTAGGTGTCCGCGGTCGGGGTCGCGTTGGCGTCGGTGGCCGTGGCGTCGGTGCCGGTGGTGGTGGCGGGCTGGGCGGTGCCGGCCGCCGCGGTCGCCGCGGCGGTGGGCGTCTGCGCCATGGCCGTCGAGGTCAGGCACAGCGCGCAGGCCAGGGCCAGGGTGCTGTAGGCGCGGGGAATCGGATGACGGGCGGCGGTGCCAAGGGGGGAAGTACAATCGTTCATGGCGATCTCGGGCTGGGAAACGGCAGGGCAGAAGGCGACGTCGGCGGCGCGTGTGCGCCTCCGTATCGGTCAGGAGTGGTCTGGATGTCGCGCCGTCGTCCCCGGGCGCGCTCCGTCATGTGAACTTAGGCCCGCCGTCACCGGCTTGTCACCCGCAAGTTCTCGCATGATCATCACAGGATTCTCACTGAACGGGCTGGGCACCGCGGCATGAAGGCGTTCTGGAACTGGTTGGGCCGCGCGCCGCTGCTGGACGAGGTGGATCGGCGTAATGCGCGGGTGATCCAACTGCTGCTGTTGTTCCTGGCGGTGACCATTCCCGCCACGATCGCGGTCGCGGTGGTCCTGGCCTGGCCGCAGTTGCGCGGGCAGCCGCTGCCGCCGGGCATGGTGGTGTCGCTGGGCATGAGTCTGTTGATCGGCGTGTGCGCGGCCATCGGCTTCGTGCGCGTGCGCCACGGCGCGTTGCGTGGCGGGGTGCGGCTGGCGCTGGGGGCGATGCTCGGCTCGCTGCTGGTCAACGCCGCGATCCACGGCTTCCAGAACCAGTTGCCGGACCAGTTGGCGCAGATGCTGGTCCTGATCCTGGCCGGTCTGGTGCTCGGGCGCCGCGCGCTGTGGGTGACGTTCGTCGCCTTGCTGCTGATGCTCGGCGTCGGCGTCTGGCGCGATGTCCTGGTGGACTTCGCCGACGAGCCGGCACGCGCGTTCTACAACGTGCCGCCAGTGCTGTTCAGCTACCTGCTGGTGGCACTGCTGCTGGACCGCACCACCGAGGCGCTGCGCGAAAGCCTGCGCGAGTCCAACGCGCGCGGCCAGCGTCTGCAGCAGGAAATGCAGGAGCGCGAACGCGCGCAGACCCAGCTGATCCACGCGCAGAAGCGCGAGATCACCGAGCGCATGGCCAGCGGCCTGGCCCACGATTTCAACAACATCCTGGCGGTGATGTCCGGCTTCGCCGCCGCGCGCCACGACGACGACCTCGCCAGCGACGCGCAGCGCATCGCGCAACTGGAGGACAGCCTGGCAGCGGTGGAGACATCGGCCGAGCGCGGCATGACCATCGTGCGCCGGCTGCTGCGCTTCAGCCGCCGCGATGCCGAGCATGTCGAACGCTTCGACGCGGCGGTGGCGGTGGAGGCCCTGCAGCCGATGCTGCGGCAGTTGCTGGAAGCGCGGATCGTGCTGCGCTGTGCGCTACCGGCGACGCCGGCGCCGATCCGCTTCGAGCGCAGCCAGTTCGATTTGATGCTGTTGAACCTGGCGTCCAACAGCCGCGATGCGATCGCCGACCGTGGTCATTTCGACATCGCTGTGTCCAGCGAGGACGACACCACCGTCATCGAGGTCGCCGACGACGGCCACGGCATGCCGGCGGAGGTAGCCGCGCAGGTGTTCGAGCCGTTCTACAGCACCAAGCCTGCCGACAGCGGCACCGGACTGGGCCTGGCGGTGGTGCGCGACCTGGTGGTGCGCGCTGGCGGCCACATCCAGGTCGACAGCACGGTGGGCGTGGGCACGCGTTTCCGCATCGTGCTGCCGCACGCCGATGCGGCGTCGGCGTAGCACCTGGCTCGACTGTCCGTGCAGCGTGGCGCGCGCCAGCGAGGGCGCGCGCTAACCGGCGGGATCGAAGATGTAGCCCTTGCCGTGCACCGCCGCCAGCGGCAGCGGCTCGCCGCAGCGGCGCTGCACCTTGCTGCGCAGGCGGTGCACCATCGAATCCAGGCGGTGCGCGTCGAAGTCGTAGACGCGGTCCGTCAGGGCGGCGATCAATGCCTCGCGCGCCACCAATAGCCCAGGTTGCTCGAGCAGGCGCAGGCACAACCGGCGTTCGCTGCCGGTCAATGCGGCGGCGGCGCCGGCCGGCGACAGCAGGCACCAGCCGTCTTCGCTCACCTGCCAGCGCCCGCGCGCCGGCGCCGTGGGCGGGCGCCCGCTCACGCGCCGCGCCAGGCTGTGCAGGGTCGCGGCCAGCAGGTCGATTTCCACCGGTTTGGACAGGTAGGCATCGGCGCCGCCGGTCAGGCCGCGGATGCGGTCCTCGGTCTGGCCGAGGCTGGTCAGCATGACGATGCCGATGTCCGGGTACTGCTGGCGCAGCGCGCCGGCCAGGGTGAAGCCATCGGTGTCGGGCAGGCCGACATCCAGCACCACGATCTCGGCGCCGTCGCGCTGCACCCGCTGCTGCAGTTCCGCGCCGGTGCCGCAGCCATCGGCGGCGAAGCCGAAGCGGCGCAGGCCCGGCACCAGGATGCGATCGCGCAGTATCGGATCATCCTCCAGGACCAGAGTGCGCAAGGCGGCGGCAGCGGGATCGGAAGTCATGCGCAGGCCCAGTGTAGCGGCAGCCGGCTGCTTGCGCGCGCCTGAACGGCACCGCGCGGCGATTACGTAACGCAAACACCGGCGCTGGCAGACTCGCCGCTCCCCCGTCCCGGCGCCCACGATGGCCTCGCGAATCGAAGACTACGCCATGCTCGGCAATTGCCGCAGCGCGGCCCTGGTGGACCGTTGCGGCTCGATCGACTGGCTGTGTCTGCCGCGCTTCGATTCCGATGCCCTGTTCGCCGCCCTGCTCGGCGAACCCGACCACGGCCGTTGGGCGATCGCGCCACAGGGCGCCTTCACCAGCACCCGCGCCTACCGCGACGGCAGCCTGGTGCTGGAGACGCGGTTCGAGACCGACACCGGTGCGGTGGCGCTGCTCGACTTCATGGTCGCCAGCCACGACGAGGTGACGCACAACCACGTGGTGCGGATCGTGCGCGGCCTGCATGGCAAGGTGCCGCTGCGCATGCAGCTGCAGCTGCGCTTCAACTACGGCCGCACCATCCCCTGGGTCTCGCAGATCGACGGCGGCCTGCAGGCGGTGGCCGGGCCGGACCAGATCGCGTTGCGCAGCCCACAGACCATGCAAGGCCACGGCTTCGCCACCGAGTCCGAGTTCGTGCTGGAGGCCGGCGAGAGCACCTGGTTCGTGCTCAGCCACGGCGCCTCGCACCTGGAACTGCCGCCGTTGCTGGAACCGGAACAGGCGCTGGCGCAGACCGAGGCGTTCTGGCATGGCTGGTCGCACCGCTGCCTGGATGCCGGCCCGTGGACCGAGGCAGTGCGGCGCTCGCTGGTGGTGCTGAAGGGCCTGAGCTACCTGCCCACCGGCGCGATCGTCGCCGCGCCCACCACCTCGCTGCCCGAACGCCTGGGCGGCGAGCGCAACTGGGACTACCGTTTCTGCTGGCTGCGCGATGCGGTGTTCACCCTGACCGCCTTGCGCGCGGCCGGCTACTTCGACGAAGCCGCCGCCTTCCATGGCTGGCTGCAGCGCACCGTGGCCGGGTCGCCGGACCAGTTGCAGGCGCTGTACGGCATCGGCGGCGAGCGGCGCATGTCCGAATGGGAGGTGGATTGGCTGCCCGGTTATGAAGGCGCCTCGCCGGTGCGTGTGGGCAATGCCGCGGTCGGCCAGTTCCAGCTCGACGTCTACGGCGAGGTGATCGCCGCGTTCCACCGCGGTCACCACGAGGGCATGGCCTCGGCGGTGCATGGCCGCTCGCTGGCGCGGCAACTGCTGGAGGTGCTGGAAGAGCGCTGGCGAGATCCGGACGAAGGCATCTGGGAAATCCGCGACAAGCGCCAGCACTTCGTGCATTCCAAGGTGATGGCGTGGCTGGCCTTCGACTGCGGCGCGCGCGATGGCGTCACCGACGCCGATGCCGCGCAACGCGCGCACTGGCGCGCGCTGGCCGACGAGATCCATGCGCAGGTGCTGGCGCAGGGCGTGCACCGCGACGGCTATTTCGTGCAGAGCTACGGCAGCGAGCGCCTGGACGCGGCCACCCTGCTGATCCCGCTGGTCGGCTTCCTGCCGCCGGACGATCCGCGCGTGGCCGCCACCGCCGACGCCATCGCCGAACGCCTGAGCATCGACGGCCTGGTCGAACGCTACCGCGCCGATGACGACAGCGGCGACGGCCTGCCGGCCGGCGAGGGCACCTTCATCGCCTGCAGTTTCTGGCTGGTGGAGAACTATGCGCTGCTCGGCCGCCGCGAGCAGGCGCAGACGCTGTTCGAACGCTTGCTCGGCCTGTGCAACGACGTCGGCCTGCTGGCCGAGGAGTACGACCCGCGCAGCGGCCGCATGCTCGGCAATTTCCCGCAGGGCTATTCGCACGTGGCGCTGGTCCACGCGGCGCTGCGCCTGCATGGCTTGATCGGCGAACAGGACACCCATCCATGAGCGATGCTTCCCAGACCACTCCTCCCTGCCTGATCGTGGTGTTCGGCGCCCGCGGCGATCTGACCCGCCGCCTGGTGCTGCCGGCGCTGTACAACCTGCGCCACAGCGGCGCGCTGCCCGAGGAGTTCGCGGTGATCGGCGTGGACCACGGTGCGGTCAGCGAAGTGGCGTGGCGGCGCATGCTCGGCGATGCGATGCGCGGCCTGATGGCCGACCGCGACGCCGAGTTCAAGGCCGACGGCCTGGACGAGGAGGTATGGGGCTGGCTGCGTTCGCGCCTGCACTACCTGCGCGGCGACTTCAACGATGCCGGCACCTACCGCTCGCTGGGCGCATTGCTGGACAAGATCGGTACGCAGTACCGCACCGGCGGCAACGTGCTGTTCTACCTGGCCACCGCGGCGCGCTTCTTCGCCCCGGTGATCGAGCAACTGGGCGCGGCCGGGCTGGTCAAGCAGAGCGCCACCGGCGGCTGGCGCCGGGTGATCGTGGAGAAGCCGTTCGGCCACGACCTGCAGAGCGCGCGCGAGCTCAACGCCATCGTCGGCCGCGTACTCGACGAGGACCAGGTGTTCCGCATCGATCACTTCCTTGGCAAGGAAACGGTGCAGAACATCCTCGCGTTCCGCTTCGCCAACGGCCTGTTCGAGCCGGTGTGGAACCGCGACCGCATCGACCACGTGCAGATCACCGCGGCCGAGACCATCGGCGTGGAAGGCCGCGGCGGTTTCTACGATCCCACCGGCTGCCTGCGCGACATGGTGCCCAACCACCTGTTCCAACTGTTGGCGATGATCGCGATGGAACCGCCGGCCGCGTTCACCCCCGCCGCGATGCTGCGTAGGCGGGCCGAGGTGATCGAGGCGGTACGGCCACTGAGTCCTGCCGACGTGGTGCGTGGCCAGTACGCCGCCGGCGCGATCGGCCGCAACGCCGTGCCCGGCTACCGCGAGGAGGACACGGTGCCGCCGGATTCCAATACCGAGACCTACGTGGCGATGAAGCTGCAGGTCGATACCTGGCGCTGGGCTGGCGTGCCGTTCTACCTGCGCACCGGCAAGCGCCTGCGCGAGCGCACCACCGAGATCGCGATCCGCTTCAAGCCGGCACCACTGGCGCCGCTGCGCAGCGCCGAGATCGGCGGCTATGGCCCCGACTGGCTGGTGCTGCACATCCAGCCCGACGAGGGCATCTCGCTGCAGTTCGACGTCAAGCGTCCGGGCGCGCGGGTCAGCCTGGCGCCGGTGCGCATGGATTTCCGCTACCGCGACTGGTTCCCCAAGGAATACACGGTGGGCTACGAGCGCCTGCTGCAGGACTGCATGCACGGCGAGGCCGGCTTGTTCCAGGACGCGACCATGGTCGAGGCGGCCTGGACCATCGTGCAGCCCATCCTCGACGCGTGGCAGACCTCGGCCGACGAAACCCCGCAGTACCCGGCCGGCAGCGCCGGCCCGGCTGCGGCCGATGCGCTGCTGGCGCTCAACGGCGGTCACACCTGGCGCACCCTGACTGCCGGGCGTCGCCCACCGCCGCGTCGCCCGCCGGAGGCCGGCGCCACCACCGAAACCCGGCCGGTGACGCCGGCGCCGAAGCGCAGCGCGGCCAAGCCGGCCAATGCCTCAGCCTCTGCCGCGCCGCGCAAGGCAAGCAGGAGCGAGGCCGCCTCGGCGCCGGCGAAGAAGGTGGCCAAGAAGGCCGCGAAGAAAGTTGCGAAAAAAGCCGTCAAGCGCGCGGCCAGCAGCACCGCGCAGCGTCCGGCGCGCAAGCGTTGAGGCGGTGCCCCGGGCGCTGGCGTGAGCGCCAGTGCTCGGGGATGCCTTCATCTCAGCAGGAGCGGCACAGCGACGGCGGCTGGAGCCTGCAGTCGGGGCTGAAGCCCCTCCCACAAGGGAAGGATTGGTGGCGTGCGGACACAGCGCGCTTACCGAGCATTGGCCTTGGCGAACCGGCATACCCTGCCTGGTCCTAGCGTCCCTGTTGTCGCCAGCAAAGGCGTCACCGCGGCGGACGCGTTCGACTGTCATTGTGGGAGGGGCTTCAGCCCCGACGCGACCATGCCGGATGACGCCCGCATCATGTCGCAATCCGGGTGCAGCTCGGCGATTGGTCAGTCTCCCCATCGCGACCCGGTCGCGCACGGCGGTGGCGTGTGCGCGGTGATCGGCCGCGACGCGACCGCACACCGCATCGCACGCCAGCAACACTGCAGACCCTGCAGCCCTGGTCACGCCCAAACCGCCAACCTCAACCGCGCGGCTGCCCCGCGCCGGTCGCATCCGCCGGCCCGGCCGTGGGATCGTTGACGTCGGCCTCGAACAGCTTGGTCAGATCGGCGCGCGCCGCGCGTGCGGTCTGCACCAACGCGGCATCGTCGTCGTAGACCAGGTGCTGGGCGCGCAGCAGTTGCGTGTCGTGCTCGCGGAAGCGGGCGATGCGGTCGCGCGCGGTCGCCGGGTCCAGGCCGAGACCGAGCAGCACCTGCTCGCTCAGTTCCAGACTGGAGGCGAACACCTCGCGGAACGGTTCGGCGCCCAGGTCCATCAGCCGCCAGGCGTGCTGGCGGTTGCGTGCGCGCGCCAGCACCTTGGCGGTGGGGTAGAGCCGGCGGATCAGCCGCGTGGTCTTGATGTTGGTCTCCGGGTCGTCCATCGCCACCACGAAGATGCGGATGCCGTCGCTGCCGGCCGCGCGCAGCAGGTCCGCGCGGCTGGGGTCGCCGTAGTAGATCTTGTTGCCGAAGCGGCGCAGGTCCTCCACCGTGTCCGGATTGTGTTCCAGCGCCACGAACGGGATGCGCTGCGCAGTCAGCAGGCGCGCCACGATCTGGCCGAAGCGGCCCATACCGGCGATCAGCACCTGCGCGCGCTGCGCATCCACGGTGTCGTACTGTTCCGCCGGCAGCTGCGGACGCTTGCCCTTGCCGGCCTCGCTGGCGCCGAGAAGGCGCTGCATGCCGATCAGCAGCAGCGGCGTCAGCGCCATCGACACGCCGACCACCGCGACCAGGCGGTCGTGGGTGGCGTCGTCGAGCAGGCGCACCCGCTGCGCCTCGGTGAACACCACGAAGGCGAACTCGCCGCCCAGCCACAGCAGGCTGCCCAGCAGCAGCGCACTGCGCCAGGGCAGGCGCAGCACGCGGGCGATGCCGGCCAGCAGCGCGAACTTGACCAGCAGCAGCGTGGCCACGGCACCCGCGATCAGCCACGGCTCGGCGACGATGCGGTCCAGGTCGATGCCCATGCCCACGGCGATGAAGAACACGCCCAGCAGCAGGCCCTGGAACGGCTCGATCTGCGCCTCCAGTTCGTGGCGGAACTCCGAATCGGCCAGCAGCACGCCGGCCAGGAACGCCCCCAGGCTGGGGCTGAGCCCGGCCTTCTGCAGGAACCAGGCATTGCCCAGCACCACCAGCAGCGCGCTGGCGGTGAACACCTCGGGCATGCGCGTGCGCGCCACCGTGCGGAACAGGTGGCGCAGCACGAAGCGCCCGCACAGCACCACCACCGCCAGCGCGCCCAGCGCCTGGCCCACTTCCGACCAGGTCAGGGTGTCGTTCTTGGCGCCGCCGAGCAGCGGCACCGCCGCCAGCAGCGGGATCGCGATCAGGTCCTGGAACAGCAGGATGGCGAAGCCGAGCCGGCCGTAGTCGCTGTTGAGCGCCTTGCGCTCGGCCAGCAGCTGCAGGCCCACCGCCGTGGACGACAGCGCCAGCGCCAGGCCGATCACCAGCGCGCTCTTCCAGTTCAGACCCATGCACAGCGCCAGCGCGCCCAGCGGCAGCGCGGTCAGCGCGACCTGGGCGCTGCCGGCGCCGAACACCGCATGCCGCATCAGCTTCAATCGCGCTGGCGACAGCTCCAGGCCGATCAGGAACAGCAGCATCACCACGCCGATTTCGGCCGCGTTGAGGATGCGCTCGGTGTCCTGCACGAAGCCCAGCCCGTCCGGCCCCAGCACCACGCCTGCGGCCAGGTAGGCCAGCACCGCGCCCAGGCCCAGGCGCTTGAACACCGGCACCGCGATCACCGCGGCCAGCAGCAGCACCAGCGCCAGTTCCAGGCCGCCGCTATGCACGAGTCGTCTCCATCGCCGCATTATGCGGCCGCCAATGCGACCGTCTGCTGACCCGGGCTGCGTGCGGGGTGCCCGATGGGCTCTGCGGATCCTTGGAGGTCGAGGCCGGGTGAGTGACGGTGCTGCGGGCCTTCCTGTGGGGGAGGGGATCGCCGCCCGATCAGGGCGCTGCGCTTGCGCGGTCGCCTCGCCTTAGGCTCGGTCGCGTCGCGACTGAAGGGCGCCTCGAGCAAGCACAAACGCACACGCGTAGGAGCGGCTTCAGCCGCGACCGTGTCTTACCGGTAGAGCCTCGTCGCGGCTGAAGCCGCTACGAGACAGCGCGATGCGCCGCAGAAACGGTGATTCGAGGTGTCCTGAAACGCTCCCCCCAAGGAGGTCTGCTGCCGGCGGTGCCGCTCCTGATCCAGCAGCACACGCGAGCCATGAGCACCGGGCGGCCGACCGGAGTCCTTGTGGGAGGGGCTTCAGCTCCGACGCGCGAACGCCGGAATCGCGACAGTGCGCACTGTCGCCGAACGCGCGGTACGGTGCGCCGCAAGACCCGGATCATCCCCGCGCCGCGGCCAGCCGTGTACCGTTAGCGCATTCGCTCGCCTCTGCCGCCGCCATGAGCACCTATCACCTGCAGTCCGTGTTCCGCCCCGCCTCGGTCGCCATCGTCGGCGGCAGCCCGCGCGAGCGCTCCGCCGGGCGCGCGGTGGTGCGCAGCCTGCGCGCGGCCGGGTTTCCCGGGCAGATCGGCTGGGTCAGTCCGCGCTACCGCGAGATCGACGGCGTGCCCACGGTGCGCCGGCTCACCGACCTGCCGTGGGTGCCGGACCTGGTGGTGATCACCGCGCCGGCGCGGATGGTGCCGCGCATCGTGTCGATCGCCGCCCGGCGCGGCGTGGCCGCGGCGATCATCCTCACCGCCGGGCTCGGCAGCGGACCGGGATCGGCCGCGGCGCGGGTGGAGAGCGCCGCGCGCGCCAAGGGCCTGCGTATCCTCGGCCCGCACTGCCTGGGCGTGATCGCGCCGCATGCGCGGCTCAACGCCAGCATCGCCGCGCACTGCCCGCAGCCAGGCGACCTGGCGCTGATCTCCGAATCCAGCGCCATCGCCGCGGCGCTGGTGGAATGGGGCGTGGCGCGCGCGGTCGGCTTCTCCGCGGTGGTCTCGCTGGGCGACGCGCTGGACGTGGACTTCGCCGACCTGCTCGACTACTTCGCCACCGACTACCGCACCCGCGCGATCCTGCTCTACGTCGAACACATCCGCGACGCGCGCAAGTTCATGTCCGCCGCGCGTGCCGCCGCGCGCGCCAAACCCGTCGTCGTGGTGAAGTCGGGCCGGCAGTTGCGCATCGATCCCAACGCCGACACCCACGTGCAGGCACTGGCCAGTTCCGATGCGGTATACGGCGCCGCGTTCGCCCGCGCCGGCCTGCTGCGGGTGCGCGCGCTGGACGAACTGTTCGCCGCAGCGGAGACGCTGGGCCGGCTCAGCACCTTCCCGGGGCGACGCCTGGCCATCCTCAGCAACGGCGGCGGCGTCGGCCGCCTGGCGGTGGATACGCTGTCCGATCTCGGCGGCACCCTGGCGGCGCTGTCGGCGCCCACCCAGCAGCGGCTGGAGCAGGCACTGCCGCAGGAGTGGTCGCACAGCAACCCGGTGGACATCGTGGTGGACGCCGACGGCGAGCGCTACGCCGCCGCCGCCGGCGCGCTGCTGGACGATCCGGAGAACGACGCGGTGCTGGTGGTCAACGTGCCGACCGCGTTCACCTCCTCCGCCGACGCGGCGCAGGCGCTGACCCGCATTCTCGGCCAGCGCCCGCGCCATCATCGCGACAAGCCGGTGTTCGCGGTATGGCTGGGCAACGACGAGAGCGCCACCGCCACGCTCAATGCCGCGCGCATCCCCACCTACGCCACCGAGGCCGACGCGGTGCGCGGCTTCATGCACCTGGTCCGCTACCGCGAGGCGCAGGCGGCGCTGATGGAAACGCCGCCGAGCCTGCCCGACGATTTCGCCTTCGACGCCGTCGCCGCGCGCGGCATCGTCGACGCCGCGCTGGCCGCCGGGCAGACCTGGCTGGACCCGCTGGCGACCACGCGGCTGCTGGCCGCCTACGGCATTCCCACCGCGGCGGTGGCACACGCCGCCGATGCCGAGGCCGCGGCGCAGGTGGCCGCACCGATGCTGGCGCAGGGATCGGCGGTGGCGGTGAAGATCCATTCGGCTGATATTCCGCACAAGTCCGACGTGGACGGCGTGCGCCTGAACCTGGTGAGCGTGGAGGCGGTGCGCGATGCGGCCGAGGGCATCCTCGCCCGCGCGCGTGCCGCGCGTCCGGAGGCGTGCATCGACGGCGTGCTGGTGCAGCCCTCGCTGCTGCGGCCGAAGGCGCGCGAGCTGATCGCCGGCATCGCCGACGATCCCACCTTCGGCCCGGTGATCGTGTTCGGCCGCGGCGGCACCGCGGTGGAGGTGATCGACGACAAGGCGCTGGCGCTGCCGCCGCTGGACCTGCGCCTGGCCCACGAACTGATCGGCCGCACCCGCGTCAGCCGCATCCTCAAGGCCTACCGCGACGTACCCGCCGCCGACGAACGCGCGGTGGCGATGGTGCTGGTGAAACTGGCGCAACTGGCCGCCGATCTGCCGGAGATCCGCGAACTGGACATCAACCCGCTGCTGGCCGACCGCGATGGCGTGATCGCGGTCGACGCGCGGGTGGCGGTGGCGCCGTCGCGGCGCCTGCACAAGGGCCGCGGCCATCCGCGCTTCGCGATCTTCCCGTACCCCAAGGAGTGGGAGCGGCGCATCGTGCTCAACGACGGCAGCGCCGCGCTCGTGCGCCCGGTGCGGCCGGAGGACGACGCGCTGTTCCGCAGCTTCTTCGCCCGCGTCACCGACGAGGACCTGCGCCTGCGCTTCTTCCAGGCGGTCAAGCATTTCAGCCACGAATTCATCGCGCGCCTGACCCAGCTCGACTATGCGCGCTCGATCGCGCTGGTGGCGATCGAACCGCGCAGCGGCGACATGCTCGGCGCGGTGCGCCTGCATGCCGACGCCGATTACGACCGCGGCGAGTACGGCATCCTGATCCGCTCCGACCTCAAGGGCCACGGCATCGGCTGGCAGCTGATGCGGATCATGATCGAGTACGCCGGCTGGCTCGGCCTGAAGATGGTCGAAGGCCAGGTGCTGCGCGAGAACCGCACCATGCTGGCGATGTGCCAGCAACTCGGTTTCAAGGCCACGCCGGATCCGGACGACGCCACGCTGATGGACGTGGTGTTGCCGGTGACGCAACACTGAAGGGCGGCCGCGATGTCGACGTTCTCGCCCAGCGTCCTGAAGCCGCGCCACGCGATCCTGTCCGGGCTGCCGGATGCCGCCTCGCTGGAGATCCTGCTGCACCCGTTCCTGCATGCCGGCGAAATCGTGGACACGTCGATCCGCCTGGACGGCATCGCGCTGCCCTCGCTCAGGCTCGGCGACCTGGCCGGCAAGCGCTTCGACTTCCCCCGCAACCCGCAAGATGGCTATATCGACGGCTCGCTCTACCTGGCGGGCGCGCACCACCCCGTCGACGTCGAGACGCTGACCTTCAACCTCGCGCGCGACGGGCAACTGACGCTCGTGGTCAAGGGCATGTACGCGTTCGACGTCGAAGGCCTGGATGACCTCGGCGCGGTGCCCTTTACCCTGGCGGCACGGGTGAGTTCGTGCGCGTTGTGAGTGGGTCTGCACGCGCCTTTCCAGCTTCATCCTGATATCACCGCCCATCGCATGAAACGCTTCATCGCCGAAAGCATTGGTCCCCGTCCGATAGCCAATCTCAGGAGCCTTCGATGTCGTTCAAGCCAGAACGCTACACCTCGGTCTCGCCGTATCTCATCGTCGACGGTGCGCAGCGGACCATCGATTTCCTGGTCGCGGTGTTCGACGCCGAACCGTTACGGCAGATTCCCGGCGAGGGTGGTCGCTTCGCTCACGGCGAGGTGCGCATCGACGACACCGTGGTGATGTTCTGCGATGCGGTGGACGGTTGGCCGCCGGTGCCGGCACATGTGCACGTCTACGTGCGCGACGTGGACGCGACCTACCAGCGTGCGCTGGCCGCCGGTGCCACGGCGGTGCAGGCGCCGATGCAGAAGAACGACCCCGACCGGCGTGGCGGTTTCCGCGACGCCGGCGGCACGACCTGGTGGGTCGGGCAGCAGATCGAGTGAGCGAGCGTGACGCGCCAGGACGAGGTCGCTCGCAGTGTGCACTCCGCCGCGTGCGCTCAGCCCCTCGGCACGCCATCGCCGTGAGCGCACCGCGTTGCTCTGTTGGTGCTGCTATTGCATGCTGCTGCGATCACCGATCGCAGGCGCCGCGTTGGTGCCCAGGGAGTCCAGCATGAACCATCTGCGACGCGCCATCGTCTACATCACCTTCGTGTTGCTGGTGATGGTGAATTTCCATGCGTATTCGTCGTCGATGTTCCTGTACAAGGGCATCAACCACTTTCTCCAGCGGGACGCGGTGATCGTGTACGAGACGCAGGATCGGTCCAGTGGCGACGCGGTCCCAGTGCTGGACCGGCGTGGTTCGCCTACGGGCCGGGCCGTGGAAGTCCTGGTGCACAACAGTACCTACGACTCCCTGCGCTCGCTGCCGATCCTCAATGTGCAGGTGGTGCTGGCGGCGTTCCTGGCCTATGGCCTGATCGATGCGGTGACCTGGTGGCGCAGGCAGCAGAGCGCCTGACGCCCGTCCATCGGCACCAGTTTTGTCGCGTTCGGTGAAGGCCTTGCCTGCCGGCGCCGTGGGCGGTGCGCGGCAGGCAGGGCATTGCCGTGCTTATTCCTGGTCCTGGTTGCTCGGCCCGCGCTCGACCGGGTACACCGTCGGCGGCGGCGTGGTGGACTGCATCAGCTTCAGCGGCGTCTTGCTCTGCTCGCACAGGTTGCCGCCGCGGACGAACACGCCGTCCTGGGTGCATTTCCATTCGTAGAAGTTGGCGATGCCGCCGGCCAGCTGCAGGCTGTAGTCGGTGCTCTTTGCCGCCGCGTCGAACGGCTGCCCGGCCGGAATGTTCTGGAACCAGCGCATCCATTCCTTGGAGCCGACCGGCGGGATCTTTTTCTGGTCGGTCTGGAAGGTCGGGTTCATCGGCGAGAGCTGCGGCGACTCGGCGGTCATGTGGCAGCTCATGCAGGAACTGACCGGATTGTCCACCGGGCCGTTGAGGCGGCCGTTCCAGCCCAGGTGGGTCGGCGGCAGTTCCGGCTTGGCGTTGATCGCCGATTGCAGGATGCGCGGATTGATCCGGGTTCGGGTCGGCTGCTTGTTGGTGTAGTCGTCGCTGCTGTTCTGCGGATCGTTGCCCCACATCACGCCCACCGGCACCAGGTTCTGCCAGCCCGGCTTGCCGCTGACCGCGCCGTTGTACTGGAAGGTGCCGAAGATCCAGCCGGTACCGGGAATGCGGCTGTCGCGCACGGCGAAGTCCATCTGGATCAGCGCCACCTTCTTGAACGTGCGGTCGGTGGAACCGTAGCTGTTCGGCACCCAGGCGTTCCACAGCACCGGGTTCTGCAGGAACGGCACCTGGCTCAGGTCCACGTCGGCGAACAGCGCCTTGCACACCACGGTGCCGTCGCGGAAGGTGTTGGGCTTGGTGGTGAAGCTGGGATCCGGATTCTGCCGATCCTTCCACACCTGGCCGAAGGTATAGCCGCCGACATCGTTGTAGATGCCGACCGCGAAGGTCTGGCCGGAGGTGAGCTGGGTCGGCGCCAGTTGCTTGGCCTGGATCGGCGCTTCCTGGGTCAGCCCGTGCACGCCTTCGCGGCCGTGCGGGCCGTAGTGCTGCCAGGGGGCGTGGTACCAGCGCCGTAGCTTGTTGTTCTGCACGTACCAGTCGCTTTCGACGTTGCCTTCCAGGCAGTAGGTCTTTACCGCGTCGGCATAGCCGCGCCAGGTTTCGAAGTTGTTGGTCAGCGGTCGGGGCAGTTTCTGGAAGAAGCTTGGCAACGGGCCGCTGGGCGGCTGCTGCGGATAGTCCTGGCTGAGCTGGAACACCGGCCCTGTATAGGTGGATGGCGGCGCGTAGCCGAAATCCGGAAACCGCCCTGCGGAGGCGGCGCCGCTTGCGAGAGTCAGCGCGGTGGCGATGGCGAGAATGCGCGGATGGGGCAGGTGCATGATGGACCTCCGGTCGTGTGCGTCGGTGCGTGCGGCAATGCCGCGTCCTGTGTCCGGACATCCCCTGGCCCCGGACCGGCCGCACGCCCGCGCTGCTGCGCGGCCGCGATGAGGGACTCCCGCCGTGCCACAGGCACGCGCATGCATCCGGCTGCGCGCGCAGACGAAGCGAGAGATGCATTGGGAGGTGCAGCGTCCACTTCCGCCGCGCGGACGCGGCGGCGAAGCCGTGGAAGCGGCGATGCGGTGGAAACGGCCTAGCGGACCGAAGACATGTCCATGTCGCTCTCCTGACCCCGTGTGGAAGGCAACTGCGCTGAAGGATCGTGTTGCGTCGAGCGTGGGGGAAACGCGCGGGCCCGGCAGGCAGCATCGGGGGACGAATGCTGCGGGGGCGGCGCCATGCGGCGGCCGCGATGCCGGGTTGCGCGTCGATCGCCAGCGCCGCGCGGTGTGCGGGCGTCGGCGTTGCTCGACGCTTCGGACTCTAGCGAGCGCCGCGCAGCCGGTGGTAGACAGTTGCGCCCGCCGACGCTGCGGCAGCAAGCGGACGGCGGGTCATGCCAACGCAGCCGGGCCTGCATGCAGCGGTCGCGGCAGGCCAGCGCGGATACTCCGGCCGTGGCATGCTGCGCGCGGGGCTGCGCTGGCGGGAGCGGGCAGGCGCGGTGGGGACGGTGGACGCACCGGGCACGGCGGCGTCCACCGCGGCGATGCACTTTCTTGCGGTGACGCCATGCGTACGCACGGGACCTTGATTCAGTGGGACGAGGAGCGCGGCTGCGGCCGGGTGCGCTTGGCGCATCGCGAGACCGAAGCCGAGGTGCAACGCGCGGCGTTTCCCGACGACGGCGTGCCCCCGCGGGTGGGCGAGCTGATCTCCTTCGACCTGGAGCACGACGCGCAGGGGCGGCCGCGGGCGTTGCGGGTGATGCGGCCCGGCCGTGCGCCGGCGGTGCAGGCGCGCGCGGTGGCCGCACCGCGCACGCGTCGCGGCCGCTGGCTCGGCGTGCTGATGCTGCTGGCGGTGCTCGCGCTCGCCGCCTACGCGGCGCTGCGCTTCGTGGCGGCCCCGCAGGCAGCCACCACAGCGCCACCATCACCCGCTGCGCCAGCCGCCACTGCGCACGCCTCGCCGGCGACAGCGCCCGCGTTCCAGTGCGACGGTCGCACGCATTGCGCGCAGATGACGTCCTGCGCCGAAGCGATGTACTTCCTGCAGCATTGCCCGGGCGTGGAGATGGACGGCAACCGCGATGGCGTGCCGTGCGAGCGGCAGTGGTGCCGCACCGCGCATTGAGCGCCTGCAGCCGAGCGCTGCGCGCAGTCTTGACCGGGCCGTGATCCGCCCTCGGCTACGGTCGACGATTGCCCGCAGGTGACGCATGACCGAGCCACGCCTTCCCCCCGCCAAGACCCGCGCGCTTTCGCTGGGCCTGTTCGTGTTCGTCGCGGTCTTCGCTGCCATCGTCTGGTCGCTGCTGCGGCCTTACGGTTCGGTGTACTTCTTCCCGGTGCATTTCCTGGTCGGGCTGGGCCTGCCGTTCCTGTTCTATGCGCTCGGCGCCAATCGCGCCGCGTTCCTGGCCGGATTGGGGCTCACCGCCATCGTCCTGGTGCTGTTCAATCTGTGGGGCGACCAGGCCGGCGGCCTCGGCCCGCGCGTGTTCGACTGGGCGCATGCCGTTGCCGGGGGCCTGGGCATGCTGTTGGCCTACGGCGTGTTCCGCCTGTCCACGCGCGTGCGCCAGCGCCACCCGCGCTGAGCCGCCCTCACGCCACGTCGTCGCCGCGGGTGAACGGTGCCAGCCGCAGTTTCACCCGGTGCTCCACGCCGGCCGGGCACTGCCCCGGCGCCGGTCCGCGGAAGTAGCTGCGCTGCCAGCCTTCGCGGCTGGCGTTGGAGTCGGGCTGTTCCAGCTCGTGCAGGAACTGCCCGCGGCTGCGCATCCATTCCTGGTGCTCGCGTTCCAGTTCCGGCGTTTGCGACAGCGGCTGCCAGCTCGGCTCGGTCTCGGCCAGGACGCGGCGCTGCACCGGGAAAAAGTGGCAGAACGGCTCGCCGGCCTCGAACCGCACCCGGCCGGGGCGGGTGAACTGCCAGTTCATGGTGAAGGTGTACGGGCTCCAATCGGTCTCGATCAGCCCGGTAAGCCCGGCGATGCCGTCCTTGGGCCGGTTCACCGGCGCAGTGACGTACAGATCCACGCCTGCCTCGGTGCGGAACAGGCACGGCACATGGAAGGTGAGCACGCCGTAGCCGAAGTGGCTGACTGCCGGCGCGTGCGTGCCCGGCGGCGGCTGCACGCGCAGGTCGTCGAGCGCGTTGCCGCCGTTCCACTCGGCCTCGAACGCGGTCTGGCACAGCAATTCCCAGCCGTGCGCGTTGGCGATGTCCAGCGGCAGGCAGCGGTAGGCGTAGCGCTCGGCGGTCTGGTCCATCCACGGCCGCTCGCGCGGCGCCGGGCGCACGTCCAGGGTGTGGCCGTCGAGAACGTGGGCAGTGAGTTTCATGGCGCAGGCACGGCGAGGGACCAGCGCCGAGTGTGACGCCTTGCCGCGGCCTTGGCGACCGCGGCCTGGCGCGTGCCGCTTAGGCCGCGTCGAAATCCAGCAGCGCCACGCCGTCGCCGACCAGCTCGCCCTCGCGCACGCGGAAGCCCTGCACCGTGCCGTCGGCCGGCGCCTGCAGGGTGTGCTCCATCTTCATCGCCTCCAGCACCAGCAGCGGCGTACCGCGGCGCACCTGGGTGCCGGGCGCGACCAGCAGGGCGACGATGCGCCCCGGCATCGGCGCGGTCAGGCCACCACTCTCCACCGCCGGCTGGTCGGCCTCGGCGACCGGGTCGTGGCGTTCGAACAGGTAGCCGTGGCCGTCGACGAACAGGTGTAGCTGCGTGCCGGCGAACACCGCCTCGGCCTGCACCCGCTGCGTGCCGAGAAACGCGGACAGGCGGCCGTCGCGCAACTGGCCGCTCGCCTCGAGCGCGTCCTGCGCCTGCGCGTCGTGGATCCGCCAGCCGCCCGCGTGCGCGGTCAGGTGCAGCGTGCGTTGCGTCTCGCCATGCTGCAAGGTCAGCGCACGCGGCGCCAGCGCACCCAGCCGCCAGCCGTCGCGCAGGTCCCACGGCGACTGCGGATCGGCAGCCTGCGCGGCCGGCGCTGGCTCGTGCAGTTGCCAGGCCAGTGCGGCCAGGCTCCACAGCGCGTCGGTGGTCGGGGTGGGGATATCGAACAGGGCAGTGTGCTCGCGCTCGATCAGCGCGGTGTCCAGATCCGCCTGCGCGAATGCCGTGGTGCCGACCAGGCGCTGCAGGAACGCGGCATTGGTCGATACGCCCACCACCTGGCACGCGGCCAGCGCCGCCTGCATGCGCCGCAGCGCGCGCTCGCGGGTCGCATCCCAGACGATCAGCTTGGCGATCATCGGATCGTAGTGCGGGCCGATCGTGTCGCCCTGCTCGACGCCGGCATCGACGCGGGTATGCGCATCGGCGGCGGGCAGGCGCAGGTGCTGCAGCGTGCCGATCGAGGGCAGGAAGCCGCGCGCCGGGTCTTCGGCGTACAGCCGCGCTTCCAGCGCATGGCCGCGGATCGCCAGTTCGTGCTGGCGCTGCGGCAGCGGCTGGCCGGCGGCCACGCGCAACTGCCACTCGACCAGATCGGTGCCGGTGATGCACTCGGTGACGGGATGCTCCACCTGCAGGCGGGTGTTCATTTCCATGAAGTAGAACGCACCATCGGGCGCGACGATGAACTCCACCGTGCCGGCACCGACATAGCCGACCGCGCGCGCGGCCTCCACCGCGGCCTGGCCCATCGCCGCACGCCGCGTTTCGTCCATGCCTGGCGCAGGCGCTTCCTCCAGCACCTTCTGGTGGCGGCGCTGCACCGAGCAGTCGCGCTCGAACAGATACACCAGCTCGCCGTGGCTGTCGCCGAACACCTGGATCTCGATGTGCCGCGGCCGCAGCACGTACTTCTCCACCAGCACGTGCGCATTGCCGAACGCGGCCTGCGCCTCGCGCTGGCAGGCGGCGAGCGCGGCGGCGAAGTCTTCGTCGCGATCGACCCGGCGCATACCCTTGCCGCCGCCGCCGGCGCTGGCCTTGATCAGCACCGGGTAGCCGATGGCCGCGGCCTGTTCGCGCAGGAACTCCGGATCCTGCTGCTCGCCGTGATAACCGGGCGTCAGCGGCACCCCGGCCGCCTGCATCAGCGCCTTGGCCGCGCTCTTGTCGCCCATGGCGCGGATCGCCGCCGGCGGCGGCCCGATGAACACCAGCCCGCGCGCGGCGCAGGCCTCGGCGAACTCGGCGTTCTCGGACAGGAAGCCGTAGCCGGGATGGATGGCCTGCGCGCCACTGCGCTGCGCGGCCTCGAGGATGCGCTCGCCGCGCAGGTAGCTCTCGCGTGCTGGCGCGGCGCCGATGTGCACGGCCTCGTCGGCCAGGCGCACGTGGCGGGCATCGTGGTCGGCATCGGAGTACACGGCCACGGTGGCGATGCCGAGCTTGCGGCAGGTGGCGATCACCCGGCAGGCGATCTCGCCGCGATTGGCGATGAGGATCTTGTCGAAGGTCGGCAGGTCGGGGGTGGCCATGGTCGGGTGCCTGGAAAAGGGTTAGAGGTGTTGCGCTTGCGGTGCGCAGACGCGCGCAAGAGTTGCGTTGGAGGTGCTCAACCGGAGCAGCCGTAGCGATAGCGGTTGCGGCCGCCGTTGCACTTGCCTTTGCTGTTGCTGTTGCTGTGCTTTGGCTGCTGCCCCAGCTTTTGATTTACCGGGTTCCCTTCCGAAGCGGCGGCCAGCGCGGGGAAAAACCCCGAAGGGGCGGCGCACAGGGACGTGCGCCGTCCGCGGCAGGGGCAGGGCTCGCCGGAAAAAGGCGAAGCACTGCTTCGCCCCGGCGGGCGGGCTGGCGCCGTGAGGCGACTGCCCCGGACTTGGCTGCGAAGCAGACAAGCCCCTTCCGCGGATCCCCGGGCTGGACGCGGACCCGGAGCGCGCAGCGCGGAGGGCGCGAGGCAGGGCGCGCTTTCTTTTGGTTACCTTTTCTTTGCGCGAGCAAAGAAAAGTAACTCGCCCGCAAGGGCGAAAGCCTTTGCTGTTGCTCGAAGTTTGTGTGTCAGGCGAGAAGGTCTGTAGGAGCGGCTTTAGCCGCGACAGGCAGAATGGACTCGCGCTGTCGCGGCTAAAGCCGCTCCTACAATTCAGCGGCCGCCGCCGTAGCAGCAAGTGCAAGAGCAAAGCTTTCGCCTTGCGGCGAGTTACTTTTCTTTGCTTGTGCAAAGAAAAGTAACCAAAAGAAAGCACACCCCGCAGCGCGCCCTCCGCGCTACGCGCTCCGGGTTCGCAGCCACGACGGGCATTTTTCGCCGGCACATCCATGTGCCGGCGAAAAACGACGCGCATCCTGCGCGTCGCCCTTCGGGTATTCGCCCGCCGCGACTGCCGCGCCGAGGGGGCCCGGTAAGTCAAAGGCAAAGCAAGAGCAAACGCAGGAGCAAGAGCAAACGCAGGAGCAAGAGCAAACGCAGGAGCAAGAGCAAAAGCAGGAGCAAGAGCAAAAGCAGGAGCAAAAGCAGGAGCAAAAGCAGGAGCAAAAGCAGGAGCAAAAGCGGAGGCAATCGCGTCGACCGCCGCAGAGCCGATCGTGGAGTCCATTGCCGGACACGCTGCTGCCGGAATCGTCAGCGACCACCTGCATGGCCACCGCCGCTCCCGGCGCGCACGCGCCTGCCACCCCGAGCGCATGCGCCCACTCACATCCGGAACACCCCGAATCGGCTCGGCTCCGCCGGCGCGTTCAACGCCGCCGACAGCCCCAGCCCCAACACCCGCCGCGTCTGCGCCGGATCGATCACCCCGTCGTCCCATAGCCGCGCACTGGCGTAGTACGGATGACCCTGGCGCTCGAACTGATCGCGGATCGGCGCCTTGAACGCCGCCTCTTCCTCGTCCGACCACTGCCCGCCCTTGGCCGCGATGCCGTCGCGGCGTACCGTCGCCAGCACGCTCGCCGCCTGCTCGCCGCCCATCACTCCGATGCGCGCGTTCGGCCACATCCACAGGAAATTCGGCGAATACGCGCGCCCGCACATGCCGTAATTGCCGGCACCGAACGAGCCGCCGATCACCACCGTGAACTTGGGCACCTTGGCGCAGGCCACCGCCATCACCAGCTTGGCGCCGTCCTTGGCGATGCCGCCGTGCTCGTACTTGCGGCCGACCATGAAGCCGGTGATGTTCTGCAGGAACACCAGCGGGATGCCGCGCTGCGCGCACAGCTCGATGAAGTGCGCGCCCTTGAGCGCCGACTCGGAGAACAGGATGCCGTTGTTGGCGACGATGCCGACCGGATAGCCGTGCACGTGCGCGAAGCCGGTGACCAACGTCGTGCCGTAGCGTGCCTTGAACTCGTCCAAGCGCGAGCCGTCCACCACCCGCGCGATCACCTCGCGCACGTCGAACGGCTTGCGCGGGTCGGCCGGGATCACCCCATACAGTTCCTCGGCCGGATACAGCGGCGGCTCCGGCGTGCGCAGCGCCAGCGCCGGGGCCGGCTTGCGCCAGTTGAGCTGGGCGACGATCGCGCGCACCCGCGCCAGCGCCTGCAGGTCGTTGTCGGCGAAGTGGTCGGCGACGCCGGAGATGCGGGTGTGCACGTCGGCGCCACCCAGGTCCTCGGCGCTGACGTCCTCGCCGGTGGCGGCCTTCACCAGCGGCGGGCCGCCGAGGAAGATGGTGCCCTGCCCGCGCACGATCACCGTCTCGTCGCTCATCGCCGGCACGTAGGCGCCGCCGGCGGTGCACGACCCCATCACGCAGGCGATCTGGGCGATGCCTTGTGCCGAGAGGTTGGCCTGGTTGTAGAAGATCCGGCCGAAGTGGTCGCGGTCGGGAAACACCTCGTCCTGCAGCGGCAGGAACGCGCCGCCGGAATCGACCAGGTAGATGCACGGCAGGCGGTTCTGCTGGGCGATCTCCTGCGCGCGCAGGTGCTTTTTCACCGTGATCGGGTAGTAGGTGCCGCCTTTGACCGTGGCGTCGTTGGCGACGATCACGCATTCCACGCCGGAGACGCGGCCGATGCCGGCGACCACGCCGGCGCACGGCACCTCGTCGTCGTACAGGCCCAGCGCCGCCAGCGGCGCGATCTCCAGGAACGCGCTACCCGGGTCGAGCAGGGCATCGATGCGCTCGCGCACCAGCAGCTTGCCGCGCGCCTGGTGCTTGGCGCGGGCGGCTTCGCTGCCGCCCAGGGCGATGCGCGCCTGGGTGGCGTGCAGGTCGTCGACCACCGCGCGCAGCGCGGCGGCATTGGCGGCGAAGGCGTCGCTGCCGGGTTGCAACTGGGTCTGGATCGCGCTCATGGCTGGGCCGTGGAGGGAGGAGGGAAGGTTGGGCGGCGAATGTGGGAGGGGCTTCAGCCCCGCCGCGGTGACGTCGGAACGGCCTTTCGGCCCATACCTCTTTCGCAGCGCATCACTTGGTCCGCTCGAACAGCTCGCGGCCGATCAGCATGCGGCGGATCTCCGAGGTGCCCGCGCCGATCTCGTAGAGCTTGGCATCGCGCCACAGGCGCCCGGTCGGATAGTCGTTGATGTAGCCGTTGCCGCCCAGCACCTGGATCGCCTGGCCGGTCAGCCAGGTCGCCTTCTCGGCGGCGTAGAGGATCGCGCCGGCGGCGTCCTGGCGGGTGGTGCGGCCGGCGTCGCAGGCGCGCGCCACCGCGTACACATAGGCGCGGCAGGCGTTGAGGCCCACGTACATGTCGGCCAGCTTGCCCTGCATCAGCTGGAAGCTGCCGATCGGCTCGCCGAACTGGCGGCGCTCGTGCACGTAGGGCAGCACCACATCCAGCGCCGCCGCCATCAGCCCCAGCGGACCGCCGGACAGCACCACGCGCTCGTAGTCCAGGCCGGACATCAGCACGCGCACGCCGCCGCCCACTTCGCCGAGTACGTTCTCCGCCGGCACCTCGCAGTCCTGGAACACCAGCTCGCAGGTGTTGGAGCCGCGCATGCCGAGCTTGTCCAGCTTCTGCGCGGTGCTGAAGCCGGACATGCCCTTCTCGACGATGAATGCGGTGATGCCGCGCGCGCCGCCGCTCGGGTCGGTCTTGGCGTAGACCACCAGTACGTCGGCGTCGGGGCCGTTGGTGATCCACATCTTGTTGCCGTTGAGCACGTAGCGGTCGCCGCGGGCCTCGGCGCGCAGCTTCATCGACACCACGTCCGAGCCGGCGCCCGGCTCGCTCATCGCCAGCGCGCCGACGTGCTCGCCGCTGCACAGCTTGGGCAGGTAGCGCGCCTTCTGCGCCGGGCTGGCATTCTTGCGCAACTGGTTCACGCACAGGTTCGAATGCGCGCCGTAGGACAGGCCGATCGCGCCGCAGGCCCGCGAGATCTCCTCCATCGCCACCACGTGCGCCAGGTAGCCCATCGCACTGCCGCCGTATTCCTCCTCGACGGTGAGGCCGAGCAGGCCCTGCTCGCCGAGCTTGCGCCACAGCGGCGCAGGGAAGGCGTTGTCGCGGTCGGCCTGCTCGGCCAGCGGCGCGATCTCGCGCGCGGCGAAGGCGGCGACGCTGTCGCGCAGCAGGTCGACCTCCTCGCCCAACTCGAAATTCAACGACGGCATCAGCATGGCGGCAACTCCGGGAATGGCGGGTGGCCGGCGGCGCCTAGAATCGGACCCGCGCCGGGCAAGAGCGCCCAGCGTAGCCGGGAACGGCAAAGAAGTGAACAGAAATTCATTAATTGAACTTAGAATCACGCCATGGCCTACAAACGCTCCGCCCTGATGGAAGAACGCCTCGCCGGCAACCGCCAGCGGATCCTGCTGGCGGCGCGCCGGCTGATCGCCGCCGACGGCTTCCGCGGCGCCCCGGTGACCGCGGTGGCGGCCGAGGCCGGGGTCTCGACCGGGCTGATCTACCGGCATTTCCCGTCCAAGGCCGAACTGTTCGTGGAGGTGCTGACCGCGGCGGTGGAGCACGAGCTGACCATCCTGCGCGCCATCGCCGCCACGCCGGCGCCGGCGGCGCAGCGCCTGCGCGACGCCATCGCCTCGTTCGTGCGCCGCGCCCTGGCCGGCCCCGGCCTGGCCTACGCCTTCATCGCCGAGCCGGTGGAGCCGGAGGTGGACGCCGAGCGCATCCGCTGCCGGCGCCTGCTCGGCGACGTGTTCAAGGGCATCCTGGCCGACGGCGTGGCCGCGGGCGAGTTCCCCGCGCAGGACCTGGATGCGGCGGCCGCATGCCTGGTCGGCGCCTATACCGAGGCCCTGGTCGGCCCGACCGCGCCCAGCCGCGACGGCCCGCGCGACAGCGATCGCCTGGTCGAGGCTGTGTGCGGGTTCTGCCTGCGCGCGGTGGGCAGCGCCTGAGCCGACGTCATGCCGCCTGCGCCGAACTGCTGCGATGCAGCACGCATCGCCTGCGATTCCGTGCCATTGCGGCGTGCCGCGCGGCGCAAACGCTGGCTATACTCGGTCGCGTAGCGGTGGTCCGGATTACCACGTGCCAAAGGGGTGTGATGTGCGGAATTACGACCTCGAATTTCTCAAGCGCTTCTCGATGGTGATCGGCCTGCTGGTGCTGATCACTATCGGCCTGATCGTGTTCGCGCATTACCTGCAGCGGGCCATCCCGCCGGAGGTGTCGCCGATCGCGCAAAAGCGCACCGAGGAACGCATCGCGCCGGTCGGCGCGGTCTATGCCGGCAGCACCGGCGCCGCGGCGCAGGCCGCCGCCCAGGCGGCGGCGCTGGCCAAGGCCTCGGCGCAGGCGGCCTACGGCGGCACCACCGACGGCAAGACCATCTTCAACAACCTGTGTACCGCCTGCCACACCACGGGCGTGGGCAAGGCGCCGACGTTGGATCATGCGCACTGGGACAAGCGCATCGCGCAGGGCAAGGAGACGCTCTACAAGCATGCCATCGAGGGCTATACCGGCCCCGATGGGGGCATCATGCCGCCGAAGGGCGGCAATCCCGGGCTGACCGAGGAGCAGATCCACGCCACCGTGGACTGGATGCTGGCCAACCTGAAGTAACCTTGCGCCTCCCGCACGCCACTGCGCCGCCTTCGGGCGGCGCATTCGTTTCCGCGCCCGTCGCGTGCCGGCGCAAACAAGGAGAGTGATCACATGCGCATGCCGCCGCCATCGTTGTTGTCGTTGTTGCTGCTGGTCGCAGCCCCCGCCGCGCAGGCGCTGACGCCGCCGCCATTGCTGCCGATCGGGCAGTTGCGCCCGGGCCCGCAGGCGCAGGGCGTGGTGTTCGAGGGCGTGGTCACCGCACGGGTGGAGGCCGGCGGCAGCGGCTACCTGGTGCAGGATGCCGGCGACGACGATCCGCTGACCGCCGACGCGCTGCTGGTGCGCGGTGATGCCGAGCGCAGCCTGGCCCCGGGCGACCGCGTGCGGGTGTGGGGCGAACTGGCACCGCAGGCCGCTGCCTCGGCCAAGGCCGGCACCGCATTCGTCGGGCGCAGCGTGCTGGAGCAGGGACACACCGTACTGGCGCGGGCGCAGCCCTTGCCGCTGCAAGTGCTCGACGCGGCGCCGGCCGACTGGTCGGCATTGGCCGGCATGCGCGTGCGCATCGCCGCGCCGCTGACCGTGGTCGACAACGATGCGCTGGGCAAGACCGGCGAACTCGGCGTGGCCTTCGGCGGGCGCCTGTGGCAGCCCAGCGAAGTGGCCGCGCCCGGCAGCGCCGAGCAGGCGGCAGTGGTCGCCGACAATGCGCGGCGCGGGCTGCGGCTGGGCACGCTCGATGCGCCGGCTCCGACTCCGACATCAACATCAACATCGGCAACGGCAACGGCAACGGCAACGGCAACGGCAAAACTCCCGGACTATCTGGGTAGCGCCGCCGCACCACCACGCGCAGGCAGCGCAGTGCAGGACGTGGAGGGCATCGTCGGCGGGGTGATCGACGGCGTCGCGCGGCTGTACCCGACCGCTGCGCTGCAGCTGACGCCGCCGCCGGAACCGGCGCCGCCGCAGGTCGACGGTACCTTGCGCATCGCCGCGTTCAACCTGGAGAACTTCTTCAACGGCGATGGCCGCGGCGGCGGCTTCCCGACCCTGCGTGGTGCACGCACGGCGGCCGAGTTCCAGGCGCAGCTGCGCAAGCTGGTGGCGACGATCCGTCCGCTGCAGGCCGACGTCGCCGCGCTGATGGAACTGGAGAACGACGGCTACGGCCCGACCTCGGCGATTGCCAGCCTGGTCGACGCGCTCAACGCCGGCGGCGGCGACTGGCGCTTCGTCGATGCCGGGCACGGCCCCGGCAACAACCCGATCCGGGTCGGCCTGATCTACCGCGTCTCGCGGGTGAGCCCGGTCGGCAAGCCGGCGATGCTGGAAGGCGGCCCGTTCGCCGAGCACAGCCGGGTGCCGCTGGCGCAGGCTTTCCGCCACGGCAGCGGTGCGCCGTTCGTGGTGGTGGCCAACCACTTCAAGTCCAAGGGTTGCGGCGAAGCCAGCGGTGCGGATGCCGACCGCGGCGACGGCCAGGGCTGCTGGAACGCGACCCGCACCGAGTCGGCGCGGCGCCTGGACGCCTGGCTGCGCAGCGACCCCACTGGTACCGGCAGCACGTCCAGCGTGCTGCTCGGCGATTTCAACGCCTACGCGATGGAAGACCCCCTGCGCCTGCTGCGCGACGCCGGCTGGCGCGACGCGCTGCAGGAGGCGCATGTCGCGCATCCCTACAGCTTCGTCTACCGCGGCCTCAGCGGCCGCCTCGACCACGCCTTGCTGAGCCCGGCGCTGGCGGCGCGGTTGCGCGGCGCCGCCGAATGGCACGTCAACGCGGACCTGCCCGACAGCGATGGTTATCGCGAGCGCGATCTGCCCGGCCCGTGGCGCAGTTCGGACCACGATCCGTTGTTGCTGGGGTTTGATCTGTAGGCTGGGAATGGGGAAACGGGAATGGGGAATCGGAAAAAGCCGATCGTCGGCCTCCTTTTCCCCATCCTCGACTTGCGGGACGTCCCTATCTGGGCTCCTGTTGTTTGCAAAGCGTACGACTGCCGTCATGCGGAGTTGCGCTGCGTTGCGTTTCGGGAGGACTGCCGCTGCGCGTCCTGCCTTGCGTGTCACCAGCGATTCTGAAGGAGTGCTGGTGTCTTTCACGGCGTTGGCTGCGCGTTTTGCCGTTGTGCCAATCGAAGTCGGTAGATGCGGTGCTTTGCGCGATAGAGCGACAGCATCGTCTGTTGCTTTCGCCTTGGCAGTTGCTTTCGCCTTGGCAGTTGCTTTCGCCTTGGCAGTTGCTTTCGCCTTGGCAGTTGCTTTCGCCTTGGCAGTTGCTGTTGTTGTTGCTTAGCTTTGGCTCTTGTTTTTGACTTACCGGGTTCCCTTCCGAAGCGGCGGCCAACGCGGGGAAAAACCCCGAAGGGGCGGCGCACATGGACGTGCGCCGTCCGCGGCAGGGGCAGGATGCCCCTTCCGCGGATCCCCGTGCTGGACGCGGACCCGGAGCGCGCCAGCGCGGAGGGCGCGAGGCAGGGTGTGTTTTCTTTTGGTTACTTTTCTTTGCACAAGCAAAGAAAAGTAACTCGCCGCAAGGCGAAAGCTTTGCTCTTGCACTTGCTGCTACGGCGGCGGCCGCTGAATTGTAGGAGCGGCTTTAGCCGCGACAGCGCGAGTCCATTCTGCCTGTCGCGGCTAAAGCCGCTCCTACAGACCTTCTCGCCTGACACACAAACTTCGAGCAACAGCAACGGCTTTCGCCCTTGCGGGCGAGTTACTTTTCTTTGCTCGCGCAAAGAAAAGGTAACCAAAAGAAAGCGCGCCCTGCCTCGCGCCCTCCGCGCTACGCGCTCCGGGTCCGCGGATGCACCGGGGATTCGCGGAAGGGGCATCCTGCCCCTGCCGCGAACGGCGTACATCCATGTACGCCGCCCTTCGGGTTTTTCCCCGGTCCATCCGCCGCTGCGGAAGGGAACCCGGTAAGTCAAAAGCCAGAGCAACGGCAACGGCAACAGCAACGGCAGAAACAGCGGCAACTGCCAAAGCGTCAGCAACAGCAGAGGCGACGGCAACTGCCAAGGCGACAGCGACAGCAAACTGCGCCTCGGCCCTGATTGCCGCTCGGCGGCCGCACGCTATGCCGCATGTCCCGCGCTCGCGTCTGCGCTCAATGCCGGCAACGCCGCAGGTGTCGGCGCCAATTCCAAAGGTGCGCACTGGCTAGCGCCAGGCTGCCGCTCACCGTCATCGCGGTCTCGCTGGCCTCGTCGGGAATGCCGAAGGCGCCGGCCAGCAGACCGAGCAGCCCCAGCGCCGCCAGCGTCCACAGCGGCCAGGGCAGCGCGTCGCGCCGATGCCCGCGCCACAGCGCCAGCCCCGCCAACGGCGCGGCGATCGCCACGAACAGCACGTGCACCCATTCGGCCTCGGCCCAGACCCCGAACAGCGGCAGCGCCGCGGCCAGCAACGGCAACGCCAGGCAGTGCAGCAAGCACAGCCCGGACAACACCATCGCCGAGGCATCGAAGAAGGATTGCGGCAGGGATTTCATCGACGTCCACTCCAGTGCATTAAGTGTTATATAGTAACATTTCCAGCCCGCCACGCCTTCGCGCCGATGCCCGCCATGTCCATCTCCACCGTTTCCGATCGCCGCCTTCCCGTCACCGTGCTGTCCGGCTTCCTGGGCGCCGGCAAGACCACCCTGCTCAACCGCGTGCTGCACAACCGCGACGGCCGCCGCGTGGCGGTGATCGTCAACGACATGAGCGAGGTCAACATCGACGCGGCGCTGATCCGCGACGGCGGCGCCGCGCTCAGCCGCACCGAGGAAACCCTGGTCGAGTTCAGCAACGGCTGCATCTGCTGTACGTTGCGCGACGACCTGCGCCAGGAGGTGCAGCGCCTGGCCGAGAGCGGGCGCTACGACTACCTGTTGATCGAATCCACCGGCATCTCCGAGCCGATGCCGGTGGCGGCCACCTTCGCCGTGCGCGATGCCGACGGCCGCGGTCTGGCCGATGTCGCGCGCCTGGACACCATGCTCACCGTGGTCGACGGGGTCAGCTTCCTGCGCGACTTCGGTTCGGCAGAGCGGCTGGCCGACCGCGGGCTGCAGGCCGGGGCCGACGACGACCGCGGGCTGGTCAACCTGCTGGTGGAACAGATCGAGTTCGCCGACGTGGTCGTGATCAGCAAGGCCGACCTGGCCGATGCGGCCACCCTCGACCGCACCCGCGCGGTGCTGCGTGCGCTCAACCGCGATGCGCGCATCGTCGAGGCCAGCCGCGGGGACGTACCGCTGGAGCTGGTGTTGGACACCGGCAGCTTCGACTTCGTGCGCGCGCAGCTGGCGCCGGGCTGGATGCAGGCGCTGCGCGGCGAGCACGCACCGGAGACCGAGCAGTTCGGCATCGAAAGCTTCGTCTATCGCGCGCGCCGGCCGTTCCATCCGCTGCGCTTCGCACGGCTGGCGCAGCGCGGCCTGCGCGACGTGATCCGCAGCAAGGGCTTCTTCTGGCTGGCCAGCCGCATGGACTGGGTCGGCGAACTGTCCATCGTCGGCGCCGCCACCCAGACCCAGGCCGCCGGGTTCTGGTACGCGGCGCGCGAGCGCGTGGACCGCGGCCTGCTGGAGACGCCGCTGGTGCTGCCGCCGTCGCCGCTGCCGTATACCGAGCTGGGCTGGCAGCGCCAGCAGACCGCGTGCTGGAACGCGCCGCCGCCGCAGGCCGAGGAGGTCGGCGATGCGCGCGAGTACGCGGCGCTGCGGGCGATGTGGCATCCGCTATGGGGCGACCGCCGCCAGGAACTGGCAGTGATCGGCGTCGGCCTGGACGAGGCGCGGGTGCGCGCCGAACTCGATGCCTGCCTGCTCGACGACGCCGAACTGCGGCAGGGGCCGGTGGCGTGGCAGGGGTTGGAGGATCCGTTTCCGGCGTGGAGGCGTTGAGGGGCCGGGAATCGGGAATCGGGATTGGGGAATCGTAAGAGCGGGGTGCGGGTGCTGAGGGTTGATTGCCTGCCGGCACGATCAGGCCAGATTCGTGGCGATCCATTTCCAGCGTGATGACACTGATGCGCTTGCGATTCGAGAATCGGCAGCGGGAGTTGCAGGCGCGCGCTGAGAACTAGCTACCCGCACCCACCGCGATCAGCACGATCGCCGGCACCGCCAGCAGCAGGCCGAGGCGGTTCCAGCGATTGGTGCGCTCGCCGAACACGGCGACGCCGAGCAGGGTGCCCAGGCCGATCACGCCCAGGTTCATCGCCGCGAACACGCTGGCGGGGCTGTCCGGCAGGGCCTGGTGCGCGCGCACGTAGAACAGGATGTTGCCGAAGTTGAGCGCGCCCAGCAGCAGGCCGGCGCCGAGGTTGCGCCAGGCCAGCGGGGCGGTGCCGCGCAGGTGGCGCCACAGCTGCACGCCCAGCAGCAGCACGAAGGCCAGCGCGAAGGCGACCAGCAGCGAGGCGGCGAACGGCGTGCCGGCCTGGGCGATGCGCTTGAGCAGCACGTCGATCGCGGCGAAGCCGACCCATACCAGCAGCAGCCACGGCGCGGTGCCTGCGGCGCTGCGCGGCGTCGTATCCGGCCGCTGCACGATGCCGGCGATGGCCAGCAGGCCCAGCGCCAGGCCGGCCAGCTTGGCGCCGTTGGCGTGTTCGCCGAACCAAAGGAAGGCCGCGGCCAGCGACAGCAGCAGCGACAGCCGCTGCGCCGCGTCGGTGCGCACGATGCCGGCGCTGGCCACCGCGCGGCCCAGCACCAGGAAGATGCCCGGCAGCAGCACGCCCAGGGCCAGCAGCGACGCCCACGGCGTATGCGCGCCGTCCAGCGCGGCCAGCGGCGGCTGCAGCAGGGCCGCGCACAGCAGCAGCGCCGCCAGGTAGTTCCAGGTCACCGCCTGGGCCAGGTCGATGCGCCGTTGCGACGCCAGCTTCAGCAGTGCCGAGACCAGCACGCTGCACACAACACTCAACAGGACGAACGCCACGCGGGATCCGGATCGGGAAGGGAAAAAGAACGCTGCGTGCACCGCATCCGCATGTGGCCACGACCCAGCCCCGGTATTATGACCGCATGACCTCTCCCGCTTTCCCCACCGCCTCCGGCCCAGTGACGCTGCAAGGCCCCGCCGGCCCGATCGAGGCCGCGGTCGATCTGCCCGACACCGACGTCGCCGCGCTGCCGGTCACCGCCATCGTCTGCCATCCGCTGTCCACCGAGGGCGGCAGCATGCACAACAAGGTGGTGACGATGGTCGCGCGCGCGCTGCGCGAACTGGGCGTGCACGTGGTGCGCTTCAACTTCCGCAGCGTCGGCGCTTCCGCCGGCAGCTTCGACCACGGCGAGGGCGAGCAGCAGGACCTGGCCGCGGTGGCCGCCTGGGTGCGCGCGCAGCGCCCGCACGACGCGCTGTGGCTGGCCGGTTTCAGCTTCGGCGCCTATGTCTCGCTGCGCGCCAGCGCCGCGCTGCAGCCGCAGGTGCTGATCTCGATCGCGCCGCCGGCCGGGCGCTGGGATTTTTCCGAGATGGTGCCGCCGCCGCAGTGGCTGGTGATCCAGGGCGAGGCCGACGAGATCGTCGATCCGCAGGCCGTGTACGACTGGCTGGAGACCCTGGAAGCGCAGCCGGAGCTGGTGCGCATGCCCGACACCAGCCACTTCTTCCATCGCAAGCTGATCGACCTGCGCGGCGCGCTGCAGCACGCGGTCAAGGGCTGGCTGCCGGCGGCACAGGCGTGAGCGCGGCGGCATTGCCGTCGCAGCGCTACGCCGAGGGCGTGGCGCGCGGCGACTGGCGCGACGATCCGGCCCAGCATGCGGCGCTGGCCGAACTGGACCGCATCCACGTCGCGATCGTGGATGGCGACCAGGACGGCTGGCTGGACCGCCTGTCGGCGTTCTGGAAGAAGCCCGAGCCGGTGCGCGGCCTGTACTTCTGGGGCGGGGTCGGCCGCGGCAAGACCTTCCTGGTCGATCTGTTCTACGACGGCCTGCCGATCACGCGGAAGTACCGCACCCATTTCCACCGCTTCATGCGCGGCGTGCACGAGCGCCTGCGCGCGCATGCCGGGCAGAGCGATCCGCTGGCCAAGATCGCACAGGAGTGGCGCAGCCGGCTGCGCGTGCTGGTGCTGGACGAGTTCTTCGTCACCGACATCGGCGATGCGATGCTGCTGTCGCGCCTGCTCGAGCGCCTGTTCGCCGAGGGTGTGACCCTGGTCACCACCTCCAATACCGCGCCGCAGAACCTGTACCTCAACGGCCTGCAGCGCGACAGCTTCCTGCCGGCGATCGCGCTGCTGCAGACCTACTGCGTGGAGCTGTACGCCGAGGGCGCCGAGGACTACCGCATGCGCGCGCTGACCCGCTCGCCGGTGTACCGCGCGCCGCTGGTCGAGGACAGCGACGCCTGGCTGGAGCAACGCTGGAGCGCGCTGACCGGCAAGGCCGAGGCGCGCCGCGGCAACATCGAGATCGAAGGGCGCAAGATCCCGGTGCGCGCGCGCGGCAAGAGCATCGTCTGGTTCGATTTCGTCGCCTTGTGCGAAGGCCCGCGCGGTCCCAGCGACTACATCGAGATCGCGCACGAGTTCACCACCGTGCTGCTCGGCGGCATCCCGCACTTCGACCGCATGAACGAGGATGCGGCGCGGCGCTTCGTCAACCTGATCGACGAGCTGTACGACCGCCACGTCAACCTGGTCTGCACCGCGCAGGATCCGCCGCCGCTGCTGTACACCGGCGAGCGCCTGGCCGGCGCCTTCGAGCGCACCGCCTCGCGGCTGATCGAGATGCAGAGCGCCGAGTACCTGTCGGCCGCGCACCGGGTCTGAACGCAGGAGCGCCGGCGCGCGCTCAGCGCACTGCGCCGGGCGCGCACAGCCCGGCGACGAAGCGCGGCATCAGGCCCGCGCCCGCAATCTCTTGCAGATAGGCGGCCGCCGGGCAACTGGCGCCGCCTTCGCTGCGTGCGCAGCGGGCCGGGCCGAACGCGCCGTCCTGCGGCAACTGCCGGTCCATGGCCTGGCGCTGCGCCACCGACAGCCCGTCGCGAAACGTGTCCTCGGCATCGAGAAGGTCGGCCGGGGTGAGCCGGTCGGTCGGCACCGTTGGGCATTGGCGATGGGTTTCACGCGCCAGCGCGTCGGCGCCGGCGCCGACCAGCACCGGGCCGGCGGGCAGGGTGTTCGGCACGACGGCGGCGGGCGCACCGCCAAGCGCGGCCAGCAGCAGGAACGATGCGCGCATGCGGAGACTCCTCGGGCTGCGCGGCAGCGTAATCCTGCGCCAGCGGCGGCACAGGGGCAGGACGCCGAGCGCTTCAGCCGGAAGTTAGCACCGGCAAAAATATCGCTTGCGATTGAATCGCACACTATGTAATATCTCCTCCCGTGGACCGTACCTCTCCCCCCGACGCCACCGCGCTGCTGAAGCTGGACACCCAGCTGTGCTTCGCGCTGTATTCGGCCAACCTGGCGATGCACAAGCTCTACCGCGGGCCGCTGGGCGAGCTCGGCCTGACCTATCCGCAGTACCTGGTGATGCTGGTGCTGTGGGAACAGGACGGCTGCAGTGTCTCGGACATCGGCGAGAAGCTGTTCCTGGATTCGGCCACGCTGACCCCGCTGCTCAAGCGCCTGGAGGCGGTCGGCCTGCTGACCCGCCGCCGCGCCGCCGAGGACGAGCGCCGCGTGCTGATCGCGCTGACCGCCGAGGGCCAGGCCCTGCGTGCGCGTGCGCAGGCAGTGCCGGAAGGCGTGCTGTGCGCGGTCGCCTGCGACCTGCAGCAACTGACCCGGCTCAAGCACGACCTGGAAGAGGTCCGCGGCAAGTTGCTGGCCGCGCCCTGAGCGATTCCGGCTCCGATCACCCCATCCCCTCTACACCCATGGCGCCGCGGCGCCACCCTCCAAGGAGAACCACCATGGCTTCACCGACCACCATCGTCTACACCGCCACTGCCACCGCCACCGGGGGCCGCGACGGCCGCGCCGCCACCCCCGACAAGGCGTTGGACGTCAAGCTGTCGACCCCGCGCGAGCTGGGCGGCGCCGGCGGCGACGGCACCAACCCGGAGCAGCTGTTCGCGGCCGGCTACTCGGCCTGCTTCATCGGCGCGCTGAAGTTCGTCGCCGGGCAGGAGAAGGTGACGCTGCCGGCCGAGACGAACATCGAGGGCCATGTCGGCATCGGCCAGATCCCGGGCGGCTTCGGTATCGCGGTGGAACTGCGCATCGCGGCGCCGGGCGTGGAGCGTGCGACGCTGGAATCGCTGGTGGAGAAGGCGCACCAGGTGTGCCCGTACTCCAACGCCACCCGCGGCAACATCGACGTCAAGCTGGTTGTGCTCGGCTGAGCCAGCGGGATGTCTTGGCCGGCGCGTGCGCCGGTCCATGGCGGTAAGCGACGGGCGGCCAGTGGCCGCCCGTTCGCGTTGCGGGTGCCGCGCGTGTTGCCGCGCACATTGAGGCCGTCCCGCGGCGATGCAATAGTGTGAGCTTCATCAAATCGGGCGCGCCATGCTCAGTTCCGCCTACAACGCCGAGACCGTCGCCGCCTTCCTGCAGGGCGCGCGTCGTGTGCTGGTGCTGACCGGTGCCGGCATGTCCGCCGAGAGCGGGGTGCCGACCTTTCGCGGCCAGGACGACAGCCTGTGGTCGCGCTTCGATCCCGAGCAACTGGCCACCGAGGACGCCTGGCGCGCGGACCCGGCCCTGGTCTGGGGCTGGTACCGCTGGCGCATGGCGATCGTGGCGCTGGCGCAGCCGCATGCCGGGCATCTTGCGCTGGCGCGCCTGGCCGAGGTCCGCCACACCACGCTGGTGACCCAGAATGTGGACGACCTGCACCAGCGCGCCGGTAGCGAGGTCGCCGCGCACGTGCACGGCCGCCTGTCGGCGCTGCGCTGCAGCGACTGCGGCCAGCCCTGGCGTGGGCTGCTGCCGCCGGTGGACGTGCACACGCCGAGCCAGCGCCTGGCGCCGCCGGTGTGCGCGGCCTGCGGCGGCACGGTGCGCCCGGGCGTGGTGTGGTTCGGCGAAGCGCTGCCGGCGGCGGAGTGGACGCGCGCGCAGACCGCGGCGGACGCCGCCGACCTGGTGCTGGTGATCGGCAGTTCCGGCCTGGTCTATCCGGCCGCCAGCCTGCCGCTGCAGGCCAAGGAGCGCGGCGCCTGCGTGGTCGAGATCAACCCCGAACCCAGCGCGCTGTCGGCGCGCGCCGATCTGCACTGGCGCGACAGCGCGGCGGTGGCGCTGCCGTTGCTGTTGCAGCAGTGCATGGTGGCCTGAGGCCGCTGCACGTTGAAGATGTGGCTTCGATTGCTTCGGTCGACCACCCGTGGAGTGTGATGATGGGCATCAAACCTGGCCCCAAGCGCATCGCAAAGAGCACCGGCAAGCCGGATCGGCGTCAGCGGGACAACAAGGACATTCCGGGAAACACGAAATCCCTCAAGCCGCACAAGCACAAGAAAGGCGACTGAGCCGACCGGCGGCGCGGATGGCCGGGGAGGGCGCGCGCCGGGCGGCCGGCGGGCCGTTTCGATGGCATCTTGCCCCTCTCCGGGGCCCGGCTTCACGGCCCCGTTATGGTCGCGAACGTTCTCCGCGGCGGGGCCGAAACCGGCTGCCGACGGCAAACCGTTGCCAGGCTTAGGTTTTCGTAATTTGACCCATATTTAGCGTTGACGTCGTCGACCGACCACACTATCTTGGGGTGGTCGGTTCCGGCGGCCCCAAGCCGCGGGATCAAAAGGGAAGCCGGTGCGGCGTGCCAACGCCAATTCCGGCGCTGCCCCGCAGCGGTAATTGGGAACGAACCCGTCATCCGCACTGAGGCGCCCGCCTTGGGAAGCGACGGGCTAGGAACCGGCCACGGCCGTTGCCCATCAGCCCGAAGACCTGCCGACAGCCGCGCGAAGCACACCGCGCGGCGCCGACCGCGCGATCTCCGGGGGGAGATGGTCGGTGCAGCGATGACCGCCCGCAGGCCCGGTGCCTGCGCCGTTTGCAGTCTTCGCGACACCGCCTGCCCCCTTCGGACCCGGTCGGACCGCTGCCTGCGAGGGTCGGGCGGCCGCGTGCACCACGCTTGGAGACCTTCATGAGCCAGACCCACAGCCTGCCGGCCACCGCGTCCGTCGACGCCGCCGTCGACCCCACGACCGCCGCCGCCACTGCCGCCACCGCCCAGCCGGAGCCGGCCAGCAGCGAGCCGAGCAACGACCAGCGCGCCGTGACCTGGATCGTCAAGGACGGCGGCAACCGCCGCATGGCCTTCGACCGCTCGCGCCTGCAGCGCACCCTGGACCGGATCCACGCCGAGTTCCCGCAGCTGGACGTGAGCGACTACGAGCGCAAGGCCTTCGCCTTCATCGAGAAGAGGGAAAGCCTGTCGGCCGACGACATGGTCGACTACCTGATCCGCGAGGCCGAGTCGCGCGTGGACATCGCCACGCCGGAGTGGGAGTACTTCGCCGCGCGCCTGTACCTGGACCGCCTGTACAAGCGCGCCAGCAAGAACCGTTTCTACGATGCCGGCGAGAAGTACGGCTCCTATGTCGGTCTGCAGGAAAGCCTGGCCGACCGCGGCGTGTACTCCATCGACATCCTCAAGAACTACTCCAAGGACGAACTGGCCGAAGCCGGCCGCATGATCGATCCGGAGCGCGACAAGCTGTTCGCGTACAACGGCCTGTACCTGCTGGCCACGCGTTACCTGGCCACCGACAACTCGCGCAAGGTCTACGAACTGCCGCAGGAGCGCTGGCTGACCATCGCCCTGTACCTGATGCAGGACGAGAAGCCGCGCGAGCGCCGCATGCAGCTGGTCGGCGAGGCCTACTGGGCGCTGTCCAACCTGTACATGACCGTGGCCACCCCGACCCTGGCCAACGCCGGCAAGATCGGCGGGCAGCTGTCGAGCTGCTTCATCGACACCGTCGACGACAGCCTGCAGGGCATCTACGACTCCAACACCGACGTGGCGCGCGTGTCCAAGCACGGCGGCGGCGTCGGCGCCTACCTGGGCTACGTGCGTTCCTCCGGCTCGGCGATCCGCGGGGTCAAGAACTCCAGCGGCGGCGTGGTGCCGTGGATCAAGCAGCTCAACAACACCGCCGTGTCGGTGGACCAGCTCGGCCAGCGCAAGGGCGCCATCGCCGTGTACCTGGACATCTGGCACCGCGACATCGAGGCGTTCCTGGACCTGCGCCTGAACAACGGCGACCAGCGCCTGCGCGCGCACGACGTGTTCACCGCGGTGTGCGTGCCGGACATCTTCATGGAAGCGGTCGAGCGCCGCGGCGAGTGGTACCTGTTCGACCCGCACGAGGTGAAGGAGGTCAAGGGCTGGTACCTGCAGGACTTCTTCGACGAGAAGCGCGGTGAAGGCAGCTTCCGCGCGCGTTACGAGGAAGTGGTGGCCGACGAGCGCATCGGCCGCAAGGTGGTCAAGGCCATCGACATGTTCAAGCGGATCATGGTCAGCCAGCTGGAGACCGGCAACCCGTTCATGTTCTATCGCGACGAAGTCAATCGCATGAACCCGAACAAGCACCAGGGCATGGTCTATTCCAGCAACCTGTGCACCGAGATCCTGCAGAACATGAGCCCGACGCGGGTCATCCAGGAGATGATCAGCGGCGACCAGATCGTCACCACCAAGCAGGCCGGCGACTTCGTCGTGTGCAACCTGTCCTCGGTGAACCTGGGCCGCGCGGTCACCGCGCAGCCGGACCTGCTGTCGCCGGATATCCTGGAGCGGCTGATCCGCGTGCAGGTGCGCATGCTCGACAACGTCATCGACCTCAACGAGCTGCCGGTGCCGCAGGCCACCATCACCAACCAGAAGTACCGCGCGATCGGCCTGGGCACCTTCGGCTGGCACCACCTGCTGGCGCAGAAGGGCATCGACTGGAACTCGCGTGCGGCCGAAGACTACAGCGACGAGCTGTACGAGCGCATCAACTACCTGACCATCCAGGCGAGCCTGGCGCTGGCCAAGGAGAAGGGCGCGTACAAGGTGTTCAAGGGCAGCGACTGGCAGAACGGCGAGTACTTCAGCAAGCGCGGCTACGACAGCGCCGAGTGGCAGGAACTGGCCGCGCAGGTGAGCGTGCATGGCGTGCGCAACGCCTGGATGGTGGCGGTGGCGCCGAACATGAGCACCGCGCAGATCGCCGGCTCCACCGCGTCGATCGACCCGATCTACAGCGCGTTCTACTACGAAGAGAAGAAGGACTTCCGCCGTCCGGTGGTGGCGCCGGGGCTGACCGTGGACACCTATCCGTACTACGAGAAGGGCGCCTACAAGGTCGACCAGTTCGCCAGCGTGCGCCAAAACGCGCGCCGCCAGCGCCACGTCGACCAGTCGATCAGCTTCAACTTCTACGTGCCCAGCGGCATCCGCGCCAGCACCCTGCTGGACCTGCACATGACCGCGTGGAAGGAAGGCCTGAAGACCACCTACTACGTGCGTTCCAACGACATCGACATCAGCGAGTGCGAGTGGTGCTCGAGCTGATCGCCGGCGTCTGACGCCACCGGCGCGCGGCGGCCCATGGCCGCCGTGCGTTTCGCATTCCCGCGCCTCCCGCCGGCGCCGTTCACCCGACTTGACGAAGCAAATCCATGGCCATCGCGCTCGACCGCATCAAGATCCTCGAACCGCTGCACCCCAACCGCTCCACCGGCATCATCAACGGCACCACCAGCGGCATCCTCAACTGGAACGACATCCCGTACCCGTCCTTCTACCGGGCGTACAAGGAACTGTCGACCAACTTCTGGATCCCCGACGAAGTGGACATGAAGGGCGATGCCAAGCAGTACGGGGAGTTGTCGGCGCGCGAGAAGAACGCCTACGACTCGATCATCGGCCTGCTGGCCACGCTGGATTCGCCGCAGACGCGCTTCATCTACAACGTCGCCGAATACATCACCGACCCGGCCGCGCACGCCAATGCCGCGATCATCGGCCAGCAGGAAGTGATCCACAACGAGAGCTACTCGTACGTGCTGGCGTCGATCGCCGGCCTGGCCGACCAGAACCGCGTGTTCGAGATCGCGCGGACGCACCCGACCATCATCGCGCGCAACCAGCCGATCATGCAGGCCTACGACGACTTCATGCGCGAGAAGACCGCCGAGACCCTGCTGCGCTCGCTGATCCAGTCCTCGATCCTGGAAGGCATCAACTTCTATTCCGGCTTCGCGTATTTCTACAACCTGGTGCGGCAGAACCGCATGACCGGCACCGGCAAGATCATCAGCTTCATCAACCGCGACGAACTGGCCCACACCAAGTTCATCAGCGAGCTGATCCGCGCCATCATCGGCGAGAACGCCGAGCTGCAGACCAACGAGCTGACCGACTACGTGCACCAGGCCTTCGAACACGCGATCCGCCTGGAGACCGAGTGGTCCTCGGAAGTGCTCGACGGCATCGAGGGTATCGACGTGGACGAAATGATCCAATACGTGAAGTACCGCGCCAACAAGATGTCCGGCATGCTCGGCATCGAGAAGCTGTACAGCGGCGCCAGCGACAACGTGATGCCGTGGATCAAGGCCTACGCCGACAACTTCACCGAGACCAAGACCGACTTCTTCGAGATGCGCAACGCCAGCTACAAGAAGACCAACTCGGACAACGGTTTCGACGATCTTTGAGGGGCCGGGATTTGGGATTTGGCATTCGGGATTCGTAGCAGCAACGTGGAACCCGCTTTTCCCAGTCCCTGATCCCGTGCGCAGGAATTTGTTCTGCGCGACGGGTGGAAACCACGTCGACCCGCTCTTTCGAATCCCCAATCCCGACTCCCCAATCCCGGCTCCATGCGTATCCTGCTCGCCTACGCTTCGCTCAGCGGCAACACCCGCGACGTCGCCCGCCGCGTGCATGCGCAGTGCGAGGCGGCTGGGCACGCGGTGACCTGGATCCATACCGACCTGCAGACGCTGCAGGGCGCGCTCGGCGATGCCGCGCGCGCGGCGGACTTCGACCTGCACCTGCTCGGCAGCTGGAGCGACAACGCCGGGCGCACGCCGGCGGAGATGAAGCGCTACATCGCCGAGCTGGTCGAGGCGACCGGCAAGGCGATCGAGGTCGCGGCGTTCGGCACTGGCGAGACGCAGTGGGGGCTGGAGTATTACTGCGGTGCGGTCAAGCGCATTGCGCGGTTCTTCGACAGCGCCTATCCGTTGCTTGAGATCGAACAGATGCCGCATGGCGACCGTGACAACACGGCGATCGACGCCTGGTGCGCGCAGGTGCTGGCGTTGCGCGCGGCGCGGGCGTCGTCGGCTGGCGACGTGCCGGTGGCCGCTGTCGAGCCCACCTCCGCGGCCGCGGCCGGGTTCGCTGCGATGGCGTTGCCGCTGCGCGGCAGTGGCTGACGCCGTCGTCGTCCATCCGTTTTCCTGGCATCGCCGGCGTCCTCATCGCACGCCGGGCTTCCTCCGACATCACACAAGGTTCCGTTGCATGCTTACCACCATCACCGTCTCCAGCGCCGAACAGTTCGCCGATGCGCTCGCCGCCCACCCGCGCGTGCTGGCCGATTTCAACAAGGACAACTGCCCCGGCTGCCGCATGCTCGACAAGTCGCTGGAGCGCTTCGCCGAGGGTGAGAGTGCGCAGGGCGTGACCTTGCTCAAGGTGAAGATGGAAGACGTGGGCGAGGACTTCTTCCGCGCCCAGGGCCTGCGCCAGACCCCGACCCTGATGCTGTTCCGCCAGGGCGAGGAAGTGGCGCGCGTGCCCGGCTTCGTGCCGCCGGCCAAGATCGACGAAGTGGTGCGCACGCACTTGGGCTGAGCGCGCTCATGCTCTCGTAGGACCGGCTTCAGCCGCGACGGGCTTCACCGATAGAGCCTGTCGCTGCTAAGCCGACTCTTGCGGTTGTGCTTGTCCGAAGCGCAAATCTCAAGCAGCAAAGGCAAAGGCAAAGGCTTTCGCCCTTTCGGGCGAGTTACTTTTCTTTGCTTGTGCAAAGAAAAGTAACCAAAAGAAAGCACACCCTGCCTCGCGCCCTCCGCGCTAACGCGCTCCGGGTCCGCGTCCATCCCGGGGATTCGCGGAAGGGGCATCCTGCCCCTGCCGCGAACGGCGCACGTCCCTGTGCGCCGCCCCTTCGGGGTTTTCCCCCGGGCTGGCCGCCGCTGCGGAAGGGAACCCGGTGAGTCAAAAGCCGAAGCAACATCAACAGCAAAGGCCGAGGCGACTGCGACTGCTGCGCACACCTGCGTCATTGCAGTGTCCGCCAGCGAATGCGCTGCACGTGGCGGCCCATGTCGGCTGTTGATCGTGGTGGACACGCAATCACCCTGGTTCCGGAAGAAGCTGCAGGCGCGGTTGTGCGTGGCGTATAGGCGGCTGTGCCGGCGTGCGCCTAGGCAGGCGCATCACCAGTGCAATGACGTATGCATGCGCTGTATCCGCAATAGCTTCTGCTTCTGCTTTTGCTTTTGCTTTTGCTGTTGATGTTGATGTTGCTTTGGCTTTTGACTTACCGGGTTCCCTTCCGCAGCGGCGGATGGACCGGGGAAAAACCCGAAGGGCGGCGTACATGGATGTACGCCGTTCGCGGCAGGGGCAGGATGCCCCTTCCGCGAATCCCCGGTGCATCCGCGGACCCGGAGCGCGGAGGGCGCGAGGCAGGGCGCGCTTTCTTTTGGTTACCTTTTCTTTGCGCGAGCAAAGAAAAGTAACTCGCCCGAAAGGGCGAAAGCCTTTGCTCTCGTCTACGGGGAGAGCTCGCGGCTAAAGTCACTTCTACATTCCCTCTAGGGGAGCGAAGCACTCCCCTATCCACGCCTGCCCGCCGCATGCCCCTGCGCCAACTGCCACAGGTGGCGCACGATCGGCATCGTCTGCACGGTGGCCGGTAGCGCGGCCAGTGCCAGCCGCGCCATCGGCACGCGGCCTTCGATGTCCAGGTAGCGCACGCCGGGCAACTGCACCTGGGTGGTGGAGGCCGGTACCACCGACACGCCCAGTTCGGCGGCGACCAGGTTGACGATGGAGGACATCTGCGGCGCCTCCTGGTCGATGCGCAGGTCGAAGCCGGCCTGGCGGCAGGCGTCGAGGATTTCGTCGTACAGGCTGGTGCCGAAGCTGCGCGGGAACAGAATGAAGGGTTCGCCAGCCAACGCCGACAGCGGCGCGCGCTTGCGCTTGGCCAGCCGGTGCCCGGCCGGCACCGCGATCTTCATCGGCTCGTTGGGGAACTTCAGCAACTGCAGTTCCGGCGGCGTGACCACGCTGTAGCGGATGAAGGCCGCATCCAGACGGCCCTGCAGCAGCGCGGCGAGCAGGCCGGCGGTATTGGTTTCCTCCAACGACAACGCCACCGCCGGCCAGCCGCGGCGAAAGCCGCGCACCAGCGTGGGCACGACCGGATTGAATGCGGCCGACGCGGTGAAGCCGAGCCGCAGCACGCCGCTTTCGCCGCGCGCGGCGCGCCGGGCCGCCTCGCTGGCGCGTTCCAGGTCGGCCAGCACGCGCCGTGCCTCGGTGCGGAAGGCGTGCCCCGCTTCGGTGAGCTCGGCGCCGCGCGGCGTGCGCACGAACAGCGGCGTGCCCAGTTCCTCTTCGAGCGCGCGGATCTGCTGGCTCAGTGGCGGTTGCTGGATGCCCAGTTGCGCCGCGGCGCGGGTGAAATGGCCGACCTCGGCCACGGCCAGGAAATAGCGCAGATGGCGCAGTTCCACGTCATATCCATCACGTATGGAGAGTGGGTGCATCATATATTGGACGTGGGGTCGGCGCAGGCGAATACTGCACCTCCATCCACTCCTACGATGTCCGTCGTGAACGCTTCCAGCCAATGCCCGCCCGTGCAGGCGGTGGACGATGCGCCGCTGCTGCGCATCCGCCTGGCCCTGTTCCTTGCCGGCTTCGCCACCTTTTCGCTGCTGTACAGCGTGCAGCCGTTGCTGCCCGAGTTCGCGCACGAGTTCGGGCTCAGCGCCGCGACCAGTTCGCTGCCGCTGTCGCTGGCCACCGGCGGCCTGGCGATCGCGATCTTCTGCGCCGGCGCGGTGTCGGAAACGCTGGGCCGGCGCGGCCTGATGTTCGTGTCGATCGCGTTGGCGGCGCTGCTCAACCTGTTGGCGTCGTGCCTGCCGCACTGGGGTTCCCTGGTGGTGGTGCGCGCGCTGTCCGGCATCGCCCTGGGCGGCGTGCCGGCGGTGGCAATGGTGTACCTGGCCGAGGAACTGCCGGCGAACCGGCTCGGCGCGGCGACCGGGCTGTACGTGGCCGGCAATGCCTTCGGCGGCATGGTCGGCCGTATCGGCATGAGCATGCTCACCGACCATTTCGACTGGCGCATCGCGCTGGGTACGCTGAGCGTGGTGGATCTGCTGGTCGCGATCGGTTTCGTCCTGCTGCTGCCGCCGTCGCGGCACTTCGTTCGCCGCCAGGGCGTGAACCTGCGCTTCCACCTGCGCGCCTGGGGCGGGCACCTGCGCGATCGCCATCTGCCGTGGCTGTTTGCGATTCCATTCCTGGCGATGGGCGTGTTCGTCAGCGTCTACAACTACGCCGGCTTCCGCCTGGGCGGGCCGGAGTTCGGGCTGAGCCAGAGCCAGCTCGGCCTGATCTTCAGCGCCTACGTGTTCGGCATCGTGTCCTCGTCGGTCGCCGGTGCGGCGTCGGACCGCTTCGGCCGCGGCCCGGTGGTGCTGGCCGGCATCACCACCGCGGCGCTGGGCGTGGCGCTGACCCTGGCGCATGCGCTGGTGCCGATCATCGCCGGCATCGTGCTGCTGACCATCGGCTTTTTCGTCGCGCATTCGGCGGCCAGCGCCTGGGTCGGACGCCTGGGCGGCCAGCACAAGAGCCATGCCGCCTCGCTGTACCTGCTGGCCTACTACGCCGGCGCCAGCGTGATCGGCTCGCTCAGCGGTGCGGCCTGGCAGCACGGCGGCTGGAATGCGCTGGTCGCCTGTTGTCTGGTCCTGCTGGGCATCGGCCTGGTCGCCGCGCAGGTGCTGCACCGCGGCGCCGACGACAGCCGCCCTTACGGCCGCTTCGGGCCGCATCCGCCGCGCGGCGAGTGAGCCGCGCCGCCATCAGCCAACGAGGATCCGCAATGCAGATCGACCACCTCGACCATCTGGTTCTCACCGTCGCCGACATCGAGGCCAGCTGCGCGTTCTACACGCGCGTTCTCGGCATGCAGGTGCAGCGCTTCGGCGAAGGCCGCACCGCGCTGGCGTTCGGCCGGCAGAAGATCAACCTGCATGCCGCCGGCCGCGAATTCGAGCCGAAGGCGCGCGTGCCCACGCTCGGTTCCGGCGACCTGTGCTTCCTCACCACCACGCCACTGGCGCAGGTGGCCGAGGAACTGCAGGCCGCCGCCGTGCCGATCGAGGACGGGCCGGTGCAACGCACCGGCGCCACCGGCCCGATCCTGTCGCTGTATTTCCGCGACCCGGACGGCAACCTGATCGAGGTCGCCAACCCGTCGTGACCGCGGGCGCCGCCGTGGCAGCGCCCGCGTCGTGCGCTCACTCCGAGTAGCTCACCGACAGGGTCACGTTGGCGTAGCCGCCGCTGCCGCCGACCAGGCGGAAGAAGTAGCTGCCGGTGGCCGGCACCGCCATCTGCACATTCTGCGTGGTGCCGTTGCGCACCGAGCTGTAGTCGGCGTCGCTGCCGTCGGCGCTGGGCGCGCGCACCGCGCGCACGTACAGCCGCAATTGGCCGCTGCCGCCGAGGGTGCGGATCTGCAGGTTGCGCGCGTTGGTGGGCACGTCCAGGCGGTACAGTGTGCCCTGGCCGGCCGCGGCGGACAGCTTGCTCTGCGTGCCGCGTGCGATCGGAGTGGCGGTGGCTTCCTCGCCGCCGCCGCTGGCGCCGGCCGCGCGCGCCACCGCCTTGCCGGCATTGAGGATGCCGGCACCGATGCGCAGCGTCGGCTTGACCGGGAACACGTTGGAGGTCTGGGTCAGGATGTCGCGCATCTGCGCGCTCGTCGGCACCGGCCGGCCGGCGCTGATCGCAGCGCTGATCGCCAGCGCGACCACGCCGGCCACGTGCGGCGAGGCCATCGAGGTGCCGGCATAGCCGGCGTAGGTAGGCTGGTCCGGACCATGGGTGCCTTTGTTGAGGGTGGACCAGACCAGACCGGTACGTACCGATCCCGAGCCGCTGGACGCATCGTTGGCGTAGACGCCGCCGCCGGGCGCCGACAGGGTGATGGTGTTGCCGTAGTTGGAGTAGTACGCGCGGCCGCCGGTGATGCCGGTGGCCGCGATGTTGATGACGCCCGGGCAACTGGCCGGCGAATAGGCCGCGGCGTCGGCGTTGTCGTTGCCAGCGGCCACCACCACCACGCTGCCGCGCGCGATGGCGCTGGAGATGGCGTTGGCGGTCACCGAATCCTGCGCGCAGCTGCCGCCGCCGCCCAGGCTCATGTTGATCACTTCGGCCGGGTTGGTGTTGTCGGGCACGCCGTCGACATGGCCGCCGGACGCCCACACGATGGCATCGGCGATGTCGGCGGTGGTGCCGCCGCAGTGACCGAGCGCGCGGATCGGCAGGATCTTCGCGTCCGGCGCGATCCCGGCCATGCCGATGCCGTTGTTGGTGCGCATGGCGATGGTGCCGGCGACGTGGGTGCCGTGCCAGGAGCTGTCGCTCTGTTCGTTCGGCTGCGCGCAGCCGCCGTTGGCGACCAGGTATTTGTCGTCGGTGGTCCAGTCGCCGGTATCCCAGCCGCCGGCCGCGCGGCCGTTGCTGGCGCGGCCGGACATCAGCGCATCGCTGATGAAGTCGTAGCCGGCGTTGGCCAGCGACGTGTCCAGATCCGGATGCGCGGTGATGCCGGTGTCGATCACCGCCACCACCACGCCCTGGCCGGTGCCGTACTGCCAGGCCGGCAGCAGGTCGATGCCGCCGCGGTTGGCGTAGCCGGTGGTCTCCGGCGCCAGCGTTTCCAGGTGGCCGTCGGGCGTGCGCAGGTGCCATTGCACCTCGTAACCCGGGTCGTTGGGCGCGGCGACGGCACTGGCCGTGGCCTGCGCGGTGCTGCGCACCGGCTTGAGGATCAGGTTCGGCTCGACGTGCGCCACCGCGGGGTCGGCGCGCAGGCTGGTCATCAGCGTCTCCAGCTGCGAAGGACTCAGCGCGCGGTTGGGCCGCACCAGGTCGGCGCCGGTGGCCAGCCGCCGCACCCGGCTCAGCGCTGGCACGCTCTGCCGATAGGTGCTGGCCCAGGTGCCGGCGCTGCTGCGCGCGGCCTGGTTGAGCGTGCTGGCTGCAGCGTTGGCATCGCGGCGTGCGCTGCTGCCGTCGCGGTAGGTCACGATCAGGCCATCGTAGACCGTGGATTGCCCGGGCGTGGCCTGGGCCAGGGTCGAGAAGCGCGGGGCGGACTGCGCCTGCGCGGTGCCGGCGAGCGCCAGGCCCAGCGACAGGGCGAGCAGGTTGCGGGAGAACGGTGCGGTGGACGTCATGGCGGTGTCTCTGCAGAAGAGCGGGGAGGCGGAGTGGGAGGCGTGACGGGATGCGCTGCGCGCGTCACCAACTGAAGCCGGCACCGGCGGACACGCTCTTCTCGCTGCCGGAGAAGGCGCCGCCGAGCGAGACGCTGGCGCGGTTGCCGATCGCGCGCTGGTAGCCGACGGCCAGTGCGCTTTCGCCGCCCTGCGAACCGACGCCGACGCCGACGCGATTGGCTCCGGCCAGGCCGGAGGTGTTGACCGCCATGCCGGCATAGGCGGCGCTGACCGCGCCCATCCGGTCGATGCGCCGGTCCAGGTGCTGGAAGCGCTGGTCGGTGTCGTTGCGCAGCTTGGTCAGGTTGTCGTCCCACCCCGCCATGCGGCTGTCGGTGTAGGCGTTGGCGCTGCTGAGGGTGGCGCTGTCGCCGGCCTGCATCTGCGCGAGGTTGACCGCATCGGTGGCGGCGCTGCCGGCCGCGACGTTGCTGATCTGCCGTTCGTTGCCGGCGCTGCCCACCGAGACGGTGTTGGCACGGGTGGCGGAGGAACCGCGGCCGATGGCCACGGCGTTGGTCGCCGAGACCGAGGCGCCCTGGCCGATGGCGGTGCCGGAGGCCGCAGTGACCGTGGCGCTTTCGCCCACCGCCACCGCATTCGTGGCGCTGGCACTGATGCTGGCGTTGGCGCCGACCGCGGTGCTGCCGTCGGCATTGACCTGCGCGTTGCCGCCTAGCGCGGTGTCGTTGGGGCCATAGGCCAGCGCATTGGAACCGATCGCCGTGCCGTTCTGGCCGTTGGCGGTGGCCTGCGCGCCCACTGCCACCGCGTTGGTGCCGGCGCCGACGCTGGGGCCGCCCTCGGCACCGCCGCCCACCGCCACGCCGCCGGCACCGCTGCCGACACGGGTGTCCAGCGACGACAGCGCACCGTCCAGCGCCGACAGCGCCGAGCCGACCGTGCCGTAGCTGCGGCCCTGGATCAGATAGCTGCCGCCGTTGAAGCTGCCATCGCCGCCGACCGCGCTGCCGGCGCCGAGCGCGCTGGCGATGCTGCGCAACTGCAGCACGTTGACCGCATCGGTGTCGGCGGTGCCGGCGGCGACGTAGGTGAGCTGGCGCAGCGCGCCGTCGTTGCCGAACGCCACCACGTTGTCGCGGTCGGCCATCGAACCGGCGCCGATGGCCACGCTGTTGATGCCGGTGGCGGCACTGTTGTAGCCCAGCGCGACGCTGCCCGCGGTGAGCGCGGTGGCGCCGCTGCCGAGCGCGGTGGCGCCGGCGGCATTGGCGCTGGCGACGGACCCGAAGGCGCTGGCGTCCTGCCCGTCGGCGAAGGAGGTCGCGCCCACGGCGAGCGCATGGCTGCTGGTGGCCACCGCCGAGGCGCCCAGCGCCATGCTGTAGTCGGCATCGGCATGGCTGTCGAAGCCTAGCGCGGTGCCGTAGTCGGACAGCGCCCAGGCACCAGCGCCGACGGTGACCGCGCCCAGCCCGTTGGACTGCGCCGGCACGCCGGCATTGCTGGCGCCGATCGCCACGCTCTGCTGGCCGGCCGCCGCGGCGTTGTCGCCGATTGCGATGCCGCCATCGCCGCTGGCAGTGGCGGAATAGCCCATCGCCACGCCGAAGAAGCCGGAAGCGACGCTGTAGCCGCCAGTGGCGATGGCGCCGGTACCGCCGGCATTGGCCGCGTAGCCGAACGCGCTGGACTGCACGCCGCTGGCGGTGGTGGAGGAACCGCTGGCGGTGGCGTACTCGCCGGTGGCCGCGGAGGTCGAGCCCACCGCCGTGGCGCCGCCGCTGGTGGCGCTGGCGTTCCAGCCCAGCGCGCTGGCGGAGTCGGCGGTCGCGGTGGCGGCGGTGCCCAGGGCCAGCGAGCCGAAGCCGGTGCTCTGCGCTCCGGCCGAGTCGCCATAGGTGCTGCCGAAGAAACTGCCGCCGATCGCGATCGCCGAGGTGCCGCTGGCGACCGCGCCGTCGCCCATGGCGATGGCGGCACTCTCGGAGGCGACGGTGTGGTGGCCGATGGCGACGGCGAAGGCGCCGGAGGCATCGGCGCGGGCGCCCATCGCCACCGCGCGCAGGCCAGCGGCGCTGGCGTAGTCGCTGCCGTCGTTCAAGCCTTCGGCCAGGAAATAACGGGCGGTGTTCTGGCTGCCCGGCTGCACGTCCTGGGTGGTGGCATCCTGGGGCGCGGCCTCGGCGCTGTCGGTCTCGGTGCTGGCGGCCGCGGCGGCAGTACCGCTGTACGTCGCCTGTGCGTGTGGCTGCGGCTGCGTGGTCGCAGCCGGCGCCGTGGCGGCGAAGGCGCTCGCGGGCAGGCTCAGCGCGAGCAGCAACGCGGCGGTCAACAGACCGTCAGACGCCTGCGGCAGGATGGACGAAGTTGGCGACAGCGGGCGCACACCGGTGCGCAAAGCGGTAAGCAGAAGAGGCATGGTCGGCTCCGGGCTGGGTCGGGAGCGTCGTCCCGACAACGAGTCAGGCCCGATTAAGGCCGCAAGGGCGCCACCCCTTCAATGCACGCAGATTCACGCCTTCCTCACGGTAGACTCACCGACATGGGAGTCTGGGTGAGATGGGGTGCGCACTCTCCGCCGGTCGCGCTGGCTGCGCGGCTGTGGCGGCGCCTCTCGCTGTGGCTGCGCCGGGTGCCGATCACCGACCCGCTGGACCGGCGCAACGCGCCCGCACTGCAGGTGCTGTTCGTGTTCCTGGGCAGCGAGATTCCGCTCAACAAGCTGTATCACCTGCTGACCGCGCCGCGCATCGAGATGAGTGCGGTGCAGTTGGCGGTGGATGTCGGCACCGATGCGGCGATCGCCGCCGCAGCCTGGGGCGGGGTCTGGATGATCCGTCGCGGCCTGCTCAAACAGGCCGCCGCTGCGTTCATCGCGGTGGTGCTGTGCTCGGCGGTCGCCGCCAACCTGGCCTTCGGCTACCAACTGCAGGCCTTCGATCCGTATCCGATGATGATGCTGACCCTGGCCGCGCTGGTGATCGGGCGCCGCGCGCTGTGGCTGGTGTACCTGTGCATCCCGCTGATCTTCTGGCTGGGCATGGAGAGCCCCTGGGGCCAGGACCCGCACGGCAACCGCAGCCCGTTCCAGAACCTGCCGTCGCTGGCGCTGAGCTACCTGATGATCACTCTGGTGCTGGACCGCACCGTCGCCGCGCTGCGCGAGAGCCTGTGGCGTGCGCGCCGCAGCGCCGCGCGCCTGCGCGTGGAGATGCGCGAACGCACGCAGGCCCAGCAGCGGCTGCTGCATCTGCAGAAGATCGAGCTGGTCGAACAACTGGCCAGCGGCGTGTCGCACGACTTCAACAACATCCTCAGCGCGATCCTCGGCTACACCGAGCAGCGCCATTGCGTGCACGAGCTGGACTATCACCCGCCGCGCGATGCGCTGCTGCTGGCCGAGGCGCTGGAAGGCGTGGCCCTGGCCGCGCAGCGCGGCGTGGCGGTCAGCCGCAAGCTGCTCAGCTTCAGTCGCCGCGAGGCCAGCGTGCCCGAGCGCTTCGACGCCGGCGAAGCGCTGCGCAGTTTGCAGCCGATGCTGCGGCAACTGTTCGGCCCCACGGTGCAGGTGCGGCTGGACCTGGCCGCCGAGCCGGCACCGGTGTTCCTGGACCGCAGCCGTTTCGACCTGGCATTGCTCAACCTCGCCGCCAACGCGCGCGACGCGATGCCCAGCGGCGGCTACTTTTCGCTGCAGCTGCGCCGCGATGGCGAGGCCGTCGCCATCGCCATTGCCGATACCGGCGTGGGCATGAGCGAGGCCGTGCAACGGCAGATCTTCGAGCCGTTTTTCACCACCAAGCCGGCGGGGCAGGGCACCGGCCTCGGCCTGGCGGTGGCGTTCGAGATGGCGCAACAGGCGCATGGCAGCCTGCAGGTGCGCAGCGCGCCCGGCGCCGGCAGCTGTTTCGTGCTGCGCCTGCCGCTGGCCGGGCTCAGCGTTCCTGCGGCATGAGCAGATAGCCTTCGCCGCGCACCGCGCGCAATGGCAACGCGCTACCGGTGCGCTCCTGCACTTTTTGCCGCAAGCGATGCAGCAACGCGTCGAGCCGGTGCGGGTCGATCTCCAGCCCGGCGTTGCCGCCGAGCATGCCGATCAACGCCTCGCGGCTGACCAGCCGCCCGCGCGCCTGCCACAGGCTCTGCAGCACCTTGCGTTCGGACGCGGTCAACGGCACCGCCTGCCCGTCCGGCGCGAACAGGCACCAGCCATCGTCCTGCAGCTGCCATTCCTCGCTGGCCGGCGCGCTCGGCCGCAGCATGCGCCGGGCCACGCTGAACAAGGTGGCGGCGAGGATCTCGATCTGCACCGGCTTGATCAGGTACGCATCCGCGCCTTGCACCAGCCCGCGCACCAGATCCGGCTGCTCGCCGCGGCCGCTGAGGATGACGATGCCCATGCCGGGGCGGCGTTCCTGCAGTTGCTGGGTCAGGGTGAAGCCGTCGCTGTCGGGCAGGCCGATGTCGAGCACGATCAGGTCGAAACGCTGCGCCTCCAGCGCTGCCCACAGCGCCTGCGCGGTGCGCAGCGGGGTGGCCTCGAAGCCGTGGCGCAGCAATCCCGGCAACAGCACGCGGTCGCGCAGCACATCGTCGTCCTCCAGCAACGCCACCCGCAGCAGGGCGTTGGCAGTGGCGGCGAGCGGGGACGGGCTGGGATCGGAAGCGCGGCTCACGAGGCGGAATCGGCGAAGGGACGGCATTCCTCACACAGCAGCGTACGGCGTCGAGGACGCCGTGACCGCTGAGCATCCTGCCGCGTCCCGGACAGTAGCCAGTTTCCAACGGGCTTTCAATGCGCGGGCAACGCTTCAGCGGCCGTGGCGGCTCGGACTTGCGTTACCGCGGTGCGCGCCCAAGATAGGAAGGCGTCGCGCCATCGGCGCGCACCTCCACCACGTCCGGGACCGCCACGATGTCGCAGTTGCTGCAGGATCACGCCGCGTCCGCGCAGGCCGCGTCTTCCGCGCTGGAAGCGTTCGTCGACCGCCATCGGCGCCTGTTCGTGCTGACCGGCGCCGGCTGCAGCACCGACTCGGGCATTCCCGACTACCGCGATGCCGCCGGCGACTGGAAGCGGGCGCAGCCGGTGACCTATCAGGCCTTCATGGGCGAGCTGGCGACGCGGCAGCGCTACTGGGCGCGCAGCCTGCTCGGCTGGCCGCGCTTCGGCCATGCGCGACCCAATCCCACCCATGCCGCGCTGGCGCAACTGGAAGCGCGCGGCCAGGTGGAAGTGCTGCTGACCCAGAACGTGGACGGCCTGCACCAGGCCGCCGGCAGCCGCGCCACCATCGACCTGCATGGGCGCCTGGACGTGGTGCGTTGCATGGGCTGCGAGCGGCGCATGCCGCGCGAGGCGTTCCAGCAGCATCTGCTGCAGCACAACCCGCAGTGGGCGACGCTGCAGGCCGCACCGGCACCCGACGGCGATGCCGACCTGGAGGGCGAGGACTTCGCCAGCTTCGTGGTGCCGGCCTGCACGCGCTGCGGCGGCGTGCTGAAGCCGGACGTGGTGTTCTTCGGCGAGAACGTGCCGCGCGAGCGCGTGGCCAGCGCCTTCGCGCATCTGCAGCGCGCCGACGCGGTGCTGGTGGTGGGCTCGTCGCTGATGGTCTATTCCGGCTTCCGCTTCGTGCAGGCCGCGGCCAAGGCCGGGCTGCCGATTGCCGCGGTCAACCTGGGCCGCACCCGCGGCGACGACCTGCTGCGCCTGAAGGTGGAACAGCCGTGCGCGCAGGCGCTGGCCTTCCTGCTGCGGGCGCGCGTTCCCAATCCCGGCACGAACTGATCCACCGGCAGTGGTTGATCGCGCTGCGCGGCAGGAGTGCAATGGCCGTCTTCTGCGCCGCGCGCGGCGCCTTTATGGATCCCTATCGTGAGTCAGTTGTTCTCGCCCCTCGCATTGGGGCCGCTGTCGTTGTCCAACCGCATCGTGATCGCGCCGATGTGCCAGTACTCCGCCGAGGACGGCCGTGCCAGCGACTGGCACGTGCAGCACCTGGGCCAGCTGGCGCAGTCCGGCGCCGGTCTGTTGATCCTGGAAGCGACGGCGGTGGAGCCGCGTGGGCGCATCAGCTACGCCGACCTGGGCCTGTGGGACGACGCCACCGAGGCCGCGCTGGCCACGGTGTTGCGTTCGGTGCGGCGCTGGTCGCCGATGCCGCTGGGCATCCAGCTCGCGCATGCCGGGCGCAAGGCGTCCACGCGCAAGCCCTGGGACGGCGGCGGCGCGATCGCCCCTGACCAGCCGAACGGCTGGCAGACCGTGGCGCCGTCGGCGCAGGCGTTCGCCGCCGACGGCCCACCGCCGCAGGCGCTGGACCTGGCCGGTATCGACGCCATCGTCGACGCGTTCGTGGCGTCGGCCCGGCGCGCCGAACGCCTGGGCTTCGAGCTGATCGAACTGCATGCGGCACACGGCTACCTGCTGCACCAGTTCCTGTCGCCGCTGAGCAACCAGCGCACCGATGCCTACGGCGGCAGTCTGGAGAACCGCATGCGCCTGCTGCTGCGCGTGCATGCGGCGGTGCGCGACGCCGTGGCGCCCGGCATCGCGGTGGGCGTGCGCATTTCCGCCACTGACTGGGTCGGCGGCGGTTGGGACCTGGCGCAGAGCGAGGTGCTGGCGCAGGCGCTGCAGGCGCAGGGTTGCGACTATCTGCACGTGTCCAGCGGCGGGCTGGACCGGCGCCAGCGCATTCCGGTGGCGCCCGGCTACCAGGTGCCGCTGGCCGAGGCCCTGCACCGCGCGGTGCGCATGCCGGTGATCGCGGTGGGCCTGATCACCGAGCCGCAGCAGGCCGAGGCCATCCTCGCCGAGGACCGCGCCGACGCCATCGCGCTGGCTCGCGGCATCCTCTACGATCCGCGATGGCCATGGCATGCGGCCGCCGCGCTGGGCGCGCGGCTGCGGCCGTCGCCGCAGTACCTGCGTTGCGAGCCGCATGCGGCGCGCGGCGTGTTCGACGCCTGACCGGCGCGCCGCGCGCGCTGGTGGCGGCCTCCATTTCGATTCCTCTAGGGAGCATGCAATGACGACGATTGGATTTCTCGGCCTGGGCACGATGGGCCAGCCGATCGCGCTCAACCTGCTGCGCGCCGGCCATGCGTTGACGGTCTGGAACCGCAGCGCCGCGGCGGCGCAGCCCCTGCTCGAGGCCGGCGCGCAACTGGCCGCGCAACCGGCCGATGCGGTGCGTGGGCCGGTGCTGTTCTCGATGCTGGCCGACGACACCGCGGTGCGCGAGACCCTGCTCGAACGCGGCGCGCTGGACGCGCTCACCGCCGGCAGCGTGCACGTCAACATGGCCACCATCTCGGTGGCACTGGCGCGCGAACTGCACGCGCTGCATGCCGAGCGCGGCGTCGCCTACCTGGCGATGCCGGTGCTGGGCCGGGTCGAGGTGGCCGCGGCCGGCCAGCTCAACCTGCTCGCCGCCGGCGACGCCGCGGCGCTGGCGCGGGTGCAGCCCTTGCTCGATGTCATCGGGCGCAAGACCTGGTACTTCGGCACCGCGCCGGAACAGGCCAGCGCGGTCAAGCTCGCCGCCAACCTGTGCCTGGCCAGCGCCATCGGCACCATGGCCGAGGCATCGGCACTGGTACGCGGGCACGGCGTGGAAGCGGCCGACTTCCTCGACATGCTCACCAGCACCGTGTTCGCCGCGCCGGCCTACCAGACCTACGGCGGCATGATCGCCGAGCAGCGCTACAGCCCGGCCGGCTTCAAGGCCACGCTGGGCTTGAAGGACGTACGCCTGGCGCTGAACGCCGGCGAGACCAGAAACGTGCCGATGCCGCTGGCGGCGGTGCTGCGCGATGCCTTCATCGAGGCGATCGCGCACGGCGACGGCGATCTGGACTGGGCGGCGCTGGCCAAGGTCGCCGCGCGCCGCGCCGGGCAGGGCTGAGCGAGGCCAACGGATCTTCAGCGGACCTTGGCGGGGCATGCCGCACACTGCGTGCCCGCTTGAGCCTGGCGCACGCTTGCCGCTAAGGTGCGGCGATTTGCTGGCGCATCACAGGAGGATGCCATGAGTCCGAATTCGTCCGATCCCGGCGACAGAGCCCCGATCCAGCCACCGCGCGCGGTGGTGCGCGAGGCCGTGCCCGGCCCCGATCATCCGGACCATCCTGATCACCTCCTGTACGCGCAGATCCGCGAGGGCGTGCACGCGCTGGACGCCGCCTGCGGCCGCGCGCCGGACGCGATCAGCGAGCGCATGGTGGCGCGGCTGCTGCCGCTGGCCAAGGAGTACGGTTTCGACCAGGTCGACCACGTGGTACTTAGCCGCGAGATCGGCGACGTGGAGGATGGCGAGAACGTGTTCTTGGTGCGCGGCGACCTGGACGATCCGGCGCACCTGCGCGCGCACATCACCACCCACGAAGCGGTGGGCATGTCGGTGGAAGATTCGCTGGCGCGCCTAGAGAAGGTCAACCGCCGCCTGGCGCTGCGCCTGCGCCCGGAGTGAGCGCAGGCACGTGAGTAATGTTCTCGGCGCGGCGTTAGCCGCGACCTGATTTCAGTGCAGGCATGGCTGAGCCCCTCTCCCTCCGGGAGAGGGGTTGGGGTGAGGGTACGAGCGCGTAGCGCACGCGGTGTGTTTCGACTGCACGAGGCTTCGCCCGGACCCTCATCCGCCCCTTCGGGGCACCTTCTCCCGAGGGGAGAAGGAAAAGCCGGCTTCGGCTGGATTGCTTTTAGCCCCTCTCCCCTCGGGAGAGGGGTTGGGGTGAGGGTACGGGTCCCCTATCATCTGCAAATGCGCCCCGACTACATCCTGACCCTGTCCTGCCCGGACCGTACCGGCATCGTCTTCCGCGTCAGCGGCCTGCTGTTCGAACACGGCTGCAACATCCTCGATGCGCAGCAGTTCGGTGACGAGGAGAGCGGCCGCTTCTTCCTGCGCGTGCATTTCGATGTACCCGCCGACGGCGTCGCCGCCGCGGTGAAGCTGCAACTGGAGCCCCTGGCCGCCGACTACGCGATGGACTGGCAACTGCACGACGCCCGCCGGCGCGCGCGCCTGCTGGTGCTGGTCAGCAAGCAGGGCCACTGCCTCAACGACCTGCTGTTCCGCGCGCATAGCCGGCAGTTGCGGGTCGACATCGCCGCGGTGGCTTCCAACCATCCCGATTTCGCCGCGTTGGCCGGTTCCTACGGCGTGCCGTTCCATCACCTGCCGGTGAGCGCTGCCAACCGTGCCGAACAGGAAGCGCAGCTGCTGGCGCTGGTCGAACGCGAACGCATCGACCTGGTGGTGCTGGCCCGCTACATGCAGATCCTGTCGCCGACGCTGTGCGCGGCATTGGCCGGACGCGCGATCAACATCCACCACAGCTTCCTGCCCAGCTTCAAGGGCGCGCAGCCGTACCACCAGGCGCACGCACGGGGGGTCAAGATCATCGGTGCCACCGCGCACTACGTCACCGGTGACCTGGACGAAGGCCCGATCATCGAACAGGACGTGGCCCGCGTGGACCACGCCATGACCCCGCGCGAACTGGTGCGCCTGGGCAGCGATACCGAGTCGCAGGTGCTGGCCCGCGCCGTGCGCCGCCACGTCGAGCATCGCATCCTGCTCAACGGGCATCGGACGGTCGTGTTTCGGTGAGGCCGGGAGTGGGGATTCGGGATTCGCCAAAGCCGGCAGCGCTGCAACCGCAACGGTGATCAGCCAAGCCGCTTTTGCGAATCTCCAATCCCGAATCCCCAATCACGGCTCGAAGCGATAACCGGCCCCATACACCGACCGCACCCAATCCGCGACTCCGGCGTCGGCGAGCTTGCGGCGCAGGTTCTTGACGTGGCTGTCGACGGTGCGGTCGGTGACGATGCGGTGGTCGACGTAGAGCCGGTCCATCAGCTGCTCGCGCGAGTACACGCGTCCCGGGGCGGCGGCGAGGGTGCGCAGCAGGCGGAACTCGACCTGGGTCAGGTCCAGGTCGCGGCCGTGCACGCTGGCGCGGCAGGCGTCCTCGTCGATCTGCAGGCCCGGCGCCGGCGCGCCATTGGGATCGTGGCGATGGCGGCGCAGCACCGCCTGCACCCGCGCCACCACCTCGCGCGGACTGAACGGTTTGCAGATGTAGTCGTCGGCGCCGATCTCCAGGCCCAGCAGGCGGTCGATCTCCTCCACCCGCGCGGTGACCATGATCACCGGCACCGTGCTTTCACTGCGCAGGTCGCGGCAGAGTTCCAGCCCATCCCGATTGGGTAGCATCAGGTCCAGCAACACCAGGTCCGGCTTTTGCGCGCGGAATGCGCCCAGCGCCTGCGCGCCATCGGCGATCCAGTCGTGCGAATAGCCGGCCGCGTGCAGGTACTCGCCCATCACCGCCGCCAGCCGCGGTTCGTCCTCGACGATCAGCACGTGCCCGATCGGGTCCAGGCCGCTCATGCCGCCAGCGCCGGCAAACGCAACACCACGCGCAATCCGCCAAGCGCGGAGGCCTCGGCGTCGATCGCACCGCCATGCGCCTCGGCGATGTTGCGGCAGATCGCCAGGCCCAGGCCGCTGCCGCCGCTGGCGCGGTTGCGTGACGCCTCGGCGCGGTAGAAGCGTTCGAACAGGCGCGCGCGCTTGTCCGCCTCCACGCCCGGCGCGCTGTCCTCCACCACCAGTTCCAGCACCGCGTCGCGGCGCGCGCAGCGCACCTGCACGACGCCGCCAGCGTCGGTGTAGCGCAGCGTGTTCTCCAGCAGGTTGCCGAGCAGTTGCTGCAGACGGCGTTCGTCGCCGTCCACCGGCAGCGGGCCGGCCTGGATCTGCTCCTGCAGCTGCAGCCGCGCGGTGGCGAAGCGCGCGCGCATACCGTTCAGCACGGTGGCCAGGATCACCGCCAGGTCGACCGGCGCGCGCCGATAGGCGAGCGCACCGACGTCGGTCAGCGACACGTCGTACAGATCCTCGATCAGCTTGCCGAGTTGGCCGATCTGCTGATGCAGCGAACCCAGCGAGTCCGACGTCATCGGCCGGATGCCGTCCTGCAGCGCTTCCAGTTCGGCGCGCAGCACCGCCAGCGGCGTGCGCAGCTCGTGCGAGATGTCGGCCATGAACGCGCGCCGCGCGCGTTCGTTGTGCTCCAGCGCCTGCGCCAGCAGGTTGAAGTCGCGCGCGAGTTGGCCGAGTTCGTCGCGCGCGGCCGCGTCGATGCGGGTGGCGTAGTCGCCGGCCGCCAGCAGGTGGGTGGCGCGGGTCAGGCCGCGCAGGCGCCGCAGCATGGTGCGCGACAACAGCCAGCCGAGCAGCGCGGCGACCAGCAGCGAGGCGCCACCGATCGCCCACCATGCGCGCTGTTGCGCGGCGTAGAACCGCGCGTCGGCCGCCGCCAGCGCCTTCTGGAAAGGCAGCATCGCCATCCAGCCGACAGTGCGGCCGTCGACCACCACGGGGCGCAGGATGTCGTCGCGCCCGACATCGGGATTGCCGATCACCGGCTTGTAGTCCTGGTCGAGCACGGCGAAGCGGAATACCGCGCCGGTCTGGTCTGAAATCGGCGGCCGCAGCGGCAGGCTGGGGCGGGGCTCCGGGCGCATCATGCCGAACCAGGCGTCGGGGTTGTCGCGCACGAACTCCCAGTTGCCGTGCCGCGCATACTCGGCCCTGACCCGCGGCATGGCCTCCAGCATGCGCTCCACGCCCTGTTCGTTGAGGTAGTCCAGGAACTGGCGTTTGACGAAGGCCTGCACGGCCAGGCCATTGATCAGCAGCACCGTCACGCAGGCGGCGAGGATGGCGAGGAACAGCTTGGCGGTGAGGCCCAGTTTCATCGGCGAGGCGCGGCGCGGCGCAGGAACGGCTGATGCTGCGTATTAGCCGCGCCGCGGCAGGGGAAAGCAAGCCAATCCACGCTGTCGCCGGCAATCTCCAAATTTGCTGCACATTCGGGTCCTAGCGTGGCGACCTTCGGATCTTCCGTGAGTTCGCCGTATGTCGTCGGTCGCCCGTCGTTTCTCCATTTCGTCCTCGCGCTGGCTGCTGCTCGCCGTCGTCGCCACGGTCGTGGCCGCGTGTTCCTCCAAGCCGCCGCCGCAGATGCCGCAGACGCAGGTCGGCGTGCAGACGGTGAAGGTGCAGCGCCTGGCTGTGGATCAGACCCTGTCCGGCCGTACCGTGGCCTACATGAGCTCGGACGTGCGCCCGCAGGTCGGCGGCATCCTGCGCAAGCGGCTGTTCGCCGAGGGGCAGGACGTCCACGCCGGGCAAGTGCTGTACGAGATCGATCCGGCCACGTACCAGGCCGCGTACGACACCGCCAAGGGCGACCTTGCGCAGGCCGAGGCGGCGGTGTTGTCGGCCAGGCCCAAGGCGCAGCGCTACCAGACCCTGGTCGGGCTGGATGCGGTCAGCAAGCAGGACGGAGACGATGCGGTGGCCACGTTGCGCGCGAACGAGGCGGCAGTGGTCGCGGCCAAGGCCGCCTTGCAGACTGCGCGCATCAATCTCGACTACACCCGCATCACCGCGCCGATTTCCGGCCGCATCGGCACCTCCAGCTACACGCCGGGCGCGCTGGTCAGCGCCGGCCAGAGCGAGGTGCTGGCCACCATCAACCAGCTCGACCCGATGTACGTGGACGTGACCCAGTCCAGCGCGCAACTGCTGCAGTTGCGCCGCCAGCTCGACGCCGGCCAGCTCAAGGCGGTGGACGGCAAGGCCGAAGTGACGCTGCAACTGGAGGACGGCAGCACCTATGCGCGCGGCGGCACGCTGGAGGTGGTGGATGCCGCGGTCGATACCGCCACCGGCACGGTCAAGCTGCGCGCGGTGGTGCCCAATCCCGATCGCCTGCTGCTGCCGGGCATGTACGTCAAGGCGATGCTGTCGATGGCCGTGGACGAGCAGGCCATCCTCGTGCCGCAGCAGGCGATCAGCCGCAACAGCAAGGGCGAGGCGGTGGCGATGGTGGTCGGCCGCGACAACAAGGTCGCCCAGCGCGTGCTGACCACCGGCGATGCGATCGGCGACAAGTGGGTGGTGCGCGACGGACTGAAGGCTGGCGACCGGGTCGTCGTGCAGGGCCTGCAGAAGGTATCGGTCGGCGCCGAGGTCAAGGCGGTGGAAGTGACCGAGACCGCGACGGCCGGCAGCAGCGCCACGACCGCCAAGGTGGCCACGCAGGGCGCTGCTGCGGCGCCGAAGGCCGACTGAGGAACCGCCATGGCCCGCTTCTTCATCGACCGTCCCATCTTCGCCTGGGTCATCGCGATCGTGATCACCCTGGCCGGCGCGCTTTCGATCCTGTCGCTGCCGCTGGAGCAGTACCCGGACATCGCGCCGCCATCGATCAACGTCAGCGCCACCTATACCGGCGCTTCGGCGGAAACCGTGCAGAACTCGGTGACGCAGATCCTCGAGCAGCAGATGACCGGCCTGGACCACCTGCTGTACATGTCCTCCAGCAGCAGCTCCGCCGGCACCGCCTCGATCACCCTGACCTTCGACTCCGGCACCGACCCGGACACCGCCCAGGTACAGGTGCAGAACAAGGTCTCGCAAGGCGAGGCGATGCTGCCGGAGGCGGTGCAGAGCAATGGCGTGACCGTCACCAAGTCCATGGGCAGCAGCATGTTCATGGTGCTGGCCTTCACCTCCGAAGACGGCAGCATGGACAGCACCGACATCGGCGACTACATGGTGTCCACGCTGCAGGATCCGATCAGCCGGCTCAACGGCGTCGGCGGGGTCAACGTGTTCGGCTCCGAGTATTCGATGCGGGTATGGCTGGATCCGGAAAAGCTGCGGACCTACGCGTTGATGCCGTCGGACGTCAGCAACGCGATCTCGGCACAGAATGCCGACGTCTCTTCCGGGGCGCTGGGGGCGTTGCCGGCGGTGCAGGGCCAGCAGCTCAACGCCACGGTCACCTCGCGCAGCAAGCTCAAGACGCCGGCGCAGTTCGAGGCGATCGTGCTGAAATCGCAGCCCGGCGGCGCCACCGTCTACCTGCGCGACGTGGCGCGGATCGAGTTGGGCTCCAGGTCCTACGCGTCCAGTTCCAAGTACAACGGCAAGCCCGCCTCCGGCATGGGCCTGGAACTGGCGACCGGCGCCAACGCACTGGATGCGGCCAAGGCGGTGGAAGCCAAGCTCGAACAGCTCAAGCCCTACTTCCCCACCGGGCTCAAATACGAGATCGCCTACGACACCACGCCATTCGTGCGCATTTCCATCGAGGAAGTGGTCAAGACCCTGCTCGAGGCGATCGTGCTGGTGGTGCTGGTGATGTACCTGTTCCTGCAGAACTGGCGGGCCACGCTGGTGCCGGTGATCGCGGTGCCGGTGGTGCTGCTGGGCACCTTCGGTGTGCTGGCGTTGCTCGGCTATTCGATCAATACGCTGACCATGTTCGCGATGGTGCTGGCGATCGGCCTGCTGGTCGACGACGCCATCGTGGTGGTGGAGAACGTCGAGCGCCTGATGAGCGAGGACGGCATGTCGCCGCGGCAGGCGACCTACACCTCGATGGGGCAGATTTCCGGCGCGCTGGTCGGTATCGCCCTGGTGTTGACCGCGGTGTTCCTGCCGATGGCGTTCTTCGGCGGCGCCACCGGCGAGATCTATCGGCAGTTCTCGGTGACCATCGCCGCGGCGATGCTGTTGTCGTTGCTGGTGGCGCTGACCCTGAGTCCGGCGCTGTGCGCCAGCCTGCTCAAGCCGATCGCGCGCGGCGGGCACGTGTCGCGCAAGGGTTGGCTCGGGCGTTTCTTCGGCTGGTTCAACACCCGTTTCGACCGGGGCGCCGACGGCTACGGCCGCGGCGTGGGCAAGCTGATCGGCCACCGCAAACTGGGCGGACTGGTCTATCTGGTGCTGCTCGCGGTGATGGCGCTGCTGTTCTGGCGCCTGCCCAGCTCGTTCCTGCCCGATGAGGACCAGGGCATGCTGATGGTGATGTTCACCACGCCGGCCGGCGCCACCCAGCAACGCACCCAGCAGTCGATCGACCAGGCCACCGGCTTCATCCTCAAGCAGCCGGAGGTGGCCGGCATGATGACCATCACCGGCTTCAGCTTCGCCGGCAGCAGCCAGAATTCGGGCATGGGCTTCATCAAGCTCAAGGATTGGGCCGAGCGCGGCGCCTCGGCGCAGGAGATCGCCAATCGCATCACCGGCGCGATGATGGGCACGCTGCCGGATGCGCAGGTGTTCGCGCTGTCGCCGCCGGCGATCAACGGCCTGGGCACCACGTCCGGCTTCACCCTGGAACTGCAGGACGTGGCCGGCAAGGGCCATGACGCGCTGGTCACTGCGCGCCAGCAGCTGCTGCAGTTGGCCAAGGCCGACAAGGAGCTGAGCGCGGTGCGCTTCAACGGATTGGAAGACGCACCGACCTACCGGGTGCAGATCGACGACGCCAAGGCCGGCGCGCTGGGCCTGAGCGCTTCGGATATCAACGCCACGCTGGCCACGGTGATGGGCGGCAGCTACGTCAACGACTTCCTCAACAACAACCGGGTCAAGCGCGTGTACGTGCAGGGCGAGCCGGCCGCCCGCATGCTGCCCGCCGACATCGGCCGCTGGTACGTGCGCAACAGCAGCGCGGAGATGGTGCCGTTCTCGGCCTTCTCCGGCAGCCAGTGGGCGTATGCGCCGCAGGTGCTGAGCCGGTTCAATGGCGTGGAGTCGATGGAAATCACCGGCAGTGCCGCCAGCGGCATCAGTTCTGGCGAGGCGATGAATGGCATCGCCGCGCTGGTGGGCAAGCTCGGCAAGGACGTCGGCTATGCCTGGTCGGGCATGTCCTACCAGGAGCAGGCCGCCGGCACGCAGACCTGGATGCTGTACGCAGTGTCGCTGGTATTCGTGTTCCTGTGCCTGGCCGCGCTGTACGAGAGCTGGTCGATCCCGATCTCGGTGATGCTGGCGGTGCCGGTGGGCATCGTCGGCGCGCTGCTGGCGACGTGGCTGCGTGGGTTGTCCAACGACATCTACTTCCAGGTCGGCCTGTTGGCGACGATGGGCCTGGCAGCCAAGAACGGCATCCTGATCGTGGAGTTCGCCAAGGAGCTGGAAGAGAAGGGCCAGCCGCTGATCGACGCCACCCTGCACGCGGCGCGCATGCGCCTGCGTCCGATCCTGATGACCTCGCTGGCGTTCATGCTCGGCGTACTGCCGATGGTGGTCAGCAGCGGCGCCGGCTCCGGCGGCCGCCATTCGCTGGGCACCGGCGTGCTCGGCGGCACCCTGATCTCGACCATGCTCGGCATCTTCTTCGTGCCGCTGTTCTACGTGATCGTGCGCAGTCTGTTCCCCGGCAAGCGTGCCGAACCGGAACCGGCGCAACTGCAGGAGGCGAACCCGTGACCCCCGTGACCCTGGCCCGCTCGGCGCTGGCGCTGGCCTGCGCCGGCCTGCTCGCCGGCTGCGCGAGCCTGGCGCCGAGCTACGCGCGTCCCGACGCGCCGGTGCCGGCCACCTTCGCCGACAGCGGCAGCGGCGCCGCTGGCGACAGCGCCAACGTCGCGACCCTGGACTGGCGCCAGGTGTTCCTCGATCCGCGCCTGCAGCAGGTGATCGCGCAGGCGCTGGACAACAACCGCGACCTGCGCGTGGCGGTGCTCAACATCGACAAGGCGCGTGCGCAGTACCGCATCCAGCGCGCGGACCTGTTCCCGTCGGTGAGCCTGAGCGGCAGCCAAAGCGCCTCGCGCAGCAGCGCGTCGACCAGCAGCAGCGGGCGCTCCGACGTCGCGCGAACCTATGCGGCCGACGTGGGCATCAGCAGTTGGGAGCTGGACCTGTTCGGACGCATCCGCAGCCTCAAGGACGAAGCCCTGGAAACCTACCTGGCCACCGCGCAGACCCAGCGCAGCACGCGCATGAGCCTGGTCGCCGAGGTCGCCGCCGACTGGCTGGCCGTGGCCGCCGACCAGCAGCGCCTGGCGTTGGCGCAGCAGACCCTGGACAGCCAGCGGCGGACCCTGGCGCTCACCGAGGCGCGGCACCGCGAAGGCATCGCCTCCGGACTGGACCTGGCGCAGGTGCAGACCAGCGTGGAAAGCGCGCGTGCCGACGTGGCCAGCTACACCACGCAGCTGGCCACCTCGCGCAATGCCCTGGACCTGGTGGTCGGCGCACCGGTGTCGGCCGATGCCCTGCCGCAGGCCGGCGCGCTGGAGGGCGGCGTGGCGCTGGCGCCGCTGCCGGCGCCACTGGAATCGCGCGTGCTGTTGCAGCGCCCGGACGTGCTGTACGCCGAGCACACGCTGAAGTCGGCCAACGCCGACATCGGTGCGGCACGCGCGGCGTTCTTCCCGATCATCTCGCTGACCGCCTCCACCGGGCGCAGCAGCAGCGCGCTGTCCAGCCTGTTCGACGCCGGCAATCGCACCTGGTCGTTCGTGCCGAGCATCAGCGTGCCGATCTTCCGCGCCGGCGCGCTCAAGGCCGAACTGGACGTGGCCCGCATCACCCGCGACGTCAACGTCGCCAGCTACGAGAAGGCCATCCAGAGCGCCTTCAGCGAAGTGGCCGATGCGCTGGCCACGCGCGCGCAGCTGGACGAACGCATGGATGCGCAGCGCGCCCTGGTCGCGGTCACCCAGCGCAGTGACGACCTGGCCGAGGCCCGCTATCGCAACGGCGTGGACAGCTATCTGGATGCCCTGGACGCGCAGCGCTCGCTGTACGCGGCGCAGCAGGACCTGATCACGCTGCGGCTGACCGAGGCCGGCAACCGTGTCACCCTGTACAAGGTGCTCGGCGGCGGCGCCGATGCGCAGAGCCGCGAGGCCGTGGCGGATGCGGCGCGTTAGCGTATTCCCCGCACCACCGTAGGAGCGGCTCCAGCCGCGAAGGCATGACCTACAACGCCCGTCGCGGCTGAAGCCGCTCCTACAAAAAGCCGCACGCCGAGCGAATTGCACCAGCGGCGGCTTCGGCACTGGGGAAAGATCGGCGCTGCACCAGGCTGACATGCCCGGGCAGCGCTTTACCAATCCCCAATCCCGACTCCCTAATCCCGGCCCCTCAACGCGCCGCGTTGGCGTTCATGGTCGCGTTGCGGCTGGCGTCCAGGTACTGCGCCGGATCGCGCATGCCGGTGGTGTGGCATTCGCCGGTGGTGTGGCCGCGATTGACGCCGCCGGGCAGCTGGCCGTTGACCTGTTCCACGGTGCCGTCCTCCGGATCGCTCAGCACCAGGTCCGAGGCCGCATTGCAGTAGTCGTTGGTGTACCAGTTGGTCTTGGCGAAGGAGGTGGTGTAGTAGTTCACCAGCGCCCGCGCCGAGTTGGGGATGCCGGCCAGCCAGGCCTTGGCGCCGTCATAGGTCAGGTCGTTGTTGGTGCCGCAGCCCACACCGAACCACGAGCCCACCGTGGCCAGGATGCCGGCCAGGTTGGTGCCCTGGTACGGGGTTCCCACCGACTGCATCACCCGCCCGCCGCTGGCGTTGTCCAGCCCGCTCCAGTAGTACACGTACAGATGCAGCGCGGCCATGCCGCCCTGGCTGTGCGCCACCGTGCCGAACGAGTTCCACTGGCTGCCGAACTGCGCCAGGCGCTGCGCGAACTGGTCGTTGCTGCGGTTCTGGTTGACGTCCAGGAACGCGGAGGCGTTGGTGAACTGCGCCACCGGCCACACGCCGCCCGAGCAGTAGCCGTGCACCAGCACCAGGCGCTTGCCGGTGGCCTGCGCCTGCATGTCGGTGGTGGCGGCGCTCAACTGCGCCGGGCGCTCGCCCATGCGCATGCTCTCGTCGATCGCGCCGGTGCTGCGCGCCACGCTGCTGCGGCGCAACGCCGGCAGGGTCAGTGGCAACGTCGCGCGCGTGGCCAGCGGCACGAAGTTGTCCGGATCCTCCACGCGCAGGTTGCGCAGGGTGAACGGTGCACGCGCGCCGGCGCGGGCGATCCAGCGTTCGTCCACGCTCAGCGGCAGGCGTCCATCCTGCGGCGCGATCATGCCGCCGAGCCAGGCCACCGGCACCGCGCTGCCGTCGCGGCCGGTGCCCCACAGTTCGCCGAGCACGCGGTAGTGCGCCGGCGCCTGGCCGCCGCCGATGCGTACCGGGATCGGCAGGGTGAGGCGGGTGCCGGGCTGGGCGCTGGCGGCGACCGCATCGGCGTTGATGCGCAAGGTGGTGTCCAGCACCGGCAGCACGTGCTCGCTGGTGCGCACGAAGGGCTGGCCGCCGGCGTCGTGGCCGTGCACCACCACCTGCGCGATATAGGTGCCGGTGGCGGTCGCCGGGAAGTCGCCGGCATACACGCCGTCGCCCGCGGCGCCGTCGCCGTGGCGGCCGTCGTCGGCCATCGGCCATTGGCTGACGGAGCCGTCCGGCGCGATCACCCGCAACTGGGCGGTGTCGATGCGGCCGCTGCCGGCGCTGCGCGCCAGCGACACGCTGCCCTGCGCATCGATGCCGCCGAGCAGGGCGGTCAGGCCGATGCGCTGCCCGCGCTGCAGTTGCGCGCGGTCGCTGGGATAGGACGCCAGTTGCGTGCGCGCATCGCCTTCCATCAGCACATAACCGCGCTGCGCCGTGCTGTTGCTGTCGGCCTGCAGGGTCAGGGTCCACTCACCGTTAGCGGCTGTGTCCACGCGGTACTCGCGGGCTGGCAGTGCGGCGCCGCCGGCGCCCAGTTGGGTGGCCTTGGCGCTGGGCGCGAGCATCGGCGTCGCGGCGGCGGTGCCGGCGCGCGCACTGGCCGTGGCCGGCGCGCTCAGGCGCGGCTGCCAATCGTGTTCGCCGGACAGCACCACGAAGCGCAGCTTGCCGTTCTCCACCGGCAGTGTGGTGTGCCATTGCGCCGGCCCACTGCTGCGTGCGGCGGAGAACTCCACCGGCAGCAACGCGCTCTTGGACAGGATCGCCGCTTCCGCCGGGGCGGGCGCGCGCATCTGCGCGAACTCCTCCGGCGGGCCGGCCAGTTGTTTGGGAATCAGTTCGGCCGCGTGCAGCGCGGCGGTGGGGATGATGAGATACAGGACGCAGACGGCGGACAGTTTCGACAGCTTCGGCATGACGCGCTCTCCCTGGCGGTGCTGAGTAGCAGACGCACCTGCCGGACCTCGCGGCGCGGTGCGCCGCCGGCAGCACGTCGGCGAGGACGCAGCGCCCCCTCGCCACGCGTTCGCCTCCGGTTATAGCCAGCGCACATTGCCGGACAAAGACGCAATGCAGCAATGCGCACCGAACTGGGATGCCGGACATGCCTGGAGCACAACGATGCCCGGCGCACGTGGCGCCGGGCATCGCCGGTCACGCTGCCTGCGCCTGCTGACTGCGCAATTGCCGCGCCGCGGCGACCATCGCTTCCAGGGCGCTACGCGTTTCCGCCCAGCCACGGGTCTTCAGCCCGCAATCCGGGTTGACCCACAGTTGCTGCGGATCCAGCACCGCCCGCGCCTTCTCCAGCAACTCCACCATCTCCTGCGTGCTCGGCACGCGTGGCGAATGGATGTCGTACACGCCGGGCCCGATCGCGTTCGGATAGCGGAAGCGCACGAAGGCATCGAGCAGTTCCATGCGCGAGCGCGAGGTCTCGATCGAGATCACGTCCGCGTCCATCGCCGCCACCGCCTCGATGATGTCGTTGAACTCCGAGTAGCACATGTGGGTGTGGATCTGCGTGGCGTCGCGCACGCCGGCCGCGGCGATGCGGAAGCACTGCACCGCCCAGTCCAGGTACGCCTGCCAGTCGGCGCGGCGCAGCGGCAGGCCTTCGCGGATCGCCGGCTCGTCGATCTGGATCACGCCGATGCCGGCCGCCTCCAGGTCGCGCACCTCATCGCGCAGCGCCAGCGCGATCTGCCGGCAGGTCTGCGCGCGCTCCTGGTCGTCGCGCACGAACGACCACTGCAGCACCGTCACCGGCCCGGTCAGCATGCCCTTCATCGGCCGCTCGGTCAGCGACTGCGCGTACTGGGTCCAGCGCAGCGTCATCGGCGCCGGACGCTGCACGTCGCCGTAGATGATCGGCGGCTTCACGCAGCGCGAGCCGTAGCTCTGCACCCAGCCGTGCCGGGTGAAGGCGAAGCCGTCGAGTTGCTCGCCGAAGTACTCGACCATGTCGTTGCGCTCGAACTCGCCGTGCACCAGCACATCCAGGCCCAGTTGCTCCTGCGCGCGCACGCAGCGTTCGGTCTCGGCAGCCAGGAACGCGTCGTACGCGGCATCGTCGAGCTTGCCGGCCTTGTGCTGCGCGCGCGCCTGCCGCACCTGCTCGGTCTGCGGGAACGAGCCGATCGTGGTGGTCGGATACAGCGGCAGCCGCAACGCGGCCTGCTGCGCCTGGCGGCGCTGCGCATAAGGCGACTGCCGGCGGCCGGCATCGTCGGTCAGTGCGTCTACCCGTCGCGCCACCTCGGCGCGGTGCACGCGGGCGGAGGCACGGCGGCTGGCCAACGCATCGCGCGCTGCATCCAGTCCCGCCTGCGCCTGCGGCTGATCGTCCAGCGCATCGGCCAGGGTGCGCAGTTCCTGCAGCTTCTGCCTGGCGAAGGCCAGCCAGCCGACCAGTTCACGGTCCAGCTTGGTCTCCTGCTGCAGATCCACCGGCACATGCAGCAGCGAGCACGACGGCGCCAGCCACAACCGCTCGCGGCCGACATGGCCGGCCGCGTAACGGGCCAGGGTGAGCGCGTTGTCCAGCGGCGTGCGCCACACGTTGCGGCCGTTGACCAGGCCGGCCGAGAGTACGCGACCGGCTGGCAAGGCTTGCAGCACCGCGTCCAGTTGCGCCACGCCGCGCACCAGATCCACGTGCACGCCGTCCACCGGCAGCGCCATCGCCAGCTCCAGGTTGTCGCCCAGCTCGCCGAAATAGCTGGTCAGCAGCAGCTTCGGCCGCGGCGCCTGCGCCAGGACGTCGTAGGCGCGGCGATAGGCGGCGCGCGCGGCGTCGTCCAGGTCCAGCACCAGCGCCGGCTCGTCGAGCTGCACCCAGCCGGCACCGGCCGCATGCAGGCGCTGCAGCAGGTCGGCGTACACCGGCAGCAGACTGTCCAGCAGTGCCCAGCGGTCGCTGCCGTCCACCGTCTTGGACAGCGCCAGGAAGGTCACCGGCCCGATCAGCACCGGCCGGGTCTGGATGCCCTGCGCCTTGGCTTCCAGGAACTCCACCACCGGCTTGTCGCCGCGCAGGCGGAAGTGCTGGCGCCGCGCCAGCTCCGGCACCAGGTAGTGGTAGTTGGTGTCGAACCACTTGGTCATTTCCAGCGCGTGCAGGTCCAGGCCGTTTTCTTGGGTGCCGCGCGCCATCGCGAAGTAGCCGGCCAGCGGATCGGCATCGGCCAGCGCGCGGTAGCGCTGCGGGATCGCATCGAACAGGAACGCGGTGTCGAGCATCGCGTCGTACAGGCTGAAGTCGTTGCTGGGTGGCACGTCCACCCCGGCCTCGCGTTGCAGCTGCCAGTGGCGCAGGCGCAGGTCGCGTGCGGTGTCCTGCAGTTGCGCGCTATCGATGTCGCGGCGCCAGTAGCGTTCCAGCGCCTGCTTGAGCTCGCGCCGCGCACCGATGCGCGGGAAGCCTAGGTTGGTCACGATCGTCATGTTGCGTTTCCTCATTGCGTTCAAGGGCATTGAGGAACGAAGGAACCGCGCGCCGCGCGTCCCGTTCGCACGGACCGCCCGCCACGCCAGCGACCTTCGCCCCCGCGGGCGAACCGGTACCGCGCGGGCAGGCGGACGACGCGGCGCGGCGCAAGGCCGGGTCGCGGTCCGGCCGCCTCCCCGCGGAGGCGCCAGGTCGAATCGGAGGACGCACGGTCCTCCGGCCGGGGCCGGTATTCGGGCTGATGGACACGCGCACCGTGCCGGCTGCGCACCTACTGTCCGTCGCTTCCCAGGCCGGCATGCGCTGGCCCAGTGCCATTGACGGAGGTCGTTTCCATTCACCGCTGCGGGGCAGCTCCGGAATGGGCAGGCGCTTGCGGCGCCGGCCGTCACCGGATTCCCGTTTAAATCCATCCCTTCATCCGAATGAAGAGATGAATACCTTCGGCGAGCGCACGATAGGCCGGATGCGGTGGCGGGTCAAGCGCCAGTGCGTTTTTGTCGGTAGGTCCCGGCAACGTTCATGGCGAACGTGTAAGCTATTGATCCCTAAGTCAATGACTGGCGCTGCGGCGGATAGCCGGCGGCGCCCGCCCGTCGTGCCGATGACGCTTCCGCTCCCCACCGCCGATCTCCCCGCGCGTTACGCCGCCTCGCTGCGCCTGTCCGTGGCCCCGATGATGGACTGGACCGACCGCCACTGCCGGGTGTTCCACCGGTTGCTCGCGCCGTCGGCGCGGCTGTACACCGAGATGGTGCACGCCAATGCGGTGGTGCTGGGCGATCGTGCGCGGTTGCTGGATTTCGATGCGTCCGAGCATCCGCTGGCGCTGCAGCTCGGCGGCAGCGAGCCGGCGCTGCTGGCGCAGGCGGCGCGGATCGGCCAGGACTGGGGCTACGACGAGATCAACCTCAATTGCGGTTGCCCGTCCGACCGGGTGCAGGCCGGGCGCTTCGGTGCCTGCCTGATGCGCGAGCCGACGCTGGTCGCCGAGTGTGTGGCGGCGATGGTCGCGGCGGTGGACATCCCGGTGACGGTGAAATGCCGGCTGGGCGTGGACCAGGACGACGACTATGCGGTGTTCCTGGCCTTCGTCGACCAGGTCGCCGCGGCTGGTTGCGGACTGTTCGTGGTGCATGCGCGCAATGCCTGGCTGCAGGGCCTGTCGCCGAAGGAGAACCGCGAAGTGCCGCCGCTACGCTACGACTGGGCGCATCGGCTCAAGCGCGAGCGGCCGCAGTTGCAGGTGGTGCTCAATGGCGGCCTGGCCGCGGTGGAGACGGCGCAGGCGCAGTTGCAGGCGGTGGACGGGGTGATGCTGGGCCGCGCGGCCTATCACGACCCCTACGTCCTGCATCGGCTGGACGCGGCCCTGACCGGCGCCGCGCCGCGCCCGCGCGCGGAGTTGCTGCGTGCGCTGCGTCCCTACGTCGAGGCACGCCTGGCCGAGGGCCTGGCGCTCAAGCACATCACCCGGCACCTGCTCGGCCTGTTCCACGGGCAGCCCGGCGGCCGCGCCTTCCGCCAGGTGCTCAGCGAAGGCGCGCACCGGCCGGGCGCGGACTGGGCGCTGCTGGAGCGGGCGTTGGCGGTCACCGATGAAGCGACACGCGCGGCGGCCTGATCGGCGGGAGCCAATCGGAACGCAGTGGAGGCGCCATTGCCTTGCTCGTCGCTGGTCGACCTCGTCTCTTCTCTAGAGTGTAGGACAACGTCGCGAATCGGTCGGCGACGGGTCCGCATCCCACTTTCCTCCTTTCGTTCAGGGATTCCGTTCAGGTATGGCCGGCTAGTCTCTGCGTTCCCGGAGACGCTGCGAAGCACCTGCCGCAGGGCCTCTCCAGACCCCTGGCGCGGCCCTTGCATCGACTCTTCATAGGTTCATTTGACTGAATGTCGCCCGTGGCGGCCGGAAAAGTTCAGACCGGATTCACCCCGAAAAATCAAGAATTTGCCTCGATTTCTCGAGGTCGTCTTCGTTTCCACGAGGTGTCGCGCTTCACAAGTTTTGAACGTTTCCGATCAGTCCGTTAGGATGCCCGTCGTGACTTCTCCTGCTTCCCGCCACTACCGCTTTGCCGCCGTCTTCGCGCTCGCGCTGGCGTCGGTCGCGGCTGGGCATGGCCGTGCGCAGCAGCCGCCCATGCCGGGCGCGATGGCGCCGCCGGAGCGCGACGCGGGACGCAGCCGTGACTATGCCGGCAGTTCCCTGTCCGATGCGGTGCGCCGGGTGCAGCGGTCCACCGGCGGTCAGATCCTCGGCGCCGAGCGCGTGCCGTTCGACGGACGCGACATCAACCGCGTCAAGTACATGGACGGCCGTGGGCGGGTACGCTACATGGACGATCCGCAGCCTGGCCGTGCGGCACCGCCGCGGGCGCCGCGGTCGGGCGAGCCTCCCGAGCCACCACGCGACGATCACCCGTGAGTCCGGATAGTTCGGTTCAGGTTCCACACACCGCCCCGGCCACCGGCCACCTGTAAGTTACTAGGGAGAGTTCATGCGTATCCTTCTGGTCGAAGACGAAGCTCCGCTGCGAGAGACCCTGGCCGCTCGCCTGAAGCGCGAAGGCTTTGCGGTGGATGCGGCGCAGGACGGCGAGGAAGGCCTGTACATGGGCCGCGAAGTGCCCTTCGACGTGGGCATCATCGATCTCGGCCTGCCGAAGATGTCGGGCATGGAACTGATCAAGGCGCTGCGCGACGAAGGCAAGAAGTTTCCGGTGCTGATCCTCACCGCACGTTCCAGCTGGCAGGACAAGGTCGAAGGCCTCAAGCAGGGCGCCGACGATTATCTGGTCAAGCCGTTCCATGTCGAAGAGCTGCTGGCGCGCGTCAATGCGCTGCTGCGCCGCGCCGCCGGCTGGAGCAAGCCGACCCTGGAATGCGGTCCGGTCGCGCTGGACCTGGCGGCGCAGACCGTCAGCGTCAGCGGCAGCAACGTCGACCTGACCAGCTACGAGTACAAGGTACTTGAGTATTTGATGATGCATGCCGGCGAACTGGTCTCCAAGGCGGACCTGACCGAGCACATCTATCAGCAGGATTTCGACCGCGATTCCAACGTGCTCGAAGTGTTCATCGGCCGCCTGCGCAAGAAGCTGGACCCGGACGGCGAGTTGAAGCCGATCGAGACCGTGCGCGGCCGCGGCTACCGGTTCGCGATTCCGCGCACCGAAGGCTGATCGCAGGCGCCGGCGAGCACACCGAGGAAGCGACCGCGTGGCGGCACGACCCAGGTGGTACAAACGCTGGCGCCCGCGTTCCTTGCAGGCGCGCCAGCTGCTCGCCGCCAGCCTCAGCCTGCTGGCGTTCCTGGCCGCGGCCGGTTACGCGCTGGACCAGGCGTTCGCCGACACCGCGTTGAGCAACCTGCGCGAGCGCCTGAAGAGCTACGCCACCGCGTACGCCAACAACATCGACGTCGCCCGCGACGGATCGCTGTACATCAACAACGACAAGCCGCCGCCGGACCCGCATTTCGACCGGCCCGGCAGCGGCCTGTACGCGCAGATCGTGTTGCCCACCGAAGGCTGGATCTCGATGTCCAGCGAGGGCCCGCTGCCACCGCGCGGCGGCATGCTCGAGCCGCGCCAGGAAACCTTCGACGGGCCCTGGCCGATGACCCAGATCGACGGCAGCGAGGGCGAGGTCTACCGCTACGGCATCGGCCTGGCCTACGTGCGCCGCGACAAGGAAACCCCGGTCACCATCTACATCATGGAGGACACCCGCGCGCTGGGCGCGCAGCTGCGCGTGTTCCGCGGCCGGGTGTGGTTCAACCTCGGTGGCGCCGGCCTGATCCTGTTGGTGCTGCAGGCCTTCATCCTGCAATGGAGCCTGCGCCCGCTGCGCCGTGTGATCAACGAACTGACCAAGGTGCAGCGCGGCGAAGCCATGCGCATGGGCGATCGCCATCCGCGCGAGCTGGAACCGCTGACCGACAGCATCAACGCCTTCATCGAGAGCGAGCGCGAGAACCTGGACCGTCAGCGCAACACCCTGGCCGACCTGGCGCACAGCCTGAAGACGCCGCTGGCGGTGCTGCGCACCCAGCTCGACAGCGGCGCGCAGGGGCCGGAGCTGCGCGAAGAGCTGGACGTGCAGCTGCGGCGCATGAACAACCTGGTGTCGTATCAGTTGGCGCGCGCCGCCTCCAGCGGCCACAAGCTGTTCGCCGCGCCGTTGCCGATCGAGCCCAATGCCGAGGAGATCGTGCGCGGCCTGGAGAAGGTCTACGCGGCCAAGGGCGTGCTGTGCGAGTTCGACATCGAGCCGAGCGCGCGCTTCCATGGCGAGCCTGGCGACCTGCAGGAACTGCTCGGCAACCTGCTGGAGAATGCGTTCAAGTGGGCGCGCCGGCGGGTGCTGCTGAGCGTGCGCCCGGAACCGGCCGCCGGCAGCCGCCGCGCCGGCCTGATCATCTCGGTGGAGGACGACGGCCCCGGCATCGCCCCGGACGAGGTCGCGCACATCCTGCAGCGCGGCGTGCGCGGCGACGAGCGCGTGCACGGCCATGGCATCGGCCTGGCGATCGTGCAGGACCTGGTCAAGGGCTATCGCGGCGAACTGCAGGTCAGCCGCTCCGAGGAACTGGGCGGGGCGCGCTTCCTGGTCACCCTGCCGCCGGGATTTTGAGTCCAGCGGCGTCCCCGCGCTGGCTTGGGACCGACATCCCGCCGCGCAGCGGCCATGAGCACTGACAGACCGCACATGACGCTGCTGCGCCGCAGCAGCAGGTGAATCCCGTGCAAATGACCGGGAGGTTTCCGACAGTGGCTTAACGCGACCGGCGCACAGCTGGCGATACTGCGCCGGTCTTCACGCCGCTTTTCGTCCAGGAGCCTCGCATGTCCGCATCCCGGCATCGTCCTGCAGCAACGCGTCTGCGCGTGCGCGGCCGGCGTGTATTGCGCAACACCCAGCGACTGTTGTTGTCGTTGCTGCTGGTGCTGTTCACCGTCGGCGCCATCGCCGCTAGCGACAAGGTGATCAAGCGCGACGACGCGCGCTGGCTGCAGTCGATGACCCTCGGCCTGGACAGCGCCAGCGTGGCGCAGTTCGAGCACGACGGCCGCAAGCGTTTCCTGCGCGAGCAACTGCAGGCCGATACGGGCGATGCCGCGCTGCCGGCACCGGTGCGCGCGCAACTGGATGGCTATGAGGCGCTGCACACGCCGGTGCAGGAATTGCTCAAGCAGCAGGCTGCCGCACAGCAGGCGATCAAGGCGATGCCGGACGGCGATGCCAAGGTCGCGGCGAAGAAGGCCGCGCAACAGCGCGGCGATCTGCTGCTGAACCAGGCACGGCAGGCGCAGCTGCTGCGTGCGATCTACGCGCCGGACCAATTGCGCGAGCAGATGGTGTGGTTCTGGCTCAACCATTTCAGCGTGTTCGCCGACAAGGGCCGCCTGCACTGGACCGTGGCCGACTACGCCGACAACGCGATCCGCCCGCATGCGCTGGGCAAGTTCTCCGACCTGGTGATGGCGACGCTGCAGAGCCCGGCGATGCTGGAGTACCTGGACAACGCGCAGAACGCCAAGGGCAAGGTCAACGAGAACTACGCGCGCGAACTGATGGAGCTGCATACCCTCGGCGTCAACGCCGGCTACACGCAGAAGGACGTGCAGCAACTGGCGCTGATCCTCACCGGCGTCGGCATCGCGCCGGTCGACCGCGACGGGCCGCCGAAACTGCCGCCGGCGCTGCAGGCCCAGTATGTGCGCCGCGGCGCGTTCGAGTTCAATCCGGCACGGCACCAGCCCGGCGACAAGACCCTGCTCGGCCAGCGCATCGCCGGCGGCGGCTTCGACGAGGTCGAGCGCGCGGTGCAACTGATCGTGCGCCAGCCGGCGTGCGCGCACTTCATCTCGCGGCAGCTGGCCGAATACTTCGTCGCCGACGATCCGCCGCCGGCGCTGGTGGAGAAGATGGCGCGCACGTTCCAGCGCAGCGATGGCGACATCGCCGCGGTGCTGCAGGTGATGTTCACCGCACCGGAGATGGCGGCCGGCGCGCCGCACAAGTTCAAGGATCCGTACCGCTTCCTGGTCTCGGCGCTGCGCCTGGCCTACGACGGGCAGACCATCGTCAATCCGCAACCGTTGCTGGGCTGGTTGAATCAGATGGGCGAGCCGAGCTTCGGACGGATCACGCCCGATGGCTGGTCGCTGCAGTCCAGTGCCTGGAACAGTTCGGGGCAGATGGCACAGCGCTTCGAGATCGCGCGTGCGATCGGCAACGGCAACACCCAGCTGTTCACCGTCGACGGGCAGCAGCGCGGCGGTTTCCCGCAACTGAGCACGCCGCTGTACTACCACGCGATCGAGCCGCAACTGAGCGACACCACGCGCCAGGCGCTGGCGCAGGCGCGCTCGCAGCAGGAATGGAACGGCTACCTGCTGGCCTCGCCCGACTTCAATTACCGCTGACCGCGGCCTTCGCCGCACGGAGATCCGCCATGCACCGTCGCCGCTTCCTGCTCGCGTCCGCCGCCGCCGCGGCCAGCCTGCCGTTCGCCGGGCGCCTGTTCGCCGCGCCTGCGCCGTCGCCGCGCCTGTTGGTGGTGTTCCTGCGCGGCGGCTACGACTGCAACAACCTGCTGGTCCCGTACGCGAGCGATTTCTACTACGCCTCGCGGCCGAGCCTGGCGATCGCCAAGCCGGATCCGGCCAATCCCAACAGCGCCATTGCGCTGGACACCCAGTGGGGCCTGAATCCGCGGCTGCGCGACACGCTGATGCCGCTATGGAACGACAAGCAGCTGGCGTTCGTCCCGTTCGCCGGTACCGACGACCTGTCGCGCAGCCACTTCGAGACCCAGGACAGCATCGAGGCCGGGCAGCCGGCCGGGCAGCGCAGCGACTACCGCACCGGCTTCCTGGCGCGGCTGTCGCAGGTGGCCACCGGCACGCCGTCGATCGCCTTCACCGATTCGCTGCCGCTGAGCTTCCAGGGCGGCGGCGACATTCCCAATCTCTCGCTCAAGCGCAATCCGACCCCGGCCTTCGACCAGCGCCAGGCCGACATCCTCGCCCGCATGTACCACGGCACCCAGTTGGCCAGCGCCGCGCATGACGGCCTGGCGCTGCGCCAGCAGGTCTCGCGCGCGCTGCAGGACGAGATGCAGCAGGCCAACCGCGGCGCCGCCAGTGCGCGCACCTTCGCCGACGAGACCCGCCGCATCGCCACGCTGATGCGCGAGCGCTACCGGCTCGGGTTCGTCGACGTCGGCGGTTGGGACACGCACGTCAACCAGGGCAGCACCGACGGCGCGCTGGCCAACAACCTGGCCAACCTGTCCGAGGGGCTGTCGGCCTATGCCGAGGCGCTGGGACCGGAGTGGCGCAACACCGTGGTGGTGGTGCTGTCCGAGTTCGGCCGCACCTTCCGCGAGAACGGCGACAAGGGCACCGACCACGGCCACGGCACCACGTACTGGGTGCTGGGTGGCGGGGTCAACGGCGGCCGCATCGCTGGCGAGCAAGTCGCGGTGAGCAAGGACAAGCTGTTCCAGGACCGAGACTACCCGGTGCTGACCAACTACCGCGACATGTTCGCCGGCCTGCTCGGCCGCATGTGGGGCCTGTCGCCGACGCAGCTGCAGAAGGTATTCCCGCAGGCGCATGCGCGGGATTTGAAGTTGGTGTGATGCCTTTTCCGCGATGAAGGGATGCGGGAAATGTCCCGTAGGAGCGGCTTCAGCCGCGACAGGTACCGGAACGCCCCGTCGCGGCTGAAGCCGCTCCTTGTATCTGGACCTGGCGCCCTACGGGTGCACCGTGCGAGGGACTTCAGTCCCGACGCGTTACGCGCTCGACTCCTCATAACGCATGCTTTGTCGCGTTCATCGCGGCAAAGTCTTGAAGCAATGCATCAAGACGCGATCGCCACTCAGTCCGCGGCAAACGGAGAGCGACCGTAGAACCGCGCCAAGTGTGCAGCTACCTCCGGCATCGCGCGCTGCAGTCGCTCCGGCGCGGAGAAGTGATATTCGCTGACCACGGCGAAGAACTCTTCCGGCGCTTCGGCAGCGTAGGCGTCGATCTCGCTGGCGCCGCCGCGATCCACGCGCGCGCAGAAGGCGTCGTAACTGCGCTGGAAATCGTCGGCCCATTGCCGCTGCCACGCGCGCGGCAGCAGCGGCGTGCCGTCCAGGGCGCCGTCGAGCACGTCGAGCTTGTGCGCCATTTCGTGCACGGCCACGCAGTAGCCGGCGCGCGGATCGTCCAGGTCGGCCTGCACATCGGCCCACGACAGGATCAACGGGCCGCTGTCCCAGGACTCGCCGATCAGTTCGTCTTCCCACTCGTGCAGAACGCCGGCCGCATCGACATGGCTGCGTTGCACGCGGAACGCGTCCGGGTAGACCAGCAGTTGCGACCAGCCGCTCATGCCGCCGACGCCGTACTCCAGCAGCGGCAGGCAGCACAGCGCGGCGAGCAGGCCGCACTGCCGGGCATCCAGCTGCAGGCCGCCCAACGGCGAGATGGTCTTGCGGTGCAGGAATTCGCTGGCCAGCGCACGCAGGCGCTGCTCGCGCGGCGCATCCAGGGCCGCGACCCAGGCGCAGTCGCGGCGCACGGCCTGCCAGGTGGCGTCATCGATGGCGGCGGCGGGCGTCGACCACAGCCCGCGCAGCCAGCGTGGAATCAGCGGAACATCCCCGGCAGGAAGCTGTGCCACTTCGGCATGCGCATGCGCGGCACCAGGTCGCTGTCGCTGCCGCCACCCGTGGTGGTCGAGGCCGGCTTGGTGGAGGAGGGCGCATGCGTCGCCGGCGCACGCGTCGGCGCGCTGTCGGCATCGGGTGTGTCGCCGTAGGCGCAGTCGGTATGCGGCTTCTCCGCCAGCACATTGGACGCGTGGGCGGCGGCGAGTGGCAGCAGCAACAGGAGCAGGCAGGGCAGGGAACGGCGCATCGTCGGCATCCAGGGCGAGCGGCGGTGAATCCCGATTCTAACGCGGTTTTCACCGGCTGCAGGACCCCGGCCCTGGGCGCCCGGGGAGCGTTGCCGCATACTTTTCGGTTTACGAGGGTGCGCCGCGGCGCGCCCGGGGGCGAAACGAGGCGATGGAACCGGCGTTGGACGAGCGCGAACTGTTGGCCAGGCTCAGCAAGGGACCCCTGTCCGGCGACGCCCTGGCGCGCGCCTGCGGGTTGACCCGGGCGGCGGTGTGGAAGCGCATTCAGGCGCTGCGCGCGGCTGGGGTGGAGATCGAGGGCCGGGCCGGCGAGGGCTATGGACTGGCGCGGCCGCTGGAGTTGCTCGACGCCGCGGCGATCCGCGACGGACTCAGCGGGCCGGCGCGCGCCGAGTTGGCCGGGCTGGAGATCGCCTGGAGCCTGGTCTCCAGCAACACCACGCTGCTGCAGCGGCCGGCGCCGGCGCAGGGCAGCGAGGTCCTGCTGGCCGAGCGCCAGACCGGCGGGCGTGGCCGCCGTGGCCGGGTCTGGGCCTCGCCGCTGGCGGCGCATCTGTACCTGTCGGTGGCGCGCAGCTTCCAGGGTGGGCTGGGCCGGCTGGGCGGCCTGAGCCTGGCCGCCGGCGTGGCCGTGGCCGAAGCCCTGCGCGCGGCCGGCTTCGCCACGGTCGGGCTGAAGTGGCCGAACGACCTGCTGGCCGACGGGCGCAAGCTGGGCGGCCTGCTGGTGGAAGGTGGTGGCGAGTTCGCCGGGCCGGCGCGGGCGGTGATCGGCCTGGGCCTGAACGTGGCGATGCCGGCGGCCAGTGCCGCAGACATCGACCAGCCGTGGACCGACCTGACGCGGTTGGCCGGTGGCCCTGTGTCGCGCAACACGGTCGCCGCGGTGGTGCTGTCGCACCTGCTGCCGGCGCTGGCGCTGTTCGACGCCGAAGGGCTGGCGCCGTTCCTGCCGCGCTACGCCGCGCTGGATCTGCTTGCCGGGCGTGTCGTGCGCATCGACGACGGCGGCCAGGTGCGCGAAGGCACGGCCCTCGGGTTGGCCGAGGACGGCGCGCTGCGGGTGGCCTTCGCCGACGGCGAGCAGCCGGTGCATGCGGGCGATGTCAGCGTGAGGGCGGCATGAGCGACTGGCTGTTCGACCTGGGCAATTCCCGCTTCAAGTTCGCCGCGCTGGAACACGGGCAGGTGGGCGCGGTGCAGGCCTGGCCGCATGGCGCCGAAGCCATGGACGCGGCGGCGGTCGCGGCGCTGCCGCAGGGTGGTACCGCCTACGTGGCCAGCGTCGCCGCGCCGGCCCTGACCGCGACCGTACTGGAGGCGCTGCGCAGCCGCTTCGCGCAGGTGCAGGTGGTGCGCACCGAGGCTGCGTGCGCCGGGGTGCGGATCGCCTATGCGCGACCGCAGGCGTTCGGCGTGGACCGGTTCCTGGCCCTGCTTGCCGCGCATGGCGGCGGCGACGTGCTGGTGGTCGGCGTGGGAACGGCGCTGACCGTGGACCTGCTCGACCGCGATGGCCTGCATCGCGGCGGCCGCATCGCGCCGTCGCCGACCGTCATGCGCCAGGCCTTGCAGCAGAAGGCAGCGCAACTGCCGGCCGAAGGCGGCGATTACCAAGAGTTCGCCGCCGACACCGCCGACGCGCTGGCCTCCGGCTGCGATGGCGCCGCAGTGGCGCTGATCGAACGCAGTCTGCAGCAGGGCGAGGCCTTGCTTGGACGACGGCCGCGGCTGCTGCTGCATGGCGGCGGCGTGCCGCCGCTGTTGCACGCACTGCCGGTGGCCGAGCAGCGCCCGGCCTTGGTCCTGGACGGACTGGCGTTGTGGGCGCAGGCGCACGCCGTGGCCGGCTACCGCTGAGCGGCGCGGCGCTGGCGGTGGCGTGCAGCGCAGGCGCTGCGTCCAGGCGGTCACGTCCCACACGAACGCCGCTGTCTCTCCCAATGTGCATCGCACGCTCTAGAATCCGGCCATGCTCGTTCGCGCCCTGCTCGTCGTCCTGACCATCCTCAACCTCGGCGTCGCGGTGTGGTGGGCGATGCAGCCGCCCACCCCGCCGGCGGTGCCGATGCCGGCCGTGCCGGCCGGGGTGGCGACGCTGCAACTGGTCAACGAGGCGCCGGCACCGGCCGCGGCGCCGCCCCTGCCGGCGGCCGCGCCTGTCGCCGTGCCAGCCGATGCGCAGGACGACACCGCCGTCGCTGCCGATGCGACCGAATCTGCCCCTGCACCGGCCAGTACCCAGGCGGCCACCCCGGCCGCCGCGCCAACGCCACCCGCTGCCGCCCCTGCGCCCGCCCCCACCCAGGCCCAGGCCGATCCTGCGGCCAAGCCCGCCGCCGACGCGGCGGTGTGCCTGAGCGTGGGGCCGTACCCTGACCGCGATGCCGCCCAGGCGGCCATCGCAACCTTGGCTTCGGGAGCGCCGCGTCCGCGCCTGCGCGAGGACGCCGACAGCGGTGCCACCAGCTTCCGCGTGCTGCTGCCGACCATCGGCGGCGAGGATGGCCTCAGGCAGGCCACCGAGCGCATCGTCGCCGCCGGCATCCGCGACTATTACCCGTTGCGCCAGGGCGATGCCGGCAATGCCATCGCCCTGGGCCAGTACCGCAGCCGCGAGGGGGCCGAGCGCCGCCGCGCGGAGCTGGCCCGTGCCGGCTTCAACGCCGACCTGATCCCCAGCGGCGGCGACGGCCAGTCGCGTTGGTGGCTGGACCTGCGCGCCGGCTCCGCGGCGCAGGCCGCCGCCCTGCGCCGCCAGCTCGGCGCGGCGCGCCAGCGCACCGTGGACTGCGCCACGCTGCGTTAGAATGCCGCGCCTGCCGGTGTTCAGCGCCTCGCCGCAAGACGTGTCGAGGCTCGCGCCAGCAGGTAGACTGCCTCGGGCCCGCCCGCGGGTGTCGTGCACCTTGCCGCTTTAGCTCAGTCGGTAGAGCAACTGTCTTGTAAACAGTAGGTCATCCGTTCGATTCGGATAAGCGGCACCATCCCCGCCTTTTCGGCGACTCCCTAGCCCCCCCCCGTATTGTCACAAAGTCGCACCAAATCAGCGGCTTACGAGTTCTGGCGTTTCCTGTGGCGGCCCGCCTTGCCCCGTGCTGAAAGGCACACGGGCACACGGAAAGGCACAAAATGGGGTCATGGCATCCATCCGACCCCAGGGCAATCGATACCGCGCGTTCGTCAAAGTTGACGGCCGCCGCGCAACTAAGGTTTTCGACACGAAGCGCGCAGCGCTCGCCTGGGCGCAGGAGCAGGAGGGGTTGCTCAGCGGCAAGGAACTGCCCGACAAGACACTAGAAGAGGCGTTTACGAAGTACGCCGACGAGGTGACCCCCAGCAAGCGGGGTGGCCGCTGGGATCGCATCCGCATTGACCGATTCAAGCGCGAGGACAAAATCGCAAAGCGCCGGCTATTGGGCCTGTCTGCAAACGACCTGGCAGCGTGGCGCGATGCGCGGTTGAAGCAGGTCAAGCCAAGCACAGTAGCCCGCGAGATGAACTTGATTGCCGCGGTGCTGGAGGTGGCCCGGCGGGAATGGGGCTGGCTAAAAGAAAGCCCGATGCGCGACGTGCGCCAGCCCAAGAAGCCGAAAGGGCGCGCGCGCCGGATCTCGGCTGAAGAAGTGGAGGCGCTTGCAAGAGCGTTCGACGTGTGGGACTCGCTAAAGGCCGAGACCAAGCGCCACCGCATCGGCCTCGCTTTCCTGTTCGCCCTAGAAACCGCGATGCGCTCGGGGGAAATCTGCGCGCTGCGATGGCCGGATGTGCATCTGGAAGAGCGCTACGTCACCGTTAGGGATAGCAAGAACGGCGACAGCCGCGATGTCCCGCTGACGATGCGAGCAGTGCAGATCCTACGTGCGCTTCCGTTGAGCTTCGGGCCAGCGTTTGGGCTGGATGCCGCGAAGCGTGATGGCTTGTTCCGCAAGGTCCGCGACAGTATTGCCAGCATCAAGAATCTGCATTTCCACGACACGCGTGCAGAGGCAATTTGGCGGCTATCGAAGAAGCTGGATATCCTAGAACTAGCCCGAGTGATCGGACATCGCAACCTGTCCAGCCTCCTGATCTACTATCGCGCCACCGCGGCAGAGCTTGCTAAGAAGCTCGCCTGATCCTGGACTCGTCTTCAGCCCACAGCACTACGTCCGATCGCTTCCACAGCTTTTTCGCACCGATGCTCATGGGCTTGGGGAAGCTGGGGCGCACAGCGACACGCTCAAGAAAAGCGCGCCGGTTCACTGTGCCTTTGCGGGTGGTAAGCCCCAGGATGAACGCGCATGCGTCGGCGTTTAGCCACTCCGCATCCCGGGCCATCGCAGCGATGGTGCCAACGTCAATCGAAGTTTCGTTGCTCATGGCTGCGCCTCACTAGCTCCCGTCAGCATGTCTCGCAGTTCCGCGGTGTGGCGACGCACCTTTGCCGCAGCTTGCGCAGGCGTCAGTACGCCCCTCCGCACGCGATCGAACAGGTTTTCGGCGATGACATCCAGTACGCCAAGGGCGCGTTCGGAGGCCGCGTCGTAGCCCGGGACTAGGCCGTCTTCAATCGCTATGGCCACTGCTTCCTCGCCACCTTCTAGCCACGACGGGCGGGCCAGTTGTCCGGTAGTTCGTTCAACCGTCGAACTGATCGCACGCAGCGCTTCCAGCGAGTCGGCCGCACGTTCCAGCAGGTCGGCAGCAGTCAGGTCGGTGGACAGCGCTTCACCCCTGGGGAACAATGGCTTGCGCAGGGTCGCCGCGGCCGAACGCAATTCGTTGATGAGTTCCGTGGTCATGCGATTCTCCGAATCTGAGCAGCGGACTCGGCCATGCCGAGAATGCGGAAGTCCTGGGGCGGCTTGAAGTCGTGTTGCGGTGCCGATCCGCTGAACATCACCATCCCATCCGGCCCGTCGCGAAGGTAGCGGACCAACTGCCGCCCGTTGAGTTCGACCGCATAGAGGCCGTCGGCGACGAAGCTGGTGACGGCTAGGTTCACCAGCAGCACGTCCCCGGGCATGTAGCGCGGGGCGTTCGCGGTGTCCTGCACCAGCACATGGGCGTAATTCCCCTCGGGCAGCGGGAAAAGCGCGGAAGGGTGCGCCGTCAGCCCGCAGTCGCCCATCGGATCAGCGCTCGGCGGCATCACGGCGACCAACTCTATCGCGAGCGCTTTCAGTTCGTGCTTGGAAAGAGCCATCACTTGGCACCCCCGTTGTTGGTCCGGGCAGCGCGCGCTAGCCACATGTTGTAATCACCGTCGTTGCAGTCTTTCAAGAACTGCTTAGCCTTGTTCAATGCGGTTCGCTGGGTGATCGGCTTTTCGATGATGTCGGCGGCGTCCCTATAGTTCTTGGCAAGCAGCCTGGCCGCCGCCGAGTGTTGGCCGCGATACTCCGATTCCGCCGCCTTCTCCCTCGCCAGTTTGTCGCGTGCGATCACACGTGCCATAGCGGTGGCCCGCTTGGCGATGGCTTCGGGGCTGTATTTGCGCTCGCGGCGGCGCCGTGCGGCGTCGAGCATCTTGGACGGGAAGCCAAGCGGCACTACTTCGTCTATGAAATCTTCTGTCGCCGTCGAAAACCAATGTGCACCGCGCAACTGGTGGTAGTAGGCTTCTTGGAAAATCCAGGGCGCCCCGGTCTCTGCCGGTTCATCTTTACAGGCTTGCCAACCAAGCTCCTGCGCGCGTTGCAAAAGCGCGGCCGGATCTCCCTTGATCGTCTCCACCACCAGTGCTCCGGCTTCGTCGTGGTAGCAGAGCCGGAACGTATCGCCTTGGTGCTGCGCCAGCCATTCGAGATGGTCGAGTTGGAAGGAAACCAGCGTGCGAATGCTGATGCCGGAGGCCGCCAACTTGTCGATCGGGTCGATAGCGCTCATGCAGCTTCTCCCACACGCTGTTCGCTGATTGCCGCCAGCAGCTTTTCTGCATCGCAGCCGGCATCAAAGCCGAGCCTTGCCAAGGTGGAGATGCTTTGTTCCAGCATGTCATTAGCTGCGCGGGTGGTGAAGGCATCGCAGACTGCGTGCATCAACCTCATTCTCTCTTGCAGTTCGTCCCATTGGGCCACGGTCATGCCGTAGACCGGCTTTTCCTGTACGCTATCGTTCGCCATGTGGTTCTCCTGAGTCTTGGTCGATTACGGGGATTTGGCAGACGGCTCGGGCGCGCCAACGCTCGGGCCGTCATCGTTTTGGGGTGCTGCGAAATTGCGTTCGCGGTCGATTGCCATGCTGCTGGGGGCTCGCACATGCAGCACCGCGCGGCCGCGGTAGGCATAGTGAATCTCCACCGTGATGTCGTTGCCGATGGACACGGTGGTTCCCGCTGTCGCTGACATCACGACCGGCTTGCGCGTGCGCGTAGGAATTTCCCTACTCATAAATCCGGTTTCCTCGGGACGTTGTGTAATGTGAAAATGCAAAAGTGGGGAGAGTCGTCGTTATCGGCGAGCGGGCGCGAGGGAAGGGATGGTGCCGTGCGCCAATTCAATTTCCCAGGGCCTCAAAAGGGGCATCCACGATGCCAAAGCGCAACGCCAGCATCCTGGCGCGGTGGGCAGTGGTCATTGGGTTCCCGTAGTAGAGACGCTCCCGGATCGCGCGCTGCGCGCGCTCGGCGATCTCCTGGGTGATCCAGTCGGATTCTCTGTATCGCTCGATCAGCGCTGAGGCGTGATCGATGGTGATAGTGCTGGTGCCGCTCATTGCCTCTCCCAGCAGCCGGGCGATCCGGCGCTATGGGGAGAGTGTCAGTCTACTAACAGAACAAGTCAACACTCTGACAGTCGCGGATGTCAGTATGCTTACTCCATTAAGCAAAAATTCATCTTATCCCAGGCGCTCCAGCTTCGTGATCAAGTGAGCCTTGCCGATCACTTTCATACCTTCATTTGCTGGAAAGGCCGGATACAGTGCAGCGTTTGCGCTCACGACATAGACCGAGTCGCCGCGATCTTGAAGCGCTTTTAGTTGCCTGCCAGATCCAAGGTCGATCAGGTAGATACCATCACCCTCAAAGGCATTGATGCCTGTATCCACGAGCACCATCGTGCCAGGGTCAACCTTCGGAGCCATTGAGTCGCCGCTCGCGGTCACGAGCTTCAGACGACCAGGCTGCGGGACATGGCCCAGCAAAGATCTCAAGTACGTCTCGCTTACATCGATCGAACTTATCGGCTCGGCATCACGGCCTTGGATGAACGCCCACAACGGGTCGCTAAAGCGTATGTGTTCAACCCGATACATGCCTTCAAGCCACTTTTTGGGCCTGATGTAGTTACTAGGACCGTCTTCATCGGTTTTGCCAAGAAGCCACGCAGGACTTACGTCATACGCTTCGGCCGCAGCGAGCAGGTAGGCGCCACCAATCGATTTCGCTATGCCAGCTTCCCAAGAAATGATCAGCGGTCGTGAGCAGCCAATCTTCTTGGCCGCCTCTTGCATCGAGAGTCCCGCATTGAGCCTCGCTTCCTTGAAGCGATACCAGGGGAGGGGGGTTTGAGTAGTCATGTCAGTGAGCTTACCAAAGCCGTCTGTCAGTGTATTGACACGCGGGTGTCAGCCTGTCAGTCTACTGGCATGCTTACAAAGCCCCAGGCCATCGCACTTTTCGGTTCAGCAAAGGCGCTGCAGGAAGCGCTTGGGCTGAAGAGCCACGCTGCCATTTCGATGTGGCCAAAAGATCGAGGCATCCCGAAGGTCCATGAGTTGAAGATCAGATTTTTATTGAAGCCTGAGAGCTTCGATGAGAGTGGCGCCCTGATGCCAACGGCGCTAAGCAAGGATCTGCCGAATACCTGATGGCGACATCGGCCGGTGCGGTCGTCGGGTAACGACGGGGCCACATCGTAGAAGCCTGCAACCGTGGGATAGGGACTGAAACAGCAGGGTGCGCCGTAGTAGGCATAGCGCACGTCCCGGACAAGATGCTTACCGGCAAGACTGACCCACTCAAGGGTTACCGGCCGAGAACGTCCAGCCCCCGCGCTTGGATGCTCTCGGCTGTCTCCAGACAGGCCACTGGCATCTGTCAGGAAGTAGTCCAGCAGCATGGGAAGAAGTATCTCTAGGGTAGTTAGATAACTGAGATACGCGAGGCGTGACGCGAATTCGCCCGAAGGATCGGGCGCGATGGGGCAAGGACGGCGACCACCCTGCAGGCGGAAATGGGGCTTGCAGGTGTCTGGCGCTAAGCGGGTCGCTACGGCGGCCCATTCGTCAGAAACGACGAAGCCCCGGCCGTCTCGCGAACAGAACCGGGGCTTCAAGTTACGAGGCCCATCATGCCACATCCGCAATACGAACTGCACCCCCTTTGCACCCTGTTTCCGCGCCTGTCTGGCGCTGAGTTCGACTCCCTGCGCGACGACATCGCAGCCAACGGCCTGAGCCAGCCTATCGTGCTGCTGGACGGACAAATTCTGGACGGCGGCAACCGTTACCGCGCATGCCTGGAAGCCGGCGTAGAGCCGCACTTTTCCGAGTTCAAGGGCGGAAACATCGTTTCCTTCGTGCTGTCGGCGAACCTGCATCGCCGGCACATGTCGGCAGGTCAGCAGGCGGCGATCGTCGCCACGGCGCAGGACTGGGCGAAGGCTCAGAGCCACGGTGGCGACCGTAAGAGCGATCAACCGGCAACGTTGCCGCTTGATCGGGTCGCCGACCGCGCCGCGCAATCCGGCGCCAGCGAGCGCACCCAGCGCATGGCCGACAAGGTCGCCAAGGCAGACCCGGCCCTGGCAAAGCAGGTGGCGCATGGCGAGGTCTCGCTACCCAAGGCGGTGGCGAAGGTTGAGGGCAAGGAGCCGCAGCCGCCCGCCCCGGCGAAGCGCGTGCAGGGCAGCGCGCAGGCCCCACAGGAACCGGAATCTCGCATCGCTGCGCTTGAGGCAGAGCTTGCAGCCGTGCGCGACAACGCGGCCGAACTGGCGGAAATGCTGGAAAGCTACGACACCGTAAGCGAGGGCGAGGCATCGATAGCCAAGGAAATGGCCCGGCTGAAGGCGCAGATTCGCACCGTCGAGGCGACGCGCAATCAGTGGATGACCACCTGCGGCGAGTTGCGCAAGGAAGTGACATCCCTGCAGCGCAAGCTGGCCAAGCTGGAAGGTGCCAAGTGAGCGCCGTCGAACTTCGCGACTATCAGACCGAGAGCGTCGCGCAGCTACGCGCCGGGATTGCGGCGGGCAAGCGTAAGCAGGTGCTGGTGTCGCCGACCGGGTCGGGCAAGACCGAAATCGCCTGTTACATGCTGCAGGAGGCGGCCCGGAAGCTGTCCCGCGCCATGGTCATTGTGGATCGCGTCGTTTTGGTCGATCAGACGAGCCAGCGCCTTGACCAATACGGCATCCCGCACGGCGTGGTGCAGGCCGGACACTGGCGCTTCCGCGGCTGGGAGCGCCTGCAGGTCTGCAGCGCGCAGACCCTGGAGCGCCGCGGCATCCCTGACGACGTGCAGGTGGTGTTCGTGGACGAAGCGCATTGCATGCGCAAGAAGGTCACCGAGTTCTTGGAAAAGACCGATGCCATCGTGGTCGGCCTGACGGCCACGCCTTTCACGAAGGGCATGGCGAAGGTCTACAGCGGTATGGTCAACGTCACGACGACCAATGAACTGATCGCGCGCGAGTACCTGGCGCCGCTCAAGGTCTACGCCGCGACGGCGATCAACACCAAGGGCATGAAGGTTGTGGCCGGCGAGTGGTCGGAGAAGGAAATCGAGAAGCGCGGCATGTCCATCATTGGCGACATCGTCGCCGAGTGGCAGCAGAAGACAGAGCTACATTTCGGCGGCCCAGTCAAGACGATTGTGTTCTCTGCGACCGTGAAGCACGGCGAGGAATTGTGCCGCCAGTTCGCCGCGGCTGGCTTCAACTTCCAGCAGATCAGCTACAAGGACGGTGACGCCGATACGCGGCGCAGGCTGGTGGAAGAGTTCAAGCGCCCTGATTCCACGATCCACGGACTGGTGTCCTGCGAGGTGCTTACCAAGGGATTCGACGTGCCGGACGTGCTGTGCGGGATCTCCGCGCGCCCTTACCGTAAGAGCCTGTCGAGCCACATGCAGCAACTAGGCCGGCTGATGCGGACCGCTCCGGGCAAGGAGTTCGGCCTATGGCTGGATCACAGCGGCAATTACCTGCGGTTCTACAAGGACACAGAGCAGGTTTTCAGCGAGGGTGTGCACACGCTGGATGACGGTAAGCGCGAGTCGCAGGCGCGTAAGGAGCCGAGCCAGAAGGAGCGCGAGCAGGTGCGCTGTAAGTGCGGCCTGATCCTGCAACCTGGGCAGAAGGCATGCCCGGCATGTGGAGCGGAGCGCCGAACCCGCACATTGATCGACATGGCGCCGGGGCAGATGGTCGAGGTGGAGGGGACGAACCTCAACAAATCGACCACCTGGGAGGAAAAGCGCACGTTCATCGGCGGGCTTCGTGCCTACGCCGCCGCACATGGCTATGCCGCCGGCTGGGTCGCACACAAGTACAAGGACCGTTTCGGGGTGTGGCCGAACGACCCGCGGGTGAAGGATGTCCCGCCGATGGAATATTCGCCGGAACTCAAGCGCTGGCTGAAGTCTAGGGCCATCCGCTATGCCAAGTCTCGCGAACGCAGTGGCGCGCCGGAGTTCGTCCCATGAGCGACCGGGAACGAGCGAAAGACCTGGCGGCCGGGAAATGGCCGTCTATCCTGCCGATGTTGGGCGTGCCGGCCAACTACTTGGACAAGAAGCATCACCGCTGCCCTGCCAACGGAGAGGGGGAGGACCGTTTTCGCTTTGCCGATCGCAACGGGTCGGGCAGCTTCTTCTGTAACTGCAGCCGCGGGGACAAGGGCGGTATTGCCTTGGTCATGTGCTGCAAGGGAATCGGGTATGCCGAAGCCTGCCGCGAGATCGAGAAGGTGGCGGGCGCAGCGGTCGCAACGCCCCCGTCCGTCCCGGTCGATGGGCGCCAGCGAGTTGCCAAGTACGCAGCAAAGGCTAGGCCGATCGAGGCAGGCGATGCCGTTGCCCAGTATCTGGCGGGGCGCGGCCTCAAGCTGCCACCACAAGGCATCGCAAAGGCAACGCTGGACTACTTCGAGAGGGGCGAGCGGGGGCCGAAAGGTACATACACGGCCATGGTGGCGTCCATGCGCGGCAAGGACGGCAAGACGCAGACATTGCACGTCACCTACCTTGAGGGAGGCAAGAAAGCCCCCGTTTCCGCCCCTCGAAAACTGGTGTCGAGCGGCTATGAGCCAGGCAGTGCAATTCGTCTGTTCCCCGTCGCCGAGCATCTTGGTGTGGCTGAGGGAATCGAAACAGCCCTAGCCGCCGCCGAGTTGTTCGACCTGCCGACCTGGGCGCTGGTCAACGAGGGGAATATGCGCAAGTTCCGCCCGCCGCCGGGGGTCACGCGCGTGTCCGTGTTCGGGGACAAGGACGACAATTATGCCGGACAAGCCGCCGCCTACAGCTTGGCCAACGACCTAGAGCGGGACGGCATTGCGTGCGATGTCTACCTACCGACCCAGCCGGGCAAATGCGACTGGAACGACGTACTGCTGATGCAGCAGGGGAAGGCATGAACGATTTACCTGCCGAACTGATCCAGCGAGAGCAGGCCGCCGCCCTGTACGCCTTCGCCCAGCAGTTGGAAGGCGAAGCCGCCGCCTACCGCCGTGTGCTGCGCGGACTTGACCACACCCGATCAACCACGGTCGAAACGATGCTGCAGACGGCATCCATGGCCAGGCAAGCCGCCTATGCGGTCGAGCGTAGGGGATTGGCCGCGGCAATGCGGGGGCTTCCGACGCTCCCGCAGGGGCCGCACTTGGAGCGTGCCATTGAATCAGCCCGGATGGAGTGGTTCCGGACACTGTACGGGCGCTATCCCGTGCCGGGCGAGTTCGATCACCGACAGGGCGAAGTGGTCCGCAACGCCATTGCAGCGGCTTGGCCGCACCTACGCGCCGCGGCGCAGGAGGGGGAGGGGTGATGGAAGAGGTATTACTGCGATCCCGCATTGCCTCGCGCGCGCGCGCGTTTTGCCCAGGGGATGGCCAAGCTTGAGCGCCCGTCGCCTTGCCACGCTGCCGCGCACGGACTGGTTCCGTGTGCTTGCCGATCTTCGATCCGTGGGCTGGACCGAGGTTGACGTGGCCACACGCCTAGAGGTTGCGCGCTCCACGCTGCGGGGCTGGAAGAGCGGGCATGAGCCGTCGCACTACGACGGGTCGCGGCTGCTGCTGCTGTATCAGGACATCACCGGCAGGCAGCTAATCCCAGTCACCGACCCTTTTGGCGCCAGCGAGTCCATAAACCCTCCATAGCGCTCCAAAAAGTCCTAATGGCGGGATTCCGCCCGACTGGCGCACCGACACTCCTGGCACCGCAGACAGGAGTACGCCATGAGCGACCCCCAAATTCGTACCCCGGGTGATTCCGGCCCGACCGACCCGACCGCCCTGGAATCGATGCTGAAGGCGACCATTCCGGACATCGCCGCCGGCCTGGATGACCTGTCCGATGATGACCTGGCCACTCTGCAGGCTCTGGAAATGGCCGGCGCCGGCCGCAAGGGCGTCACCGATGCCATCGCCATGGAGCAGAAACGCCGCGCCCGCGAAGCTGACGAAGCCCAGGCAAGCACCGACGATGCCGAGCAGAGCGCCTATGGCCCGGACGCCGCCACGTCGTATCGCCACCTGACAGCCCGCCAGATCGACGCCAGCAAGCTGACGCAGCCGGTCCTGTCCCGCGATGGCTGGGTGATGCCGAATCCGGCGGCCAAGGCCGAGGGCTGAGTCATGTGCGG